>NZ_JAVRHK010000001.1:0-528605 GCF_031846585.1 Autumnicola musiva
TGGGATTATTTTAAGAAGCAGCGCTAATGCCTTGAAATGAACATTTTTACATCTCAAATTTTTTTTGCTTTAGGATAACAGCCCAAGAATTATCCTTAAAACATAGTCCAATTTGGCAATTTTCGAGACCAGACCCACAAGGTTTCTGAAACCTTGCAGGTCTTTGTTATAAAAAAATAAAAAAGGATTCTCACCCTCACCTTCCTCTTTTACAATACCGTTGTTCTTGTCTCCTGTTTCCTGATTCAGAAGATCTCCAGCAGATAGCGCTGATTTTCGCAGCTTTTTTTAAACTTAGAAACTTTTTACTTTCCACTCTTCTGCGTTAGGGATAGCAGCGGCATCCTTATAGCGGTTGATAGGACTACGATTTTGACAATTATCGGCCGACCCATGTTATTACTCTCCCCCCTTACCCCGAAAACCGCTATAAGATATAGCGAATAGCCCGGCCCCGACCTTTTAAGGAGGGGAAACGCCAATAAAAAATTTACTATAATATAATCAAAACCTGTACACTGGAAAGAAAACCAGTTTATTCCTCATCTTTCCAGGAATTCTAAAAAAAAACCAATTATAGAAATCGTAAGTTATCCAGATAATTATATGAAGAAGTTCCAAACGAGCCCGAAACGCACCAGAAAATCTGTATAAGGATAACGGGGGGCCGCAAAATTATTATTTCCGGTAATAAGAGAGTTTAAGTTTTCCAGTTTAAAAAAGACCCTTGTCTGCCTCACTTTTCCGTTAAAAAAGAAATCGAGAATGGGATAACCACCCAATTCCTGCTCCTGCTGTACGTAAAATTCGGCTAAAACAGGGTCATATCCATTTATCTCATAAGGAGAGAAATATTTAAAAGTAAAACCGGTTTGCAGATACAGCGCTTTATCAAACCAGTGATCATTATAATAAAATGAATTTCTGGTAACAAAATCAGGAAGTTTTAAAACCTCTGCTCCGTTTACCACATTTTGATACATAAGGGTATGGTGCATTCCAAAAACTCCAAGATTAAACTCCCGCTCTGCCTTTACCTTATAATAACGCACCTGATCACTATACTGGAAGGGTTTTACCTGATTAATTTCTTCGGCAAGACCAAAAAAGGTATAATTCTGAATCTGAGTTAGATTAAATTCGGCATCAAATAATTTTTCTGAATCCAGCCGGAAATGCAGGTTTTGTGAATTCACATTATCGTAGTTGTTTTGCCAATTATAATTCAAGTAGTCGCTCTGGTAAAGCAAAAAATTATAATTTGGCACTTTGCTGCTCTGGTTAAGTCCAAATTCTATTTGGTTATCTTCATCTAAAGCATAGGATGCTGTTGCCTTTAAATAATTTCCGGAAAATTCACCGGCCAAATTAAGAGAGGCCTCGGCATCCAGATTAAAACCACCAATATTTTTTTGATATTCTCCTCCTATGGACACCACTCCACCGGTAAGTTTATTGGTAATCACCTGATCGTTTTCCAATACATACACGGAATTATATCCATAATTAAAATGCTCATATCCTGCTTTTGCTACTAATTTCCCTAAAATGTTATTTTTAAAAGTCACATTGGCTTCATTATAAACTTCTTCTAGCCGCACCTGATCTTTCAAACCGGAACTTTCAAATGATTCTCCAAATACATCCGGCACTGCCTGAGCCTGATTGTAAGTGTACTTTTTATAATTATAATTAAAAACATGTCCCACCGAAAGGCTGTTAAGACTATCGGTTAAAGGATTGGTGAGGAAATATTCATGCTCAAGATAGAATCTTTTACCATGTAGTGTATTTTCGGCATTTTCAAACCGTACATCCAGCAGGGAACGATCTTCAAATTCTTCTTCTTCAGCAATGTATTGTGCCAGCGCCTGGTCTGTTAATCCGCCATTTTCTTCGTTAGTAAGATTATGCGTTATAAAATGACTACGCAACTGGTATTTTTTATTGGCAGTATGATAATTTGCCGTAGTTCGAAATATTCCTGTACTGGTTAGATAATGCTGGTATTTCCCAAGTGCACGCACCCCATTATAGGCTACTGAAAAATTAAAATTATCTGAAGTATTAACGGTAAAAAAGGCATCCAGCTGCTGCCCCTGTTCAGGAACAGTTTTAAAATATAATTCGGTTAAAGGAGTGGGTACCCTGTAATATGATATATCTTCCACTTCAAAAAAATGAAAATGCCTGGCCTGCGCCCCGAAATCGGGCGTGATTTGATCAAATTCTGGATTATAGCTTAATTTAGTGTATGGCTGACCTGTATTGTTAAAAGGTAAGAGTTCAAAATTGTCTTTTCGAAGATAGTTGAACCTATAATCTTTTTGGATGGTTAACGAGGTATCTACAAAAGTGGTATCATTTTCATGGGAAATGATTTTATAATCCTGAATGGGAGCTTTGGCAAGACTATCCGGAACTGTGGTTTCTTCGGAAGATTGGCCGGATGGCTGTAGCGATCCTTCTTCTTGTTGGGCAATAACATGGAAAGTGAAGAGGCTAAAGAAAACTACAAGCAGATTGTTTTTCATCATTTCTATTAAACTTCAACAAAAGTAAAATATTATATGAAATGAGCCAGAAATTGGCAGAAACAAAAAAACCACCCCGAGGGGTGGTTTTGGAAGAATTCCTATAAAATTGATTATTCAGCTGAATCGTCTCCTGCTGAATCGTCTCCTTCATCAGAAGAATCATCATCACCGGCATCTTCCCCGGCTGAACCTGTCATATTAACTCTAACAAAAAAGGCATCACCATATGCGCTTCCGTCCAAAGTTCCAGCCAATCCGGGTTGAACTAAAACAGGAGAAATTTCCATGATTTTCTCACAAGAATTTACTATTTCACCTGACCCTTTAAGATTATAATCCGGCTGAGGATCACCCTCATATATGGTGGATACATAATACTGTTCGGGAATAGTTACTTCAAATGATTCAAGATCTACTTCAAGTCTTACTAGTGACTCATCTACAATAGGTTCCCCCCATGCATCATTAAGCCATCCATAAACGAGGCCTCCGGTCATCATCAATTCACCATCTTCTATATAGGTAGTAAATTCAGTGGGATAGCCCCAAATATCAGTTCCCGACCAGGTTCCGACAAGTTCCTCCAAAGTAATTGAACATCTCCTAAAAAGTTCAACATTAAGTGTCCCGTTATCTACAAGAGTCTCATTGCCGTCAACATCTGTAAGGTTAAGAATTAAATATGAACTTCCACTTTCCGGGATAGCCGCAAAGTTGCCTGAAATAGTTAGTGTTCCAGTATATGAGCCCGCAGGTATTACCAAATCACCAACATTATACTGATCAGCAGACGCAGTAGATTCCGGATCTATTTCTACATTTACACTTCTTTCTGTAGATGCTGTATTGGTTACAACCACATCAACCTCTACAGAAGCTCCTTCCTCGGGCGTAGCCAAGGTCACGGATGAAGTAGAAAATTGAGCTAGAACCGGATAGTCATCACCAATTGTAGGTATCTCATTCTCCTCACAGGAGACCAGCGCCATAGTACTTACTATGAGAATACCAATCTTATTAATTATATTTTTCATAATTCAAATTTTATTTTGATTAGTATCCAGGATTTTGCTCTATATTAGAGTTTGCATTAATCTCTGCCTGAGGAATTGGGAATTGAAATCTAAAATTCCCTGCGGGAAGAGTAAGTTCTTGTGGAGGCGTTCCAGATCCATCAAGTATATCTCCATTATTTGATCTAACAATAGCGTCACCCATTCTTTTAATATCGAAAAACCTATGTCCTTCAAAGGCTAATTCAATTCTTCTTTGGCTTAAAATAGTATTTAGTAACTCCTCTCCAGCTTCTCCCCCTTCATAGGAATCCAATCTTTTATCCCGAAGCTCGTTAAGAGTTTCGAGCGCCTCAGTTTCCATACCAAGACGGTATTGAGCTTCAGATTTGTTTAAAACAACTTCAGCAGCACGCAAAACTTTAACATCTACAAGGCCATTATTCTGTCCCTCTTCTCCTAAAAACTTCTTTACCGCATTGTATTGATTTCCTGAATTTACCCCTACATAAGTTAAGACATCATGACGGACATCACTAGTATCTACACTATTAATAAATTCATAATCAGCCACATATTCTGATCTTACAGTTTCACCAGTTGTTTGGCTGTAAGCAACCCCTATATTACTAAAAGTACTTTCCGATGATGTATTGACTGACCATTCTACTATAACTCCAGTATTGGTAGCATCTGTATAGACCCCGGGAAGTTCCTCGGCAGTTGCTATTGGCTCAGAAACTTCATTTGCGGCGTCAATTACATTTTGATAATCCCCGTTATAAAGGTACACTCTAGAAAGAATCGCGTAAACCGCATCTCTATCTAGCCTACCTTCTCCATTACTGGCACCAATTAATTCTGCCGCCCTTTCCAGATCACTTATAATTTCAGCATAATTACTTTCTACTGTTTCTCTGGCCGGTTCTGCATAAGGATCCCCGGTATCGCCGTCTTCAACTTTTACATATACCACCCCAAGGGAAGAATTTGCATCTTCACTTTGCGTAGGAATTTTAGCATATATCCGCACTAGATCAAAATGAGCGAAAGCCCGGGCTGCCAAAGCCTGTCCAAGAATATTATCTTTCACATCTCCTTCAGGAAGGTTATTAATTTGACCGATAATTAAATTTGCAGCATTAACAGCTTCATAAGCTTCACTCCAGTAAAGAGAGATCGCTCCCCCTGTATTAGGAACATACTGCCAATCATAATAAACTTCGTTGGATCTACGGCCAGTTGTTGCCAAAATAACATTATCGGCTAAGATATCAGGAATGGTCTGGTATCCTGCTTCTGCATTATATTCTGTAGTTGAAGCATAATAGTTAAATAATTGACTGTAAACACCATCTACACCATTTTGGAAAGAAGCCTCACTATTGAAAAATGTTTCCGGATTTCCTTCTGTAAAAGGTTCCAAATCATTTATCTCATCATCGCAACTAAAAAGCACAAGTGATATAAATGAAAGTGATAAAAATTTGATATAGTTTTTCATATTCTGATTCTATTTTTTTGATTAAAATCCTATTTCAAATCCTACTGTATAAGATTTGGTTTGAGGATAGCTATATAATGAAAATTCACCAGCAACAAAACCTTCATCTTCAGGCGCAATAGTCTCTTCTGATCCGATTCCGATTTCAGGGTCGCCGGTAAAATTAGTGAAGGTTAGCAAGTTCTGACCTGTTGCAAATATGCGGAAAGTATCAATACCCATTCTTTCTGCAAAACCAGATGGTATATTATAATCTATAGTAAGATTACGCAACCTCATATAATCACCACTTTCTAAAAATCTTGTTGTGGTTTGATCTGCATTAGCCTGATATAATGGACTTGGAAGCACATTCTGGTCTCCTGGCTCTTTCCAATAATTAAATGCTTCTACATATAAGTTCTGATTAACATTACTTATAGCTACACCATCAGATTTTTGATAATTAAGAACATAATTTCCTTTTTTAAATACAAAATCTCCCCTCAATCCAAAACCTTTATATTTAATTGATGTAAAGAAACCGCCTTCAAAATCAGCCTGGGGTGATTTACCATCTATTATAGTCTGGTATGAATCACTATACTCACTTGTAAGATTACCATCGCTATCCAAAAATAGTGGCTGCCCATTAGCTGGATTCACCCCTGCATAACGCGGTAAATAAAATGTATTTATTTCTTCTCCTTCACGCAATATAGTTGTTCCATTAATAATATCTTCTCCATTTACAAGCTCTTTCACTTCATTATCCAGGAAGGCTGCATTACCTCCAACAGTCCAGGTGATATTGGCGTTTCTAATGACATTAACATTTAAAGAAACCTCTACACCACTATTCTGAATTTCCCCGATATTACTTAATATAGAGTTATTTTCATCACCCACAGTTTGGGAAATTGGTCTGTTTAGCAATAAATCCTGGGAAGATTTTTTGAAGTAATCAACTACACCAGAAATCCTGTTATTAAAAATAGAGTACTCCACACCTATATCCAATATTGCCTGAGATTCCCATTGAATATTTGGGTTACCTACTCCAATAGGAATAGCAGTAGTTGATCCATTATAAGTGTTAAATTGCAGTAAGTTCAAGAAATTAAAGTCTCCAATATTCTGGTTACCTGCAGTACCATAAGAAGCCCTTAATTTTAAATCACCAAATACGGAGCCTTCCATAAAGTCTTCATTGGCAATATTCCATGCTGCACTCCCACTATAAAAATACCCATATTTATTATCAGGCCCAAATCTTGAAGAACCATCTCTTCTAATAGATCCCGATAGGATATACTTACTGTCAAAATTATAGTCAACAAACAGACCCTGAGAAAAGAGAATATTTCTCTCTTCCTCACTACCAGCTGAAGTAGCTTCTGCAGCAACTTCCTGATATGGGATGTTTGGGGAAGGAAAACCTCTACTGGAAGCAAAAAGATCGGTATAGATGTTTTCATTATATTCCAAGAGGAAACTCGCACTTAAATTATGTACATCATCAAAGCTATCAGCATATGTAAATAAGTTATTTACGTTATATTGAAAATCTAACTCATAATTATCCGTCTGAGATCCAGGAAAATCAGCATTACCCACAATACTATTAAGAACACCCCCCGCAATTGACCGAGTGGTTCTATTGTACCTGTTACTGGTAGCTCCAACTGTAAACCTATTCGAAAATTTATCGCTGAGCTGAATATCCGCGTGAAGACTACCAAGAATTAAAAAGTTCCTGTTATCTTCAGGTTCAGTTTGTAATGCACGTGCAATAGGAAACCCCTGAGTAGTTGGATTAAAAACAGGAGAGCCATCATCCTCCCTGACAATGTCACCCTGAGCATCTCTTGAATATAAAGGCTCATAAGGATTATAACTGTACATTGCAACAAAAGGATTCTGAACGTTGTTTCTATCCCTGGGCAAATCTGTAGTACTACGGGCAAGGGAAATATTAGCGCCAATTTCTAACCAATCTTTTGCCTGATATGTTGTATTTAATCGTGTTGAAATTCTTTCAAACCCATCAATCCTATCAATAATACCACTATTTTTGTCGTAGCCTAAAGAAAGGAAATAGGATAATTTCTCATCTCCTCCTGAAATAGAAAGGGAGTTGGATTGAATGTAAGAATTCCTAAGAAGTTCTTGCTGCCAATCTGTATCATAAGATCTTAATAATTCCAATTGGTCAGGGTTCGCCGTGAATCCGGGCAAACTTTGTGCATCAGTCACGCCTAGTTCTGCCAATTGTCTCTCATACTCAAGTTTTTGTGCAGCATCCATCATTTCAAAATTCAAATCATCAATTTTAGAACCACTTCCCAATGAAGACCTAAAAACAATTCTCGCCTCGCCTGATCTACCTTGTTTTGTAGTAATAACTACTACACCATTTGCACCCCTGGATCCATACTTAGAAACAGTAGCTGCATCCTTTAAAACAGAAAAACTCTGAATATCTGAGGGATTGAGGTTGTTAATAAAAGATTGATCAACTGGTGTTCCATCTACAACATACAATGGAGTGGAACCGGCATTAACAGATCCAATCCCACGAATTTGAACAAATGCTGTTTGCCCAGGACGACCATTGGCAGCAGTTACTTGTACCCCCGCAGCTTTTCCTTGTAAAATATTATCTACACTTGTAGATGGTACAAAAGTTTCTATTTCTTCAGAAGAAACGGTAGAAACGGCTGATGTAGATAATTCCCTAGAAGTGGCCCCATATCCTACTACTAAAACTTCATCCAGAGCAGCAGCATCAACATCTAAAGCAATATCTATTACATTTGATGCCCCTACAGTCACAGTTTGGGTAGCAAAACCCACATAAGAAAATACGAGTTTACGACCAGCTGCCACTGAAATATCATATTTTCCGTCGAAATCTGTCTGAACTCCATTATTAGTTCCCTGTACAATCACGTTAACCCCTGGTAGAGGTAAACCCTGATCATCCGTCACTGTTCCAGTAACGGTTTTCTCCTGTGCAAATGTAAATTGCACTACGAACGCTAATAGTAGCGTAAGAATTGCATGTAATTTGTGTTTCATTATTATTTAAATTTGAATTAGCCTGCGCCAAAAATGCTAATAAAATGCTAATAACACAAGCAATATTTTAATATTTAACTTCTTCTATCCCCCTATTAGAACTCCACACCTGAGAATTTTACTAAATTTGTCATCATATTATTTTAAAGCCGAGGCCATTTATGCTCAGAAGATTTAGTACAGGAAAAGTCACCGCCGGAACCGACGAAGCAGGACGTGGATGCCTCGCCGGACCGGTAACTGCGGCGGCCGTTTTATTACCTGATAATTTTCGGCATCGATTGTTAAATGATTCTAAAAAGACAAACCTAAAAAATCGGAATCTCCTAAGATTTGAAATTGAAAAAAAGGCAGTCTGCTTTGGAGTTTCTCACATATGCATGGAAGAAATTGATAGAATCAACATCTTAAATGCATCCATTTTGGGAATGCACCGCGCTCTGGAAAAACTAACTCACTGTCCCGAATATATAATTGTAGACGGGAACAAATTCAACACTTATAAAGATGTTCCGCATGAGTGTATTATAAAAGGAGACGGAAAATATTTTAGTATCGCAGCAGCTTCTATACTGGCAAAAACTTATAGAGACGAGTATATGGAGATAATTCATGAAGAATTTCCCATGTACAACTGGAAGCAAAATAAAGGTTACCCCACTCGTGAACATCGTGAGGCTATCCGTAAACACGGAATTACTAAATATCACAGAAAAAGCTTTCGTCTTTTACCGGAGCAACTTGAACTGTCCCTTTAAATTTCTCCACCCTTTGTTGCTATATGAATTAAATCCCTATGTGAATTTAAAATTCGGGGCAAACACACCAGTATGAACCGGAAAAAACGACTTCAAAATTTTGAATTAAACCTTGGGGATTAATCGCTTATGGGGGATAACTAAAAAGGAGGCTTAATGCCTCCCTTTTCAATTAAAACATTTTAATACTATTGACCATAACCAGGATTTTGCTCCAGCAAAGAATTAACATCCATTTCTCTTTGCGGTATAGGAAAAGTTAAACGCTCGTCATCATATTCCAAATCTCCTACTGGTCTCATTGTTCTTTGAAGATCCTGAATAAGAAATCCTTCAAATGCGAGTTCTAATTCCCTTTCTTTCAAAATCTCATCAAGTCCAACATTATCTAGTAGATTTGCATTTGCCCTTTCTCTTATAACATTAATATCCTCAGTGGGAGTATTCCCTATAGAGGTACCAAGTCTAAAATTAGCTTCAGCTCTAATTAGGTACATTTCTGCCAATCTTATCACAGGGATATTGGCGAATTGATTTGTATACTTGGAAGTAAGCGTTTCTCCGTTATCATCACTTTCGTAAAAGAAAGAAGACCTATCATCTGTTTCAGAATCAAACATTTCAATAAACTCAGGATTCACCGTAATGTCTCCGCCTCGTCCTCCTAAATCTTCCTGCGCATAATGCAATACAAGATCATTGCCTCCTCCTTGTGTGGTAACCTGAAAAGCAAAAATATATTCATCACTATCTACCTCATTATTAAATGCTTCCTCATAAGTATCAGTAAGCGAATGGTCACTGTTTTCAATAACATCATTTGCCGCATCCCTGGCTCCTGTGTAATTTCCCTGTTGGAGATAAACCCTGGCTAATAGCGCTTTAGCTGCATATTTATCTGCAAAAAAGGAATTAGATGCAGGCAACATTTCAAAGGCATTATTTAAATCTTCCAAAATCTGATTATAAACTTCTTCTACTGAATTTCTTGGAATTTCAAGATTTCCTGAATAATCTATAACACCTTCAAGAGAAAGAGGTACTCCTGGCTGCGAGTTTTCCTGCCCTGCTTCATAAGGCGCACCATAAAGCCTTACCAAATCGAAGTAAGTAAGAGCCCTCAAAAACATAGCCTGCCCGGCAATATTATCTTGTTCCTCTTCATCTACAAGTTCAATATTATCTACCACAAGATTTGCCTGGTTAATCACCTCATACCCGTTCAGCCAAATATCCCTCACATAAGAATTATCGACGAAAATATTTTTTCTAAAAACATCTCTAGGCTGTGTGAAGGTACCCCTCCAGGTAGCTTCATTTGTAAAACCATAAAGGTCGGACAGCATTTGTATATCCCCTCCATAGGAATCTGCCTGTCCAGCCTCTTCGTAAGCACCTATTAAAATATTCTCCACATTTTCACCGCTAGATAATGCAACCTCTGTTGATATTTCTTGTGCAGGCTCTATATTAAGTTCATCTTCACATGAAGTAAAGGCTATGCCTATTAAGAATGTTGCAAAAATTAATCTGTATTTTTTCATATTATTTTTTTAGAATTTTAGATTTACACCAATGGAATAGGTTCTCGCTGCCGGAGCAGAATAAAAACTAACACCCGTACCTTGATTAGCATCACTTGTACTTTCCGGGTCGTACCCCTCATAATCTGTAATGGTTAACAGGTTTAAACCAGAGAAATAGACTCTGAAATTCTGTAGCCCCAATTCTTCAATTATATGGTCTGGAAGAGTATAACCCAAAGTTAAATTTCTCAACCTGATAAAATCAGATTCCTGAAGATATCTTGTAGATTGTGCAGTACCGTTAGCTCCAAAAAATCTTGCCTGCGGCACATTGGTTATATCTCCCGGCTCCTGCCATCTATCTAACTGATCTGCTGTTTGATTATCATAATAATCTCCATTAGCAGATTGGTAAACACCTCCAGCATTATAAATACTTGCCCCCCATTCTCCCTGGAAGGTAAAAGCAAGATCTATCCCTTTATAATAAAGGGAGTTAGTAAAACCAGCAATCCATTCCGCGTAAGGTTGACCGGCTACTATACGATTAGCTTCATTGGGATTAGTTGTGGTTTCCCTCTCAGTATCTTCACCGTTAACATAATACAGGGCATCACCATTATCAGGATCTACTCCTGCATATTCTAAGAGATAAAAGGCTGAAATTGGCTCTCCTTCCCTTAGTATATTCTGGCCGGTAATAATATCTGCTCCATCGGTAGGCAAAGATTTTACTGTATTATCATTGTTAGCAATATTAAAACTGGTACTCCAGGTAAAATCACCCTGAAAAATATCTGCATTAATAACAAATTCAACTCCTTCATTTTCCATCAATCCAATATTCCTGTTGATAATTGGCCGGCCAGAAGTTCCCGGTAAAGGCACTTCAAAAAGCAATCCATCAGATTCTTTCAAATAATAATCGATTTCTCCTGAAATTCTATTATTCAGGAATCCATATTCAAGTCCCAGGTCAAATTGATCTACACTTTCCCAGGTTAGTAAGGGATTTTCTGCCTGATTTGGTGCAATCCCGGGTCGTTGATTATAAGACACCCCTCCAAAAAGTCCTCTTGAAGCAAAGTCATCTATATTTGCGTTTCCTGTTTGGCCATAACTAGCTCTAAATTTTAAAAATGAAAGAACTGTATTATCCTGAAGAAAATTTTCTTCTGTAAGAATCCATCCTCCTGAAACTGCTGGAAAAGTTCCAAATTGGTTTTCAGAGCCAAACCTTGAGGAACCGTCTCTACGCACACTCGCTTTCAGTAAATATTTATTGTTAAACGCATAAGTTGCCCTGGCAAAATAGGACAGAAAACTATTGCCGGTTTCTTCCCCGCTACCATCAGTAATTTCTGCAGCACTTTCTATTGTCTGGAAATCGTCTGTTGGAAATTCAATTCCTGTAACATCCTGAAACCTTCTGTTAGTATTGTTGTATTCCATTCCCGCAACAACATCTAAATCATGCACACCTGAAAAAGTCTTACTAAAGGAAAAATAATTACTGGTAACGTAAGATTCTGTAGCCACACTGGAAGCGTAGGCCTCTCCATTAGTAGCCTGAAAAGGAACCAGCCTACCTTCAAACTGATCTTCTGTTTGGTAGTACAAATCATATCCAAAATCTGTATTGAATTTCAGGAATTCAAAAAACTGATATTCTGCAAAAGCCCTACCTGTCACTCTTCTAACTAACGTATTATAAAAAGCATATTTATCCTGCAAAAGAAAATTGGGATATAAGGTATTAGAATTAGGCTCCCCATCTTCTAAATATGCCGGAGAAAGAGCAGGCTGTGCCACTGCCTGAACAGGGTTTACAAAAGCATTGTCGTTAGCTATTCTGTCAATATTTGTTCTGGAAAAGCTCATATTTAACCCTGTATTAAATTTATTGGTTAATCTATGAGAAACATTAGCTCGTGCGGTTACACGGTCCAATTCATTTCCGGTAATGATACCTTTCGTATCATTATAAGCTCCTGAAAAGAAATAGGAGGTTTTCTCATCTCCACCAGAAACAGAAAAGTCCATATCCTGTACAAATCCATTTTGAAAAATTAAATCCTGCCAATCTGTATCTACCTCTCCATCTCTCCAGTTTGTACCGTTAGCAAGAGATTCAAAATTCTCTTCTGCCACAGCCAAACCTTCTTCCTCTCCGTAAGTATTAATAGCAGCTTCTGTAAACAATTCAATATATTCATCGGCATTTAACCAGTCCCTTAAATTAGCCGGCTCACTAACCCCATAGGAATAATTAAGGGATAAGCTAGCTTTCCCGCTTTTTCCCTTTTTAGTGGTAATAATTACCACACCGTTAGCTCCTCTGGAACCATAAACTGCTGCAGCAGAAGCATCTTTAAGAATGTCTATAGATTCAATCTCGTTGGAACTAAGAGTAAGCAATGGATTAGTAGGAGCACCGTTATTGGACTCATTATTATTAATAAGAGGAACCCCGTCCAGAACATACAAAGGCTCTGATCCTGCACCAATACTGGAAACACCACGAATCCTAATATTTACACCTCCTTCAACCTTACCATTGGTTTGGGTTACCTGAACCCCTGCCGCCTTTCCTGCCAAAGCACTTTGCACACTTGGTGTAGGGACTTCATCAATATCTTCTGATGTTAGCTTCGCCACATTATCGGTAAGCATCCGTTTACTCTGCGTTCCATACCCCACTACCACAACTTCATCAAGAGCAGCAGCATCCTCGGCCAGCTGAACATCTAAAACATCATCAGTTTCTACAGCCCGTCTTTCAGAAGCAAAACCCAGATAACTAAATACCAGGATTTCCGCAACACTGGCTTCAATACTGTAATTCCCATCAAAGTCGGTTTGCACTCCACGGTTGGTATTCTCTACAACCACATTCACACCGGGAATAGGCATACCATCTGAATCGGTTACCGTACCGGTGACTACTTTTTCCTGGGCAAAGATTAAATGCCCGACTAATAATGGCATTAAAACCAGAAGTCTTTGTAATTTTTTCTTCATATACATTAGATTTTTGAAGGGTCAAAATTCCAAATTATATAGTATACAGGGAAGAAAAAGTTCTTTTTTCTACAGAACCAGAAGAAGAATTATTTGAAAATCGATTTTAGCATGTCAAAATGCGATTGTCGTATTTTGAGCAGCTATTTATTAAAAACTTCAAAATGATTTTTATCCTTCCATCCGCTAATTGCTGCTAAAAATATCTAATACACCCCTAAAAATGAAGGGTAGTCAAGAAATATTTATTCACTTAAGAGAAGTTCTGCCCCAAAAAGCGCAGCAAAATGCTTCAGAAGTTTTTCCTGAACTTCATTTAAAGGAATCTCTTTTTTGCCCAATTCAATATTTAATGAAGTAACTGCTTTATCCTGAATTCCGCAGGGGATAATATTATCAAAATAACCTAAATCGGCATTTACATTTAAAGCCAGTCCATGCATTGTCACCCATCGGCTCGCACGCACCCCCATGGCGCATATTTTTCGGGCAAACGGAGTTCCTATATCCAGCCAAACCCCGGTTTCACCTTTACTCCTTTCGGCTTCAATGTCATACTCTTTTAAAGTAAGTATTACTGCTTCTTCCAACAGCCGAAGATATTTATGAATATCGGTAAAAAAATTATCCAGGTCTAAAATTGGATAAGCTACCAATTGTCCCGGGCCATGATAGGTAATATCCCCGCCCCTGTTTATTTTATAAAAACTGGCATTTTTTTGCTTTAGTTCTTCTTCAGAAATCAATAAATTTTCTGCATTTCCGCTCTTGCCAAGAGTATAAACATGAGGATGTTCCACAAACAACAGATAATTTTTAGTTTCTTCATCCAGACTTTCCCGCCGATTTTTAATTTTCCTGTCCAGGGTTTTTTTAAATAAATTCTCCTGATAATCCCAAACATTCTTGTAATCCTTAAAACCGAGATTTTGAACCTCTACCTTTTTATTCATAACTAACTGTTTGGGTTATTCAGAATAATAAGTGCGGCAATTACTCCGGGAATCCAACCAAGAAGCGTAAGGATAAAAACTATAATAATAGATCCGCAGCCTTTATCAAAAACCGCAAGAGGTGGGAATAAAACTGAAAGAATAACACGCCAGACACTCATTTTCAAAAATTGAAATTATGTCACAAAGATAGAATTAAAATTTCGGCTTTCACTGGCATTGGTGGATAGCGTGATTGTCATTATATTTGCTTCCGCACAAGGCATAAGCCTGTAGAAATCACAATAAAATACCATGCAGTTATCTGAACAGGAAATTATTAGAAGGGAAAAATTATCTGCCCTAAGGGAAGCGGGAATTAATCCGTATCCTGCCAATCTTTATCCGGTAAATCGTACTACGGCCGATATTAAATCGAATTTTGAAGAAGGTGAAAAAGTAGTTATCGCCGGTAGATTAATGTCCAGGCGAATCCAGGGGAAAGCTTCTTTTGCTGAGTTACAGGATTCAAAAGGCAAAATTCAGGTATATTTTAACCGCGATGAAATTTGCCCTGATGAAGATAAGAGCAAGTATAATGATGTTTATAAAAAGCTGCTCGATATTGGTGATTTTATTGGTATTGAAGGCGAACTCTTTAAGACCAAAGTTGGTGAGATGACCGTCATGGTTAAAGATTACAGCCTGTTAACCAAATCTTTGCGTCCGCTTCCGCTTCCTAAGACCGATAAAGAAGGAAATACTTATGACGGATTTAAAGATCCTGAACATCGCTACCGCCAGCGTTATGCCGACTTAGCAGTGAATCCACATGTAAAAGAAATTTTCGTAAAGCGAACAAAATTGTTCAATGCCATGCGAAATTTCTTTAATGATAAAGGCTATTTTGAAGTGGAAACACCAATCCTTCAGTCCATTCCCGGCGGTGCCGCCGCAAGGCCTTTTATCACGCACCACAATGCGCTGGATATCCCGCTTTATTTAAGAATCGCTAACGAGCTTTACCTTAAAAGGCTTATTGTTGGTGGTTTTGACGGCGTATATGAGTTCTCCAAAAACTTCAGAAATGAAGGAATGGACAGGACTCATAATCCCGAGTTCACTGCCATGGAAATCTATGTGGCCTATAAAGACTACAATTGGATGATGGAATTTACCGAAAATCTTCTGGAGCATTGTGCGGTTGCCGTAAATGGCACTACCGAAGCTACTTTCGGAAAACACCATGTAGATTTTAAGGCGCCGTATAAAAGAATTACCATGACCGAAGCCATTAAAGAATTTACCGGATTCGATATTACAGGTAAATCTGAAAAAGAGCTTTACCAAGCTGCCAAAGGAATGGGAATTGAAGTTGACGATACCATGGGCAAGGGCAAACTTATCGACGAGATCTTTGGTGAAAAATGTGAAGGCAATTTTATTCAGCCCACATTCATTACCGATTATCCAAAAGAAATGAGTCCGCTTTGTAAAGAGCACCGTGATAATCCAGAATTAACCGAGCGTTTTGAACTTATGGTCTGCGGAAAAGAAATTGCCAATGCTTATTCAGAATTAAATGATCCTATAGATCAGCGTGAGCGTTTTGAAGAGCAATTAAAACTTTCCGAAAAAGGAGATGATGAAGCCATGTTTATCGATGATGATTTTCTTAGGGCATTAGAATATGGTATGCCTCCCACCTCCGGTTTAGGTATTGGGATGGACAGGTTAATCATGTTCCTTACCAATAAACAATCTATCCAGGAAGTATTGTTTTTTCCTCAAATGAAGCCGGAGAAAAAGGCCCCGATGCCAAAGCCTGAGGATTTTCTCAAAATTGGAGTTCCGCAGGAATGGATAGACACGGTAATGCATGAATTTGCCAGTGTATCAAAATTAAAAGAGCATAAGCCTACGCAGGTACACCAGAAATTAAATGGTTTAAGAAAGAAAAATAAATTACCGGTATCAGCCTTACAGCTGGATGAAGTGGAAAAATGGTTTAACTAATTATTTTAACTTTAATTTAAACCTTTTACATTCACACAAGTCTAAAGACTGCCGAAAGGCGGTCTTTTTATTTCGGACACTCCGGAAGAACTGTTTTTCTTTACATTACATCCTAAACTTAAACTAAAAATTTATGACCAAAAATTTATCTTATAAAGCTTTACTTGTTGCCTTATCAATTTCTGTTTCCGGTTGTGCTGTCTTTAATGGCAAAGATGCATCAGGTACCGCACAGTCATCAGAAAAAAAAGAGACAAAAGAAAAGGACGGACTAAAGCCTTACAATAAAGTAATTACCAACGAAGCAAAATCTGATAATGGCTTATTTACAGTTCATAGAGTAGATGAAAAATATTATTATGAAATTCCGGATAGTCTTTTTAACCGGGAAATGCTTACCGTTACCCGTATTGCCAAAACGGCCAGCGGGATTGGTTTTGGCGGTGGTAAACAGAATACCCAGGTGCATCGCTGGCAGAAAAAAGGCAATGATATTTTGCTTCGTGTGGTTTCTCATGAAATTTATGCCGCCGATTCACTTCCCGTTCACGAGGCAGTGGTAAATTCTAACTTTGAGCCAATTCTTCAAAAATTTCCAATTAAAGCAGTAAAAAAAGACTCTGCCAGCAGCAATGTAGTGATTGATGTGACAGATCTTTATACTAAAGATGTTATGGCTCTTGGCCTGCAGGATTCAGAAAGGGAGGAATATAAAGTTTCCCGTCTTGATGACAGCCGTTCTTATATAGACACCATCAGAAGTTACCCTGAAAATATAGAAGTTAGGCATGTAAAGACATATAATGCGGGAGATCCACCGTCTAACTCCAGCCTGGGGTCGGTATCCCTGGAATTTAGCAATTCCATGATCCTGCTGCCAAAAGTACCTATGGAACGCCGCTATTTTGACCAGCGTGTGGGATGGTTCACCACAGGACAAACAGATTATGGACTGGATGCACAAAAAAGTGAAACCGTGCGCTACCTTGATCGCTGGAGATTAGAGGTTAAGGAAGAAGACAGGGAAAAATTTAAGAATGGAGAACTGGTAGAGCCAAAAGAACCCATTGTTTATTATATAGACCGTGCGACTCCTCAAAAATGGAGGCCGTTTATTAAAGAAGGAATTGAAGACTGGCAACAAGCTTTTGAAGCTTCCGGATTTAAAAATGCCATAATTGCCAAAGATGCTCCTACTGTAGAAGAGGATCCGGACTGGAGCCCGGAGGATGCAAGATATTCTGTAGTACGTTATCTGGCTTCTCCTATTCCCAATGCAAATGGTCCTCACGTAAGTGATCCGCGCTCGGGGGAAATTCTGGAATCAGATATTAACTGGTATCATAATGTAATGACCCTTTTAAGAAACTGGTTCTTTGTTCAAACCGCCGCGATTAATGAAGATGCCCAGGGAGTAAAATTTAAAGATGAAGTAATGGGCCGGTTAATACGATTTGTATCTTCTCATGAAGTTGGGCACACTTTGGGACTGCCACACAATATGGGTAGTAGTGTTGCCTATCCAGTAGAAAGCCTTAGAGACCCTGAATTTACCAAAATGTACGGCACTGCGCCTTCAATAATGGACTACGCCCGTTTTAATTATGTGGCGCAGCCGGGCGATGGCGATGTTGCTTTAATGCCAAATATTGGCCCTTATGATAAATATGCCATTGAATGGGGTTACCGCCCGATTCCGGAAGAAGGCCCTA
Source organism: Autumnicola musiva (assembly GCF_031846585.1). NCBI lineage: Bacteria > Pseudomonadati > Bacteroidota > Flavobacteriia > Flavobacteriales > Flavobacteriaceae > Autumnicola > Autumnicola musiva. Next base: position 18,080 of record NZ_JAVRHK010000001.1, read on the forward strand.
TTGAAGAAAAGAAAGTGCTTGATCAGTGGATTCTAAAACATGCCCGTGATCCTGTTTACAGGTTTGGGCAGCAACAGGGTAATGTAATAGACCCAAGTTCTCAAACCGAAGATTTGGGTGATGATGCCGTGCTCGCCAGCCACTACGGAATTTTAAATCTAAAACGTATTGTACCTAAACTTATAGACTGGACTTCAGAAGAAGGAAAAAACTATGATGATTTAAGTGACCTTTACAGCCAGGTGGTTGGACAGTACAACAGGTATATGGGGCACGTTGAATCTAACATAGGTGGTGTTTATGAAAACTTCAAAACCTATGATCAGGATGGTGCGGTTTACACACACGTTTCAAAGGAAAAGCAGAAAAGTGCTATGGATTTCCTTCAGAAGGAATTATTTAAGACCCCCGAATGGTTGCTAAACGATTCTATCTTCAACAGAATTCAGTACGATGGAAGTATAGAACGAATCCGAACCATGCAGGAAAGAGCACTTGGTAATATCCTGGATTTTGGAAGGATGGCCCGTTTGATGGAAAATGAAGAAATTAATGGCAACAATGCTTATTCTTTGCTAGACATGATAACCGAATTAAGAAAAGGAATATGGAGCGAATTGTCTTCAGGAGGAGAAATAAACCGTTATCGCAGAAATCTTCAGCGGGCATATATTGCCAGGATGGAATACCTTATGACGCAGGAGCAGGAACAGGTACCGGCGCGTTACAGGGAATGGGTTAACCAAAGTGATATTGACGTTTCCCAAAGTGATATAAGGCCTGTGGTACGAGGAGAACTAAAGACGCTGCAAAGGCAAATAAGGAGTGCATCCTATAATACAAGAGATACCCTTACCAAATACCATTTACAGGATGCTTTGGAAAGAATAGATTTAATTCTAAATCCAATTGCTAAAAGCTAATAAAATTTCAAAAGTTTTTGAGCCTGCCAATATTTATCTGGCAGGCTTTTTTTTGCCTGTTATCCAACTTATTTCTGCTATTATCCAGTATCTGTAAGTTTTTCGCTACTTCTTCCAATTAACTGTTTTTCACATAATTAGAACCTATTCAGAAATACTTTTTGTTCACTTTAAGAATCGAGTTAAAGTAAGTCTAAACATGATTTAAAATTTCTGTTTGAGCCGAAAGTTTTACAAATTGGGGTTATTAACAACTTAAAAAAATACAATATGAAATCGACGATCAATTTTGACAAGTACAGTAAGTACTTTTTACTTCTTTTTCTTACTCTGGGAGTAGTAAGCTGCGATGAAGATGATGATGTAATTGACAATGATGAAGATTACACCGGATCCATTACAGCTATGGACCAGACAATTTCTCAGGAGGACAACACCATAATGGTACAGAGTGTTACCGTTGGACAAGATAGCTGGTTAGTAGCAGTGCATTCCGATGAAGAAAATTCTGATAATTTTATCGTAGAGCCGGTAATGGTGGAAGAAGGAAGTGATTCAGACATTATGTTAACCCTGAATGAAGATGCCGGACTTATGGAAGGCGATAATGAAATTACATTAAAGCTTTATGCTGAAGACGACGATGGTGTATGGGATATAGACGATGAGGCTATTACCGATACAAGCGGACTCTTGACCACTACCACTATTACAGTTACTGTAGAAGGCACTACTGCCAATAGTTTTGCAGATTACGATACTGATGGTGACGGATTCCTGAATGCAGATGAAGTTGCAGGGACTTATCAAAACGACTTTAACAACTGGGATACCGATGCTGATGGTTCTTTAAGCGATGAAGAGTTTTCTAATACCACCTTCGCGAATACAGATACAAATAGCGATGATGGTATAGATGAGGACGAATGGAACGCTGGTAACACAGGTCAGTTTAGCACCTATTCAGGAGATAATGATTTTGCTTATTATGATACCGATGCTGATGGTACTATAAACAGTGATGAATGGAATACAGGCTATGCTGATTCTGACTGGTATGGTACTTATGATGCAGATACCAGCAATAGCGTAACAGAAGACGAATGGAACGCAGGTCTTTATAATGACTGGGATACCGATGCTGACGGAATGATTAATGAAGATGAATATAATAACTATAGCGGTTATGCCGGTGGATGGTCCTCTGAAGCCGGAACTGGTACAACCATGTAATATTGGTTGGCGATTGTTAGGAAAAGGCTGGAAGATTATTCTTCCGGCCTTTTCTTTTTTACTAAACTTCTTGGATAGTTAATAAACATCACAGTTTTATATTAAACTATCAACTAGATTACAAGTCTAAGTTCTAAATACTTATAAATATGAAAAAACTAATTTTATTACTGATTATGCTGGTATCTTTATCTGCATTTTCACAGGACGAAGGCCGAAGAATGGGTAACAGAAGCCCCGAGGAAATGGCAAATTTTGCTTCAGAACGAATGACCAATATGCTCGATTTAAATGAAGCACAACAGGAGCAGGTGAAATCATATTACCTGAACAGAACTGAAGAAATGCAAAAAATGCGAAAAGAGCAATCCGGAAGGATGAGCAGGGAAGAAAGAAAAAAAATGATGGAGAAAGCAGCCACTGCTGAAGATGAGGAAATGAAAAAGATCCTTACCGAAGAGCAATATGGAAAATGGCAAAAATCCAGAGAAGAACGCAGAAAGAACTGGCAGGATGGAAACCGCCGCAGAAATTAAGTATCTGTCTTGATAATTAAGAGCCTGTAAAAATGGAGGATTTCAGTACACCATCCCCATTTTTTTACAGGCTTTTCTTTTTCCTATCCAAGTTTCGTAGAACGTAACCTTAACGCATTGGCTATTACCGAAACCGAACTAAAACTCATTGCCAAAGCAGCAATCATTGGAGACAACAAAATTCCGAAGAAAGGATAAAGTACTCCGGCCGCAATAGGCACTCCCACCGAATTATAAATAAGGGCAAAGAAAAGATTCTGCTTAATATTCCTCATCACCCTGGCGCTTAATTGCTTTGCTTTTACAACCCCCTGAAGGTCTCCCTTCAGCAAAGTAATTTCAGCACTTTCAATTGCCACATCAGTTCCCGTACCCATGGCAATACCAATCTCAGCCTGGGCAAGGGCAGGCGCATCGTTAATTCCATCGCCAGCCATAGCCACTTTTTTCCCGTTTTCCTGAAGACGTTTTACTTCTTCCAGTTTATCCTGCGGCAGCATCCCGGCTTTAAAACCAGTGAGGTGCATTTCCTTAGCAACAGCCGCCGCCGTGTTTTCATTATCACCTGTGAGCATAACTACCTCAACACCCTTCTCCATTAATTCTGAAATGGCCTTACAGCTGGTTTTTTTGATGGCATCGGTTACAGTGAGATATCCTGCAATTTTTCCATCAGCTGAAAGATAAGAAACCGTTTTTCCCAGTTTCTGTTCTTCTGAAACCTGCTCCTGAAGTTCTGCGGGCAACGCAACATTCAATTCTTTCATCAATGCGGCATTTCCTATTCCTATCTTTTCGCTATTTATTTTCGCAGTAACTCCTTTCCCGGTAACCGCATTAAAATTTGATGCCTCTAAAAATTTTACATTTTTCTCACGGGCGTAATTTACAGTGGCTTCAGCCAAAGGATGTTCACTCTGGGAATTGACCGAAGCAATTTTCCGCAGCACCTCTTCTTCAGAAAAATCACCTGCAGGCACAACTTTTTCTACGGAAGGTTTGCCCTCGGTTATTGTACCGGTTTTATCAATTATCAGCGTATCTATTTCATCCATCTGCTCCAGGGCGCGGGCATTTTTAATTAGCACGCCGTTTTGGGCACCCTTCCCTACTCCCACCATTACAGACATTGGTGTGGCAAGACCTAAGGCGCAGGGACATGCAATAATTAGTACCGCAATGGCATTGATTAAAGCATAAACATAAGATGGTTCCGGGCCATAAATGGCCCAGATAATAAAGGTTATTACAGAAACTGCCACTACAACCGGCACAAAATATGCTGAAATTTTATCTGCCAGTTTCTGGATTGGCGCCTGCGAACGGCTGGCATCGTTAACCATTTTCACAATCTGGGCCAGCAGGGTCTCATTCCCCACTTTTTCAGCTTTCATGGTAAAGCTTTTATTCCCGTTAATGGTACCTGAAGTCACTTTATCTCCTTCATATTTTTCCACCGGAACAGGTTCTCCGGTGATCATAGATTCATCTATACTTGTTTCCCCTTTTTCAATTGTGCCATCTACGGCAATTTTATCACCGGGCTTTACCCTTAAAATATCTCCCACTTCAATTTTATCTGAAGCAATAACTTCTTCCTCCCCGTTAACAATGCGAATTGCGGTATTAGGTGCTAATTTCAGAAGCTTTTTAATGGCAGAATTTGTCCTGCTGTGTGCCCGGGCTTCCATTACCTGGCCCAGCAAAACCAAGATAAGAATCACCGTGGCCGCTTCAAAATAAACATGCACGGTACCCGCTTCGGTTTTAAACTGCTGCGGAAAAAAATCCGGAACCAACATCCCGAAAACGCTAAAGAGCCACGCAATTCCGGCCCCTATTCCTATTAAAGTAAACATATTGAGGTTCCAGGAAACTATAGATTTCCATGCACGTTCGAAGAACATCCAGGTGGCATAAAAAACCACCGGCAGCGATAAGCCTAATTGTATCCAGTTCCAGTACTTCAAATCCATCCATTCATAAAGCGGATTATCAGCCAGCATTTCAGACATGGCGATAAGAAAGACAGGCAGGGTAAAAGCAATTGCAATTTTGAACTTTTTCAGCAGTTTTCTATAAGTTTTGTCCTCGGCTGAAGAGTCTACTTCTTTAGGCACAAGATCCATCCCGCAAATGGGGCAACTGCCGGGGCCATTTTCTTCAATTTCAGGGTGCATTGGGCAGGTGTATTTGCCACTCACCGCCGTGAGACTCATTTCCTCCACCAGGTCCATCCCACACACAGGGCAATCTCCTGGCTGGTTATAGGTTTTTTCTCCCTCGCAATGCATAGGACAGTAAAAAACACCTGTACCTTCGCCTTTTGATACAGGTTTTTCCTCGTGTTGATGATGTTTATGCTGCTCTCCCGGCAAATGAATCTGGTAATTCCCGCCGGCCTCTTTTAATGCCTGCTGAAATTTGCCTATTTTAATATGCTTCTGCATTTCTATTTCAGCTTCAGCTTTCTCCAGATCAACGGAAGCTTTGGTCACTCCTTCAACTTTATTTAAAGTTTCTTCCACATGGGAACGACAGCCGTTGCAGGTCATGCCGGTTACAGCATATTTATGCTTCATTACATGTTCATGATTTTTCTCTGCCTGTACGGAACTGGAAGCTTCAGAAGAATGCTGATCTTTTTCTTCAGCTTCAGAAGGAAGATAAATTTGATAATTCCCGCCTGCTTCCTGCAATGCCTGCTGAAATTTGTCAATTTTAATATGCTGCTGCATTTCTACTTCAGCTTCAGCTTTCTCCAGATCAACAGAAGCTTTGGTCACTCCTTCAACATTATTCAAAGCTTTTTCCACATGACTGCGACAGCCATTACAGGTCATTCCTGTAACTTTATAGGTATGTTTCATTATTGCGCTCAATTTAGGGCAAGTTAAATTTTCAATATCCAATTCAGTTTTAAAATTGTCGGATTTCCTTTAGAATTCTTTCTACTTTCTTCGGGAAATCTACGCTTCTTTCAGATTAAAATGAGGAGAGTTACAGGCCTGTTCTAATACCATTCCAATTTTACAAACAAAAAAAGCCCGAAAATCCGGGCTTTTATAATCAATTGAAAAGCGTTTGTTTTATGTCAAAAATTCCTCACAGGCTTTTTCACATTCCCTGCAGGATTTTGCACAATCCTGGCAATGCCTGGAATCATGTTTTCCACATTCATCTGCACACTCTCCACATACCTGCTTACAATATTGCACTAAACCTTTTACATTGGCACCATCTATGGCAAGAATCTGAACCAGTGCAGCACAAGCTTCGGCACATACTTTATCTGTACGGATGCAGGAAACCATCATTTCTAAATTATCCTCACCAAGGCAGGCATCTGCACAATAATTACAATGATTTATACAGTTTCCCAGTGTATGAATAAATTTCTCATTTCTCATAATTGTATTTTTTTGGTTACACTTTAAAATTAATAAGCATGAACAAAAATTACTTTTAAAATTATGGTAAAGAATATTGCTATTAAGGAAGATTTAATGTATATCCTTTTTCTGTCCTATAATTTCTTTCGTCACCCTGAATTTATTTCAGGGTCTCAGTATTGCAGTGATTCGCATTGAAATGAGATTCTGAAACAAGTTCAGAATGACGTCATTTTTCAGTTTAGGATACTTTACGGACAAAAAAAGATTTATAAAGAATCCAGGGTGTTACGCTTTTTGACTCGTTTGGCGCGGTATTCAGAAGGGCTTATACCTGTACTTTTTCTAAAAGAACTGGATAGGTATGCAGCACTGGAATAGCCCGTACAGTCAGCAATTTCAGAAATATTTAATTCATCATATTCCAGCAATTCTTTTACTCTTTCTATTCTTATTGTATTCTGAAAACTGGAAATACTCCTGCCCTCATATCTACTAAAAAGATTGGTGAGGTGGCTATAATCATAATGCAGGCGGTCGCTCAATACGCGGGAAAGTTTTTCTTCAGGCATTTCATTTTCATAAACCTGCTCAATAATTATTGATTTGATATTATTTATGATCCTTTCATTTTTCTCCTGAAGAATTTCGAATCCTACTTCTTTAAACTCCTGATCTAGCATACGAAGTTCCGGAGCTGTAAGTTTTCTGTCAATAGCAGCTTCGCCCAGGGTTATATGGCTAAAAGGGATCTTGTGCCGCAGCAATATTTCCCTTACCGTTGCTATACACCGGTTGCAAACAACATTTTTAATCTGGATGGTTTCGTTTTTCAAATCTTCCGGGATTGATAAAGCCGGTTCCTTCAGGGAAAAATCCAGATCAGGAACCGGCTTTTTTTATTAATTTAAAGTTTCTTCAGTTCTTCCACAGTTCAGCATTTTATCTCCGAAATATGGATTCCTGATTTGTTTTGTACTGGAATACCAATAGCCTCCCTCACCTTCAAAAGCCATAGGGCAATATTGCTTATAAATTTCTCCTGACGCTAAAGCCCCTTTCAACACTGGCTCCATTGCGGAAGCCAGGCTGGAAAACGCCTCTCTCTGAACATTTATATCTTCTGTTGCCATAATTTTATTGGCTGCGTTTGCCAATTCTGCCCTTTCTGTATCCTTTTTGATTTCATTCAGTATTTTTTGGGCAGATTTTTGTGCTTCAACAGCATTATCGGCTACCAGCGCATCTTTCACTCCGGTGTAAGCTTCGTAAATACGGCCGGTGATCTTATCGTTAAATTCCGGGGCTGCAGCGGTATCCTGCATTTCCTTCATACTGGTTTCAGATTCCTGGTGATGCTCATTCTGCATGGGCATACTCTCTTCTTCATTTCCTTTATTATCCCTGCAGGATGCCAGGCTTAAACTTCCGGCTATCGCTGCAAAAAATACTGCATTTCTAAATACTCGTTTCATAATTTCTTTTTTTGGGTTATTTAAATTAGTAAATCTTTTTATTATTGCTGAATAATGCTTTAGTATTTTTATTCTGATTTCATTTATTCCCCGCCAAAGGTTTTTTTAATTTCCCCGCAACCCAGCATTGCCTCGCCAAAGTAAGGGTTTCGTATTTCCTTTATTTCACTTATCCAGTAAGCTCCTTTGTTATTATTGGCCATCGGGCAGCGTTGCATGTACAGCGTTTTATTAAGATTATCCATATTGGAAACAAATGCAAGCATATTTTCTGAAAGTATCACAAAATGATCCCTTTGATTCTCCAGCTGGTTATTTTCTGAAATTCCTACCAGCATGGTTTTTATCTTCTCCAGGTGCGAAACTTCCATAGTTTCAAGATTTGTGGTTTTCAGGCTCTGCAACTCCTGAAGCATCTCAAAAGCCGCAGCTCTGGCACCTTCAATATTGGAACTCACCAAAGCATTTTTTAAATCCAGGTAGGCATCAAGCACAGTTGTAAAGTCCTTCTGAAAAGTTTCCGGAAGCTGCATTTTCATATTCCCGGGCTTTTCTTTTTCCATAATATCACTGTTCATCATAGAAGGTTTCCCCTGCAGCTGGGCAGCGGCATCTACCGTAAAGGTTCCGTTTACAACAATTTCCTCACCCAACTGTAAACCTGCAACCACCATATAACTATTGCCCGTTTGTGTCCCGAGCTGCACTTCCCTCATCTCAAAAACGGGTTTTTCAGGACTGGTTTGTACATAAATCAGGGAACGTTCTCCCGTCCATAGCACAGCAGATTTAGGAATACTTATATTTTCTGAATTTGCCATTTGCGCTGTAGCAATATTTCCTTCCACAAACATTCCCGGTCTCAAAACATTATTCTCGTTTTCCAGTTCAGCTCTTACTCTGATGGTTCTGGTAGAACTATTCAGCAGAGGGTCTACAAAAGAAATTTCTGATACAAATTCCCTGTTTGGAAACGAATTGATGGTAATGCTAATTTCCTGGCCTTCTTCCAAACTGGAAATCTGATTCTCGTAAGCATCAAAAACCGCCCATACTGTATTTAAATTGGCAATTTTATAAAGTGGCTGTCCCTGCTCTACGTAATCTCCCTCCTGCACCAGTTTTTCGGTTACCGTTCCACCCAGCGTTGCATAAATGGGGAAATTTTCCCTCACGCTTCCGGAGTTTTCAATGGCATCAATTTGTTTATCTGAAAGCTTCCATAGCTTCAGTTTGTTGCGAACAGCTTTGTAAAGTGCCGGCTGATTTTCTTTTAATCTTGCTGCGGTCAATAATTCCTGCTGGGCAGAAACCAGTTCCGGCGAGTAAATAGTACCAAGTAACTGCCCCCTGTTTACCTGCTCACCGGTGGTATTGATATTCAATCTTTCTATACGCCCGCCGAAATAGGAAGATTGCACCGCGTTGGCTTCTTCATTTATCCTGATTTTTCCCGATAGTGTCAATTTACCCGAATTTTCCTCTGTGCCGCCTACCCTGGTGGTCTGGATATTAGCCAGGGCCATGGCATTTTCTGTCAGGCTAAACTGTTCTGCAGACAATCCAGAAGTCCCAGATTCTGATGGAACAAGGTCCATCCCGCAAATTGGGCAATCCCCGGGCTCCGGCTGCATAATCTGCGGATGCATGCTACACGTCCACATTTGCCCGATATTCTCGTTTTCATGCTCATCATTCCGGGAAGTGTTTTCCCCTGCTCTTTCTTCAGCATTAGTTCCGAAGAAAAGATAGCCCAGCAGCAATCCTGAAAGCAAAATTCCTATGTAAATGATATATTTTTTCATCTCTTTTAAATTTAAAAAATAGGTTTCGGCTAAGCTCCACCTGGCATTCTGCTATAATTAATTGCTTAAATAATTCACCATTGTGGCCTGCATGTAAAAATTCTTCACCGCTTTTATATGACCAAGCTGAAATTTTAACTGCATTTCCTGGATTTCCAGCACATCATTAAAATCTATGGTGCCGGTTTCGTAATTTTTAAGCAGAATTTCTTCCGCATCATTCGCCTGTTCCAGGTTTTCTATATAAGTGGCTGCGGTAATTTTTGCTGAAGTCCTCTTATTTATCGCTTCCCGCAGCATGGTTTGCAGCTTAAGCTGCTTACTTTCCCGCTGCGCTTCAATTTCCTTCTGCCTTAATTCGTTCTGCCGTGTCACCGATTTATTTTTGTTGGTGAAAATGGGAATAGCCACCGATACCATAGGCATCAGGATATCTTTGCCATTATCGCTAAAATCCATATCGGCCCGTTCCGCCACACTCACGTAATCCACGCCCAGGCCAATTTTTGGCAGGGATTCTTTCTGATTTAATTTTTCAGCTTCAGTTACTGAAGCATATAATTCTTCAAATTTCAGTAATTCAGGATGCACTTCTGAAATTTGCTCTTCTTCTGCGGAAAGCTCTCCATCGGGAATCACTAAAGAATCCATAATTGAAACCGGGAAATTCTCTTTCCTGTTCAGCAGATTTATTAACTGGTTCTTTTCTATACCGACTTCCTGTTCCAGGGTTTCTGCCTGTTGTAAAAGGTCATTCTGCCTCATTTGAAGCCGAAGCACATCTACCGCCGAAGCATTTCCCACTTCCACAGAATTCAAGGCGAGTTCATGGTAGGTCTGCAGCAATTCTGCATTTTCCTCCAGGATGGCTTCTTTTGCCTGCAGCTCATAAAGCCGGTAATAGGACTGGGCTACAGCTAATGCCAGTTTTCGTTTGGCAATGGCAATTTCAACATATTCAGCATCAGCCATGGAATTTGCATAATTTTGCCGGGCAGTTAGCGTTCCAAACCAGGGCAGCATCTGTCTTACCGAAAACCGCGCTTTTTGCGGCCCCGTCCTGGTTTCCGGTTCACTCACAAAATATCCCGCGCTGAACTCGGTATCAGGCAAGGCATCCACTTCTTCCGTTTTCTCTGCAGTAAGTTCATAATGATATTGCAGCGCCTGAATCTCCGGACTATTTTCTTCAGCCTCCTGAATGTAAGACTGCAATTGCTGCGCGCTTGCTGATTGAAGAGTGAAAAGGGAGAAAATCAGGAAAAACATTCTCCCTGCATTTGCTACCTGTATTTTTTCGTACCTTCTCATACTATTCTAAATTCTAAATTCTAAATTCTAAATTCCAACTTCTTACTTCTTACTTTAATTTCCTGTCTCCAGCTAAACAATACCGGCACCACAAACAAGGTGATTAACGCAATGAGCATCCCGCCAAATGAAGGAATGGCCATTGGGATCATAATATCACTTCCCCTTCCTGTGGAAGTTAATACCGGCAGTAGCGCGAGAATGGTAGTTGCCGTGGTCATTAAACAGGGACGTATCCGTTTTTCGCCTGCTTCCACTACCGAAGCCCGAATTTGCTCCTTTGTTTCGGTTACATTTTTGTCAAAAGTCTGGGTGAGATAAGTCGCCATCACCACACCGTCATCGGTTGCGATTCCAAAGAGCGCAATAAAGCCCACCCATACGGCTACACTCAGGTTTATGGTTCGCATCTGGAACAGGTCTCGCAGGTTTTCTCCGAAGAAATTAAAATTTAAGAACCATTCCTGCCCGTAAAGCCCGATAAGCAGAAACCCGCCAGCAAAAGCCACCGCAATTCCTGTAAAAACCATAAGTGAAGTGGAAACCGATTTAAACTGAAAATACAAAATGAGAAAAATGATAATCAGGGATAAAGGAACAACTACAGATAAGGTTTTTTCTGCCCGCAGCTGATTTTCATAAGTTCCTGTAAACCGATAAGTAATTCCTTGTGGCACCTCTAATTCTCCGTTATCTATCTTCTGCTGAATAACCTCCTGGGCATTTTCCACCACATTCACCTCAGCATATCCATCCAGCTTATCAAAAAGCACATATCCAATCAGGAAGGTATCTTCACTTTTAATTACCTGCGGGCCCTGCTCATATCGTATTTCCACAAGTTCGCCCAGCGGTACCGGGCTTCCGTTTTCCACAGGCACATAGATATTTTTTATATCTTCCGGATTAGCCCGTAATTCCCGGGGATAACGCACCCTTATTCCATAACGTTCCCTGCCCTCTACGGTTTGGGAAAGCTGCATCCCGCCAACGGCTACTTCAAGAATTTGCTGCACCTCTTCTATGCTCACGCCATACCTTGCCAGCCTGTCCCGCTGAATATCAATAAGCAGATAAGGTTTCCCCACAATCCTGTCGGCAAAAACAGCTTCATCTTTTACACCATCTACTTCCTTTAGAATTTCTTCCAGTTTTAAGCCGAAATCTTCAATAGTTTTAAGATCGGGCCCTTTTACTTTAATTCCCATGGGCGCACGCATTCCCGTTTGCAGCATTACCAAACGTGTTTCAATTGGCTGAAGTTTTGGTGCTGAAGTAATTCCCGGTAATTTTGTTACCCTTACAATTTCGTTCCAAATATCATCCGGCGATTTAATTCCCGGCCTCCAGTTTCTAAAATATTCGCCGTCTTCATCTTCTACCAACTCTTCGGGCGCCACATCGAGTGAAGTCCGGATATCAGCTTCCTGATAATTTTCATTTTTGGTAGCTTCATCTATATCAGAATTAGGATTTAGCACCAGGCTTCCATTCTTAAGAATAAAAAAGCCGTCATCATTTACCTTATATCGCTGCCGCTTCCCTGCTTCGTTACGCATGTATTCAGATTTATACTGAATAATATTTTCATACATGGAAAGCGGGGCGGGATCCAACGCAGATTCGGTACGGCCGGCCTTTCCAACCACGGTTTCAATTTCGGGAATATTGGCCACAGCCATATCTAACTGCTGCAGGATGCGCTTATTTTCTTCAACTCCCGCGTGAGGCAGGGAAGTGGGCATCAGCAGGAAGGAACCTTCATTTAAAGAAGGCATAAATTCTTTCCCGGTATTCTTCATAATAAGAAAACCAAGAATCACAATTAGGGTGGGAATTGACAAAAAGAGCAATTTATTCCGAAGGGCCCAGCGTAATATCCTAGTGTAATAATTTCTGAAAAGCAGAAAGCCGCCCAGTATTCCGAAGGTGATAAGACTGACAAAAATCAGGTTCATAAAAATGCTACGGTCAAAGCCCAGCGGGCGCCAGTATTCGGCTAAAAGGAAAACAATAGCGGCTGCTGAAATAATCACATTTACCAGATTTGCCTTTTTGGGCGTTATCTTTTTCTTCAGAAGTAAAATTCCGGTTACGCCGAAAGCCACCAGCACCAAACCTATAAAATAGCCAAAGATAATGGCGGTAACCCCGCAAATTATTAAAACGGCATTAAGTACATAACCAATACTGGTTTTTGCAGTTCTTTTTCTAAAGAAAGCAGCTGCAAAAGGCGGAATTAAGAAGAGAGCTACGATTAAAGATGCCGTTAAAGCCATTGTTTTTGTAAAAGCCAGCGGGCGAAACAATTTCCCTTCAGCTCCAATCATTGTAAAGACCGGGATAAAACTGATAATAGTGGTAAGCACCGCAGTAAGAATGGCTCCGGAAACTTCAGAAGTTGCATTATAGACTATAGTGTTAACGGGCAGTTTATTGCCATTATCATCTAAACTGAGTTCATCCAGGTGCCGCAGGATATTTTCAGAAAGGATAACGCCCACATCCACCATTGTTCCAATAGCAATGGCAATACCCGATAAAGCCACAATATTGGCCGGTATATCAAATGCTTTCATCGCAATAAAAACCATGAGCACCGCTACCGGTAATAATCCTGAAATTAGTACAGAGGCCCGTAAATTATAAACCATGACAATTATTACCAGAATGGTGATAAGAATTTCCATCGTGAGGGCTTCATTTAAGGTACCCAGCGTTTCCTGAATAAGATCTGTGCGGTCGTAAAAGGGAACGATGGTGACCTGAGAGGTGCGCCCGTCTTCAAGCGTTTTGGACGGAAGTCCGCCGCTAATCTCATCAATCTGTTCTTTTACATTATTGATAACCTCCAGCGGATTCGCCCCGTAGCGTGCCACCACCACTCCGCCAACCACCTCGGCGCCTTCCTTATCCAGAATACCGCGACGCTGTGCAGGACCTAAGCTCACATTGGCAATATCGCCAATGCGCACAGAGGTGAAATCTTCAGAAGTAATAACCGAATTTTCAATATCTTCTATAGACTCCACATAGCCCAGGCCGCGCACCAGGTATTCTGCACGGTTAATTTCCAGGGTTTGTGCACCAATATCACGGTTGCTTTGCTTTACGGCATTCACCACTTGCGGCAGGCCAATGTTGTATTGCCGCATAAGTTCCGGATTAACATCAATTTGATATTCCTGAACATAGCCGCCAATAGAAGCTACTTCTGAAACTCCGCTGGCTCCCGAGAGGGCATATTTAACATAGTAATCCTGAATACTTCTTAATTCCTGAAGGTCCCAGCCGCCGGTAACATTTCCTTCTTTATCATGACCTTCTAATGTGTACCAGAAAATTTGGCCCAAACCCGTAGCATCGGGGCCAAGTGTGGGATTTACACCATCGGGCAGTAAATTTGCAGAAAGAGAATTCAGTTTCTCTAGAATACGGCTACGGCTCCAGTAGAAATCCAAATCTTCCTCAAAAATGATGTAGATACTGGAAAAACCAAACATGGAAGAACTCCTGATGGTTTTTACCCCCGGAATCCCCAGTAAAGACGTGGTAAGTGGATATGTAATCTGGTCTTCAATATCCTGCGGGGAACGGCCGGGCCATTTGGTAAAAACGATCTGCTGATTTTCACCAATATCAGGAATAGCGTCCACCGCTACGGGGTTTGAAGGCAAAAAGCCGGTATCCCAGTTAAATGGGGCATTTACCAATCCCCAGCCCACGAAAAGAACCAGGAGCAGCACCGCGACGAGCTTATTTTCAATTAAGAATTTTATGCCTTTATTCAGCATAATGCATATTATTTAAGTTTTAAGAATCAAAAGTTGGAAAACAACAGTGACAGGCTAAAAAGATTATTTTTTGCCTGCAGCTTCTAAAAACCTAAATATCAAATAAGGAAAGTCTCGTGAAGAACGGGTATGTCCTTCACCAGTAAAGGCGGAATATAATCTTTAAATGGCACCACCTGTTGTGGCAGGCTTTCAAAGAGATTTATATATGTGTAGCTGAAAACCGTAAAGAAAAGCTGCTGGTCCAGATCGAAAGACTGAAGAGCATTCTTCAGCTCATCCTGGCCTTCGACGGCAATTTTTTCATTGCTGCAACAGGAATCCTTCAGCTGATCTTCAGAAGAAGACGTCTCCATTCCGCAGGTTTCAGCTTTAGACAAAATAGCAGAATCCACCAGTACGCTTCCGCAGAAATGTTTATCTACGGTAAAAGACATGGTAGAAAACATGACCACCAAGGCCATGAGGACAGAAATGCTATTTTGAAATGCTTTTTTCATCAGCCACAAAAATACAAATTTTTTAAATATCAGCAGATGAGGTGATATTTTGCTACAAATTTATTTAAAAGACATGGTGCAAACTTTAGATTTCTTCGGAAATGTTTTTGTTTTGAAGGGAATATAAACTCCGCAGGCGATAATAGTGAAAAGCGGGGAGCAGAATAAGGATAAAAATGGGATGGATCAAAAATCTGCGCACATAAAAGAGGGCCAGAAAATGTTCATTTTCAATATTAAGCAGAAGAAAAATAAAAACTGAACCTCCTATCAATAAAAGAATTAAATATAGAAGTGAAGCAAATCTTACGATATTTTTATTAAAAAAAGCAATATAAAGTATTGCCAGAGAGATAACAGTATTTAGCAAAAACCTTAATACCAGGTTGAGCAATAAAAGCCAAAAATTGAATTCGGGAATTTGGTGATGCAGGTAATCCCGTTGATAAAATTCTATAAGCGGATCATAAAAAAGGGCCTTTTCAAACATACGCACTAAAATGAGAAAAATAACCAGCACGCCTATCCCCAATGTCTTTTTTAAAATTCTCATGCTCTTGCTGCTTTAGAATAGATGCGTACCCAGATGAGCCACAGGATAAATACAGTGCCATAAATAATTAGTGGAAACATAATACTGTGCAGAAAATTGGTATACTGTGGCAGTTTATAGAGCCCGATGGACAAAAGAGCAATCCTTACCACATTCATGGCATAAATAATCACACTCCCGGCAAGTATAAAAAGAAAACTTGGCTTTGGTTTCCCGAAGAAAGAAAGGATAAAAGCTGTAAAAAGAATAATGATGCTTACCGAATTACATCCTTCAACAATTCTCGCCAGATAAATATTGTTCACAAACAACTTCATGGAAAGTTCTGTCTTATGGGGTAAAACCGCCCCATGGAAACCAAAGGAATCAATTAAAGCTTCGCTTTGTATCCCTACCAGATGAGTAATATAATCTGGAAAGTATTTGTCTGAACGAAAGAACTTCAGGTAGGCATTGTAAAACATGGAAAACACAAAATAACTTCCCAGAAACATAAACATGAACCGAAGCACCGAACTATATTTCCTAAATAACTGAAGCAAAAATCCCCTTGTTTTTAACAAATTTATACAAATAGAAAAGCTTGCCGCCTATAAAAAATCAAATACTTTTGCAGAAAATATTAACCTTATGCCATTTCAAAAATTAAAACCACAGGTTGAAGCAATTTTAGAAAATGAAAAACTTTCTGTAGAGCACCGCCTTACTCAGGTTTGTGAATTATTGCAGGAAAGCATTTCTTATTACGACTGGGTGGGATTCTATTTTAAAAACGGCAATAAAGAAGAGTTAAAATTGCATTCTTTTGCAGGCGAACCTACAGACCATACTATTATTCCTTTTGGAAAAGGTATTTGCGGCCAGGTTGCTGTTTCCAACAACAACTTTGTGGTGCCGGACGTAAAGGCCCAAAACAATTATATTGCCTGTAGTATTAATGTGAAGGCCGAAATTGTAGTGCCTTTATTTGTGAACGGTGAAAATTTAGGTCAGATTGATATCGACTCCCATACCGAGGATCCTTTTTCCAGGGAAGATGAGGATTTTTTAGAGTGGATGAATGAAAAGGTAGCGGAGGTTTTGGAAGTTGGAAGTTAGAAGTGGGAACTAAGAAAGGGTTTAATTTAAACTCTTTATTAAACTTTATTTTAACCTATATTTCTTTTAACATCAATCATTCTATTCGGATTCCGTTTTACGTCAAAAACATCATTTATGAATAGCTGATTTTCTTCCATTCTATAAATTATTTTATAATTTCCAGTCAAAATATATCTATAGTGGTAATGGTGTTGTTCTAAAAATAATTCAACCTGACCCGATTCCGGAAAATGAATGAACTGTTTTGTCGAGTTAAGGATTTGCCCCCGGATTTGCTCAGCAACCTTTCTGTTAACGTTAACTTTATAATAATCAAAAATACCCTTTAAGCTTTCAACAGCAAAGTCTGACCAAATAATTTTCATAATTATCTGCTTACCACTTCTCCATTATTTTTTCTAATTCAGCTTGAGTCTTAAAATTTCCATTTTTAAAATCTTTTTCAGATTTTTTAATCCGACTCTTTAATTCTTCAATTGTAAAAGGCTTGAATTCAATTTTATCACTTTCTGTTGTCTCTTTTAAAAGAATATCTTCAATTGTAACGAGAATACTTTCATCCTGAATTTGAGCAAGACAGGAGATTAGATTTAATTTTCGAGTTTGTAAATCCATAACAAAATTGTTTATTCAAATATACACAATTGCTTTTTTATCAAGTCTTTAAATATAAGTGGTAGGTGCAGCAACAAGAATCAGGAGAAAATACTTTCCACTCCCCACTTTTTACTAATTCGTACTTCCCATTTCATATTCCTTACTTCAAAATTACATTCCCGTTCTTATCGCCTCCACAGGATCAAGTTTTGAAGCTGAAATTGCCGGAATAATTCCTGATATCAAACCAATAATAGCAGAAACTGCTGTACCAATCAGGATGTTTAGCGGAGATAATACAAATTCAAAATCGCCGGTGAACTGAGAGGCTATCAGTGATACAATCCACACGAGAAACAGACCTATTAATCCTCCTATAACTGATAAAATGATGGCTTCAAAAAGAAACTGGGAAAGGATAAATTTATTTTTTGCACCCAAAGATTTCTGAATACCAATAAGATTGGTCCTTTCCTTTACGCTTACAAACATGATATTTGCAATCCCAAAGCCCCCAACCAGGAGAGAAAATCCGCTGATAATAAGTCCTATTAAATTAAGCTGACCGGTAATGGTATCTATAAAATCTGCAAATCCCTGAATCCTGTTTACAAAAAAAGTATTTACCTCTCCGGGTTTTAATCCGCGGTAACTACGCAGCTGCTGCTCTGCCATAGCTACAAATTCGTCATCATCGGTTCCTTCTTCGGGCTTTAAAATAATCTGTCCAAAAATATTTTGATTATTATCCCCAAAAATGCGCCGGGTAAAATTAACCGGTACCATTACCTGGCCATCCCGGGAATTCCCCATTAGCCCGGAACCCTGCTTTTCCAAAACACCAATCACCGTAACTCTATGGCCGTACATTCGCACCTGTTTGCCCAGCGGATTTGAATTTCCGAAGAGATTTTGAGCAATTTCATACCCGAGTACCACCACCGGCGCCCCACTGGCCGATTCGGCTTCAGAATAAAACCTGCCTTCAGCAATATCAAATTGTTCAATATCATAATACCCGTTGGTTACCGCTACCACACTAATACCGCTACTGGTTATATCCTGATATTTAAGTGACGCCTGCGGTACGCCCTGGGCAAAGGTACCCGCTGCCACATCTGGCAGGCTACGCATTAAATACTGATATTCATCATAAGAAGCGTGGGGAAACTGCTGCCGCTTCCACTGTGGGATATCACTTGGCCCAAATGAAAATTTCATAATCATTATCGTGCTGTTATCCAAAGCGCTAAGGCTTCCTTTCACCTCCCGTTCCAGAGAATCTACGGCTGCAAGTACTGCAATAATGGAAAAAATACCTATGGTTACACCCAACAAAGACAGGAAAGTACGCAGCTTATTATTACGCAGGGCACTCCATGCGAAGAAGAAACTTTCTTTTAGTACTCGTAGATAGATCAGCATAGTGAAATAGCCGGTTTTACAGGATTTAAAGATAAGACGCAGGCATCAAATATTCGTTACAAAATTAATTGATAAATAAGAACAGCAGCTTTTAATTTTTTTGGGTGATTTACTTACTTTTGCCACCTTAACAAACACAACGCAATGAGCAACTTAAAACAAGCTAAATCTGCCCTTATTTCTGTATTCAGCAAAGATGGTTTAGCTCCAATCGCAAAAAAACTTGATGCACTTGGAATCACCATTTATTCTACCGGTGGAACCGAAAAATTTATCAAAGATTTGGGAATAGAAGTGATTCCCGTTGAGGATGTTACTTCTTATCCTTCAATTTTGGGAGGAAGGGTAAAAACACTTCACCCTAAAGTTTTTGGCGGGATCCTTAACCGCCAGGATAATGAAGCTGATATAAACGAATTGGAAGAATTTGAAATTCCTCAGATAGACATTGTGATTGTGGATTTATATCCCTTTGAAAAAACCGTTGCTTCGGGCGCTGCGGAACAGGATATTATTGAAAAAATTGATATCGGCGGGATTTCGCTTATTCGTGCTGCGGCCAAGAATTTTAAAGATGTGGTTTGCGTTTCTTCCGTAGAAGATTACCAGGAATTTGAAACCCTGCTGAAGGAGAAAAACGGTGAAACCAGCCTTGCCGACAGAAAAAGATTTGCTGCTAAGGCTTTTAATATTTCTTCTCATTACGACACCGCGATATTTAATTATTTCAATCAGGAAACTAAAATTCCCGCGTACAAAGAAAGTATTGGAACCGGGAAACAGTTGCGTTACGGGGAAAATCCGCATCAAAAAGGAACTTTTTACGGAGAATTTGAAGAAATTTTTGATAAATTACATGGTAAGGAACTTTCCTATAATAACCTTCTTGATGTAGATGCCGCGGTTAACCTGATGAGTGAATTTAAAAATGATATTCCAACTTTTGCAATTTTGAAACATAACAATGCCTGCGGACTGGCCCAGAGGGAGACCATTCACCAGGCGTATGTTGATGCCCTGGCCGGAGATCCTGTTTCAGCATTTGGTGGAATTCTTATAAGCAATGTGGAAATTGATAAAGTAACTGCGCAAGAAATACACAAATTGTTTTGCGAGGTGGTAATTGCTCCTTCTTTTTCTGCGGAAGCTGAAGAAATTCTGAAAGGAAAGAAAAACAGGATTTTACTTATTCAAAAAGATACGGAATTGCCAAAAAACCAGGTTAGAACCTGCCTTAATGGAGTCCTGGTTCAGGATAAAGATATTAAAACCGATTCCATTGAAGATTTAAAGTACGCTACAGATAATAAACCTACAGATGAGGAGTTATCTGACATGATATTTGCTTCCAAAATTTGCAAGCATACAAAATCCAATACCATCGTTTTAGCCAAAAACAAACAACTTTGTGCCAGCGGAACAGGGCAAACTTCCCGTGTAGATGCGCTAAGGCAGAGTATAGAGAAAGCAGGATCTTTCAATTTTGACCTCAACGGTGCGGTTATGGCAAGCGATGCATTTTTCCCTTTTCCAGATTGTGTGGAAATTGCGGGAAACGCGGGAATATCGGCAGTAATACAGCCGGGTGGCTCTATAAAAGACCAGGAAAGTATAGACTACTGCAGCAAAAATAATATTGCTATGGTGCTTACGGGAACACGCCATTTTAAACATTAATTTTTAGTACATTTACCAAACCTCAACACAGATTATATGGGATTTTTCGATTTTCTCATTGAAGAAATAGCAATAGATTTAGGAACCGCCAATACCCTTATTATTCATAATGATAAAGTGGTGGTAGACAGTCCTTCCATAGTAGCACGGGACAGGACTTCCGGCAAAATTACCGCGGTAGGTAAAGAAGCTGCCATGATGCAGGGTAAAACCCATGAAAATATAAAAACAATCCGGCCTTTAAAAGATGGGGTTATTGCAGATTTTGACGCTAGTGAGAAAATGCTCACTATGTTTATAAAAGAAATT
Organism: Autumnicola musiva; assembly: GCF_031846585.1. Lineage (NCBI taxonomy): Bacteria > Pseudomonadati > Bacteroidota > Flavobacteriia > Flavobacteriales > Flavobacteriaceae > Autumnicola > Autumnicola musiva. The sequence goes on from NZ_JAVRHK010000001.1 coordinate 38,711, forward strand.
CCTGCGTTAAAGAAAAAAATGTTTACCCCCGCTTTGCGTATGGTGATCTGTATTCCTTCAGGAATTACCGAAGTGGAAATGCGTGCGGTAAAAGAAAGTGCCGAGCGTGTAAACGGTAAAGAGGTTTACCTTATTCACGAACCTATGGCCGCTGCTATTGGTATTGGTGTTGATATCATGCAGCCAAAAGGAAACATGATTGTGGATATAGGTGGTGGTACTACAGAAATTGCGGTTATCGCCCTTGGTGGGATTGTTTGCGATAAATCTATAAAAGTTGCCGGAGACGTTTTTACCAACGATATTGTTTATTACATGCGCACGCAGCATAACTTATATGTGGGAGAACGTACTGCGGAAAAAATTAAAATCCAGATAGGTGCCGCCACCGAAGACCTGGAAGTTCCGCCGGATGAAATGAGCGTACAGGGACGTGACCTTTTAACCGGGAAACCAAAACAGGTTAATATTTCTTACCGTGAAGTGGCAAAAGCGCTTGATAAATCTATTCTTCGTATTGAAGATGCGGTTATGGAGACCCTTTCTCAAACCCCCCCGGAGCTTGCAGCCGATATTTATAACACCGGAATTTATCTTGCAGGTGGTGGTTCTATGCTAAGAGGTTTAGACAAAAGGTTATCTCAAAAAACAGATTTGCCGGTTTATATTGCCGAAGATCCTTTAAGAGCGGTGGTAAGAGGAACGGGAATCACTTTAAAGACATTAAACCGCTATAAGGGAGTTTTGATTAAGTAGGGAAAGAGCGTGTTATGCAGCAAATATTTAATTTTCTTATCCGGAATAAGAATAATATTCTATTCTTGTTACTGCTGGCGCTGTCTGTTTTTCTCACTATTCAAACCCATTCCTTTCACAAAAGCAGGTTTATAAGTTCGGCTAATGTTGTAACCGGAGGGGTATATAACTGGGCAAATAATTTCCAGACCTATATGCACCTGGACGAATATAATGAACGGCTCATTGAAGAAAACAAAGAACTAAGGAACATTCTCACCAATTTGAATGTGAGCGATACTGCTATTGCTAAAAATTACCAGGATTCCACCTCCTTTAGCAGAGACTATTTTTTCAGATCTGCCCAGGTTATCAATAACAATTTTTCTAAAGTTGACAACTACCTAACCATCAATAAGGGTGAAAATGATAGCATTGAGCCGGAATTTGGAGTGGTTACCAGTCAGGGAATAATTGGTATAGTAGACAGGGTTAATAATAACTTTTCAAGGGTTATTTCTATCTTAAACAGCAGGTCAAAAATAAATGCACAGCTAAGCAAAACCAATCATTTTGGAAGCCTTGTATGGAACGGAGAAAATCCTAATGTAGTACAGCTTATAGATGTTCCCAGGCAGGCACCCATTAAAGAAGGTGATACTATTATAACTGGAGGGAAATCGCTTATATTCCCAAAAGGATTACCAATTGGCAGCATAAAAGATTTTAGCCTGGACCCAACCCAAAGTTATTATACTATAAACATTAATCTCTTTAACGACATGACTAATATAGGCTATGTCTATATTATTGAAAACATGAACAGGGAAGAAATTGAATCTCTTAATGAGCCCGATGAATAGCAGTATTTTTTCAAATATCGCCCGCTTTTTCGGACTGGTTTTTTTACAGGTACTGGTATTGAACAATATCAATTTTCTGGGCTATATCAATCCGTATTTATATTTTCTGTTTATACTGCTGTATCCTTTTAACTCTAACAGAAGTCTATTTTTACTACTGGCATTCCTGCTTGGCATAAGTATTGATGTTTTTGAGGACAGTGGTGGTATACATGCCGCGGCCTGCCTGGTGGCAGCTTTTGTAAGGCCACAATTTTTAAGATTTTCCTTTGGAATAAGTTATGATCATCAAACCTTAAGATTATCGGTTACTCCTTTTGGAGCCCGTTTAAGTTATGTCTTCCTGATGGTAATGGTGCATCATTTAATACTTTTTTCTCTTGAAATGTTTAGCCTGAACCATATACTTTTAATTCTGAAAAAAACGTTATTTTCAGGAATTTTCACTATAATTTTGGTATTTCTAAGCCTCGCTTTATTCAGTAAAAAATACAGATGAGAAGAATACTCCTTTACATATTAATCGTTACTACGGGAATTGCATTTCTTGGACGTCTTTTCTACCTCCAGGTAGTAGATACCTCCTTTGCCGTAAGGTCTCAGAACAATGCAATTAAGGTGGTTTATGATTATCCGCAGCGGGGCTATATCTATGACCGCAATGGGGAACTTATGGTTTCCAACCAGCCTTCCTACGATGTAATGGTTATACCACGTAATTTAAAACCCTTTGACACGCTTGAATTTTGTAAAATCCTTAGCCTTACTCCTGAAGAATTAGGGAAAAAACTAGACAAGGCCAAGATATATTCCTCCATGTTACCCTCTGTTGTTATCCCACAACTCACCAAGAGTGAATACGCATACTTGCAGGAAAAGATGAGGAAATATGAAGGTTTTTATATTCAGAAAAGATCTTTAAGAGATTACCAGGTACATAACAGCGCTAACGTACTGGGGTACATTTCTGAAGTAAACCAAAAGATTGTAAATGAAAACCCTTATTACATTTCAGGAGATTTAATTGGTCGCCAGGGTGTGGAGCAGCAATATGAAGAATTGCTGAGAGGCGTTAAAGGTGTAAAACATATTCAAAAAGACAGGTTTAACAGAGATATTGGCCCCTATAAAGACGGTATTTATGATACTCTTCCCGAAAAGGGAAAAGATATTACTATTTCTATAGATGCCGCTTTACAGGCTTACGGAGAAGAGCTAATGGAAAACAAGCGCGGTGGAATTGTTGCCATAGAGCCATCTTCAGGAGAAATTTTATCACTGGTAACTGCTCCAACCTACGATCCGGCTATGCTCGTGGGCAGGAAACGCTCTGAAAATTTTACCAAATTATATTATGATAGCATTTCCCGCCCTTTATATGACCGGGGATTACTGGCAGAATATCCGCCCGGCTCACCTTTTAAAACCATGAATGCACTTATAGGCCTTCAGGAAGGCGTGGTGGATACTGACGATACTTTTTCCTGCCATCATGGATACAGCTACGGAAGAGGCCGGAAAATGGGCTGTCACTCCCATGCGAGTCCCCTGGATATGATCCCGGGAATTGCCAATTCCTGTAACTCCTATTTTGCTCAGGTTTATCGTAAAATCATTGAAAAATATCCAACGCCACAGGAAGGAATAGATGCATGGAATGCACACCTAAAAAGTTTTGGTTTAGGGGATTATTTAGGTAATGATCTGCAAAACGGCCGACCGGGAAAAATTCCAAATTCTGACTATTATAATAAGATCTACAATTACCCTACCTATAAATGGTTTGCCACGGCAACTTTATCTAATGCTATTGGCCAGGGTGAGGTGCTGCTTACCCCCATACAACTGGCAAATATGACCGCTACTATTGCCAATCGTGGCTGGTTTTATACTCCCCACCTTCTGAAAGAAGTGGAGGGTAACTCTATTAAAGACGAAAAATTTACTATTAAGAACCATACCACCATTGAACCTAAATATTTTGATCCTGTGGTAGAAGGTATGCACCAGGTTTACAAGAATGGTACAGCTTCAAGCCTTCGAATTCCAGGGATAGAAATAGCCGGTAAAACAGGTACTGCCGAAAACTTTACCAGAATAGATGGAAAACGGGTACAACTTACTGACCACTCAATTTTTGTGGCTTTCGCACCTGTAGATAACCCGAAAATTGCCATTGCGGTTTTTGTAGAAAACGGATATTGGGGAAGTCGCTACGCAGGAAGAATTGCCAGTTTAATGATAGAAAAGTATATTCGCGGCAATATCACAAGAACAGACATGGAGGATTGGATTCTTTCCCATAGTCTTCAGGATGAATATGCAAAACCTCTAAGCGGCGAACCCTTTACAATCAACCGGTAATGGCGAAAAGTTCAGCAGGATTTGACTGGATAAGCATTTTAATTTATATGGTCCTGGTACTCTTTGGCTGGGCAAATATTTATTCAGCTTCCCTTGGGGGAGACTCCGGTTCTTATTTTGATCTGAGCCAGGTTTATGGTAAACAGGCTTTATGGATTATCATGAGTTTTGTCCTGGTTATTATTATACTTTCCATAGAAGCCAAATTTTATCAACGCTTTTCCAGTATATTCTACATAATTTCTTTACTCTCCCTGGCAGGGCTCTATATATTCGGAACAACAATATCGGGAGCTACTGCATGGTATTCAATCGGATCGGTAAGAATTCAACCTTCAGAATTTGCCAAAATTGCCACTGCCCTGGCCCTTGCAAAATACGTAAGTGATATTCAAACCAATATTACCAGGTTCTCTAATCAATTCCAGGCCTTTATCATCATATTATTACCTGCTGTTCTTATTCTTGCCCAACCAGACCCCGGCAGTGCTATGGTGTATAGTGCTTTTTTCTTCCCACTTTACCGTGAAGGACTTTCAGCAGTATATCTTATTATAGGACTTTCGGCAATTGTAATTTTTGTACTTACACTGGTTGTGGGACCAGTTTGGGTTAGCGCAGGAGTAGTATTGGCGGGCATCCTTCTAATGCTTCGGAAGAAAAAAAAACGACCCGGAAAAATTCTTATTATCAGTCTTATCGCTATGGCGATAGGTTTGTCTTTCTCAGTAAGCTATATTTTTACAAATGTATTTAAGCAACATCACAGAGACCGTTTTAATATTGTGTTGGGCAAAAAAGTGGATTCCAGGGGAATAGGCTACAATACCAATCAAAGTGAAATTGCCATAGGAAGCGGCGGCTGGTTTGGCAAAGGCTGGACCCAGGGCACCCAAACCAAAGGACATTTTGTTCCTGAACAGCATACAGATTATATCTTCAGTACTGTTGGAGAAGAATGGGGTTTTGTAGGTAGCGCCATGGTCATCATTCTGTTTATGCTGCTTCTGCTACGATTAATTGTTCTTGCCGAAAGGCAAAAAGACCAGTTTCACCGCATATACGGCTACAGCGTTATTGGGATAATGTTTATTCATTTTATGGTAAACATTGGTATGGTGATTGGCGTCTTTCCAACGGTAGGCATCCCCCTGCCTTTCTTTAGTTACGGAGGCTCCGGACTATGGGCATTTACCATCCTGCTGTTTATCTTTATTAAGCTGGATGCAGAAAGAATGTCATTCTAATATCTCCTGTTGCATGTTGCAGCCATTGCATTCTAAAAGTCAACATCGTCTTAATGGAAACTTCTTCAGAAATAGAAGTCATAATATTGGAAATCTGCCCTGGAAATTATAAGACTCCGTTTTTTAATTAACGACCTACAAAAGCTTATAAAATTTCCTTCTGAAATAGAGGATTTTGCTTTGTAAAAGAATTAACTGCATTGTTCCACAATTAGCAGCAATGCCGCTACCAACAATATCAATACAGGATATACAATTTTTCGCTTCATTATAAACTATAAAAATTAAGCGCCCCAAAGGAGATCAGGGCGCTTAAGTATTTAGAATAATATTTTCAACTAGTCCTTAATATTGGCATATTTTGACTTATTGATGTTGTTCATTTTCATATCCGAAAGCACATTAATAGCCTCTTCCATATAAACATCACTACTCAGGCTTTTATGCCATCTATCTCTTTTTTCCTGCAAAATGGTATCGGTTTCAAAAGCTTCTCTTTCGTATGGCAGAGAGGTAAAAGATAAGTTGGTCTCATAATCTTTTAAAGAATCAAACCTTTTTGCCAACTCTGTTTGCTTTTTAACATTAGAAGAATATTCGTTGTAATCCAAGGAGTATTCATTGTCTTCGCTTTGTTCTTTGATCCACCTGGCATTTTCCTCTATCAGCTTAAGCTGCGTGTTTTCACTCATACGCTTCTTACTATTTTCTATGGCTTCATCAAACTCCACATAGCCATCCCACACATCATATTTGGCGGGATCTATCTTATCCCATGGCAATGGGTTCTCCTGGTCTTTTTCACCAATATCAACAAAGCTGTACCTGTCCGGAACCACCACATCACTTTTTACTCCTTCCAACTGGGTGGAACCACCATTTACTCTATAAAACTTTTGAGTAGTAAGTTTTAACGCTCCAAGATCACCATATTCATTATTCCTTAACCAACGGTTTAGGTCAATTACATTTTGAACTGTACCCTTACCATAAGTTTGTTTGCTCCCAATAATAATGGCTCTTTTATAATCCTGCATTGCAGCCGCAAGAATTTCAGAAGCCGAAGCTGAAAGTTCATTTACCAGGATTACCAGCGGGCCATCCCAAAGAACTCCCGGGTCTTCGTCTTTTAGCACCTCTTTACGTTGTCCATTGGATTTCACCTGTACCACAGGACCTTCTTCAATAAATAAACCGGCAATATCCACTACTGTTTTTAGGGAACCTCCACCGTTATTCCGAAGATCCAGAACAAGTCCCTGCATATTTTGATCTTTCAGGCGAATAATATCCTTTTTAATATCTGAAGCTGCATTCCGTTCTTCATAATCTTCCATATTAAAATAAAACTTGGGCAAATTGATAACGCCGTATTTCTTTCCGTCCTTCTCTACCATAGAAGTCTTGGCATAAGTTTCTTCTATTTCTACCACATCACGGGTAAGAGTGACCTCTTCAATATTCCCCATTAACTTTTTGCGTATAGTAAGTGTCACCTCGGTTCCTTTTGGACCTTTAATTAGGTCCACCGCATCGTTAAGGCGCATTCCCACAATGCTCACCGCATCCTCTTCATCTTCCTGTTTTACTTTTAGGATCTCATCTCCCGAGTCCAGTTCTTCGCTTCTCCATGCAGGGCCACCGGAAATCACTTCGGTAATTGTTATATTGTCGCTTTTCTTCTGAAGCCTTGCTCCTATTCCTTCCAGTTTTCCAGACATGGCGATATCAAAACGTTCTTTATCCTGTGGTGCGAAATAAAAGGTATGCGGATCAAATTCTTCTACAATAGCATTAATATATATTGAAAAATAATCCTCTCTTTCAAGGTCATCTGTAAAATCATAATATTCATCCAAGGTACCAAGAGTTATTTCTCTTGCTTCTTGTTCAAGGTCAGCATCAGACTTTATTTCATAATCGGCATCATTCTCTTTTTTAGCTTCCTCCTGTTCTTTTAAATCACGATAAGTTACAAGAGTGGAAAATTTAAGCTGCTTTCTCCATCGCTCTTTCATCTCCTGCTTAGAAGCAACGTAACCCAGCTCATCATAGTTGGTATTAATGCTTTCCTGTTCGCTAAAATCAAAAGGCTCTGCTAAAATACTTTTATAAATTGACCGTGTTTCCTCCATTCTCTTACTCAGCGTAGAATAAGCAACATCAAAGAATTCAATTTCTTTGTTTTTAATCTGGTCGTCGATCTGACCTTCATATTTATTAAATTTTTCAATATCACTGGCATAAAGAAAACGCTTTGACGGATCCATAGATTCGAGGAAATCATTATAAACATTGGCGGAGAATTCGTCATTTATTTCCTTAGCGTCATAATGCCCCTGCTCAAGAACGTATGTAATAAGATCTATTAAAAGTTTATCTTTATTTGGATCTTCGAATTTTTTGGTGGTAAAGCTACATGCCGATGCCGCCATCACCATCAGCATTATTAGTATTTTGAAATTTCTTTTCATAAACTGCATAAGTTTCATCATTATTCTTCTGCCAAATACATTAAAAATTGTGCCAACCTTTAAGGAGGCTCTGTATTTTTTGTTAAACCACTAAGATAAGCTTTCCCCGGGAAATTACTATTTTAGCCCATGTAAAAAAAATTGTTATGTCAAAAGAAAAACCCCTGATCCTGGTGACAAATGATGATGGCATCACAGCCCCCGGCATCAGGGCGCTGCTGGAAGTAATGAAAGAACTGGGAGACGTAGTAATTGTTGCCCCGGATAGTCCGCAAAGCGGAATGGGCCATGCTATTACCATTAGTAACACTCTCTTTTGTGAGCCGGTAACCATAAAAAAGAATTATAAACACAAGGAATACAGCTGCTCCGGCACTCCGGCCGATTGTGTTAAAATTGCGACACAGGAGATTTTGCACCGCAAGCCCGATCTTTGTGTAAGCGGGATTAACCACGGTTCTAATTCTTCAATTAATGTGATATATTCAGGCACTATGAGCGCTGCGGTAGAAGCGGGTATTGAAGGAATTCCCGCCATTGGCTTTTCCCTTCTGGATTATTCTCTTACTGCCGACTTTGAGCCTTCAAAAAAATACGTGAAGAAAATCACACAGGATGTCCTGAAGCATGGTCTTCCCAAAGGAGTGGTTCTTAATGTGAATTTACCCAAATTTCCTGCCTCTAAAATAAAAGGTATTAAAGTATGCAGACAGGCAAATGCACATTGGGAAGAAGAGTTTGACAAGCGTACAAATCCGCAGGGCAGGGATTATTTCTGGCTCACCGGTAAATTTGTGAACAAGGATGAAGGGGAAGACACCGATGAATGGGCCCTGAGTAACGGTTATGTTTCGGTAGTACCGGTGCAGTTTGACCTTACGGCCCACCAGTTTTTAAGAGAATTAAACACCTGGAGCTTTAATGAATAAGCAGGATCTTTTTACAGGATTTTTAGTAGGGGTTGCGGCCAATATTTCCGGCATCTTTTTATATATTTTAATCTTTTCAGAATTGAATATAGATGCCACCCTACAGGATGCATTTAGAAATGGGTATTTGGGAAAACTTATCGCTCTGGGAGGTATTCCTAATTTCCTGCCGTTCTTCCTTTTTCTGAAAAAGAAGCACAATGCACATGCACGGGGAGTTTTAATGGCTAGCATTCTGGCAGCAATCTCAGTGGGAATTTTTAAAATCGCGAATTAGAAAGAATAACCTAATCTTTTTTCAAATTTGAAGTATTATATAATTGCAGGAGAAGCTTCAGGAGATCTTCACGCCTCTAATTTAATGAAGGCATTGAAGCAGACTGACGAAAATGCCAAATTTCGATTTTGGGGCGGCGACCTTATGCAGCAACAGGGTGGGGAGCTGGTAAAACATTACCGGGATCTCGCTTTTATGGGTTTTGCTGAAGTGTTGCTTAACCTTCGCACTATCCTTAACAATATTTCTTTTTGTAAAAAAGACATCACAGCATTTCAGCCCGATGTATTGATTTTTGTAGATTATCCGGGTTTCAACCTGCGCCTGGCCAAATGGGCAAAAAAAGAGGGCATTCCCACGCATTTTTATGTTTCCCCGCAAATATGGGCCTGGAAAGAAAACAGGATTAAAGATATTAAGCGGGATATTGATAAAATGTATGTTATCCTCCCCTTTGAAAAAGAATTTTATGAGGAAAAGCACCAGTTTCCTGTTCATTTTGTAGGACATCCGCTTATTGACGCCATCTCTCAAAAAAAACAGATTCCTACAGAAGCTTTTAAGGAAGAATTTAACCTGGATAACAGGCCAATAATTGCCCTTTTACCGGGAAGCCGGAAACAGGAAATTTCAAAAATGCTCGAAGTGATGTTAAGCATTGTCCAAAACTATAAAAATTACCAGTTTGTAATTGCCGGTGCCCCAAGCCAGGACCGGGAATTTTACCGGCAGTTTATCAAAAAAAGCAATGTAAACCTGGTAATGAACCGCACTTATGATTTGTTAAGCCTGGCAACAGCAGCCCTGGTAACCTCCGGCACCGCTACGTTAGAGACCGCTCTTTTTAAAGTTCCTGAGGTGGTATGCTATAAGGGTAGTTTTATCTCCTACCATATTGCCAAACGCATTATCAATTTAAATTATATTTCGCTGGTTAACCTCATAATGGACAAAGAGGTGGTAAAAGAACTTATCCAGAACGATTTCAACAAAAAGAATCTTATCTTAGAACTGGATAAAATTCTTGATGAGAAGCATAGAGAAAATATTTTTAAGGATTATTATCTTTTGGAACAAAAACTGGGCGGCACAGGTGCCAGTCAGAAAACAGCCGAACTTATTTATAATAGCATCCATGAACAGAAAAATTGAATCCCGTTTTTTTCTCCTTCAGGATTTTCTTCTGAATCCTTTTTATATGCGAAACCTGCTAAAGATATGCAGCTTTATCCTTTTTGCCATATTACTTACCTCCTGCGGCAGTTCAAGATCCAGAGGGACCAACCAGAGAAAAATGGTTTCTTCAGAAAAAAAGTTTAAAACAAATCCCGAAGTTAAACCTGAAGATAAGAGGGTTTATAAGGTTATTTCAAATGCAAAAAAATTTGAAGGTACACGCTACAAATACGGCGGCACCACAAAAAGAGGAATGGACTGCTCCGGACTTATTTATGTTGCCTGTCTTGAGGAAAATATTGCCATGCCCCGCACTTCCAGGGCCATGTCTTTGGAAGGAGAACGCCTTTATCTTGAAGAAGTCACTGCAGGTGACCTGCTTTTTTTCGAAACCAATAAGAACAAAAAAGTGATAAATCATGTAGGACTTGTAGTTGAGGTACTACCCGGTAAAATTCTTTTTATTCACTCCACCACTTCAAGGGGCGTAATAATCTCTTCACTTTCCGAAGCTTACTGGCATAATAACTTTGTAATGGCGCGGCGGATAATTTAATTCTGAATATAGAGGGTTTCAGGAGACTTTTTTGTTTCGGATTTCTTTTTAAACTAATACCCTTCATTTCCCAAAAAGGGTGTCGATTTTTCTCTATCTTAAGCAGTAAATGCTGTAGCCATAAAACTTCTGAATTTCACCTTAATCAAGCTGTGCCTGTTCTTTACAGCGGGAATACTTTCCGGATTCTATTTGTCCCCGGCCAGGGAAATAATTTTTGTTATTGCCGGTATAGGATTTGTTCTTTTCCTGTTCTCTTATTTCAGGGCACATAAGAACATTTTTCAGGATGCTTTCTTCGGAATAACCTCCTGTATATTCTTCTTCATTATAGGTATCTGTACTGTTTTTCTTCATAATCCTGAAAATCAGCCGCAGCATTATGTAAACATTTCTAAAGAAGATATCCAACCGGAATTTCTTGAACTTAAAATAGAAGAAAGGCTAAAAGACGGATTTTATACTGAAAAATTTATCGGCAGGGTTATTTCCGGAAATCATTCACTCCGCAAACCAAAAGGTAAAAACCTCCATGGAAAAATCCTTCTGAACATTGAAAAAGATTCAACATTAACTTTAAAGGTGGGACAGCATATTTTGGTGCCCTGCAAACTATCTTCATTTGCAAAACCACTCAACCCATATGCTTTCGATTACGGAAAGTATATGAAGCAACTTGATGTTTTAAAACAAGTGAATTTATCCGCAGAAGAAGTTTATACCTTAAATATTGAAGAATTAAACCTGAAAACTGTTGCCGCCGGCCTGCGGGAAAAAAGTATAGAGCGACTAAAAGATCATGCATTTCCCAGCCAGGAAATGGCTATTATTCAGGCGCTCATTTTAGGGGAGCGCAGGGATATTTCCGGCGAAGCTTATAAAAATTATGCTGCTGCGGGCGCAGTGCATATTCTGGCAATTTCAGGCCTGCATGTGGGAATTATTCTGCTCATTCTCAACTGGATTTTAAAGCCTGTAGAAATATTACAAGGAGGAAAAACTATAAAATTACTGCTTATCCTCTGCGGGCTGTGGAGCTATGCTTTTGTTGCAGGTTTATCCCCTTCGGTTATACGCGCGGTAAGTATGTTCTCTTTTCTTGCCGTCGGAATGCAAATTAACAGAAGAACGAGTACCATGAACACGCTTTTTATGTCGCTGCTCGTGTTACTTCTTATCAATCCGTTTTACATTTTACAGGTAGGTTTTCAGCTGAGTTACCTGGCTGTATTTGCCATTATCAGCATCCAGCCAGAATTGTACCGAATATTTCAGCCTGAAAACCGGCCTGTGGATTATCTGTGGAAAATCCTAAGCGTAAGTATAGCCGCGCAAATTGGGGTGTTCCCGCTAAGTCTTTATTATTTTCACCAGTTTCCCGGCTTGTTCTTTATAACCAATCTGGTGATACTTCCTTTTTTAGGATTAATATTAGCCGGAGGAATTCTAATAGTTTTACTGGCACTCCTGAATATTTTACCCGAACCTGTTGCTGAAATTTATGGATATTGCATTTCCCTTATGAACGACTTTATAAACTTTATCGCAGGAAATAAAGCCTTCATTTTCAGTGACATTTACTTTACCAGGTCCATGGCAATAGCCGCATATTTTCTTATTGCTGCAGGAATTATTTATGTTTATAAACAGCGTTACAGGACTTTAGTTATGCTCCTTTCCGGAATTATACTCCTGCAATGCCTGCTAATTTTTAATAAGGCTGAAAACAGCAATTCCGAATTCACGGTTTTCCATAAGAACCGGAATACCCTGCTGGGATTAAAACATGGTAATCAGCTGAAAATTTCCCATTCCGATTCACTGAATCCTCAAAATGAACCTTTTCTGAAGGAATATCTGGTAAACAACAAAATTGAAAAAATTGAATATGAAAGTCTGCAAAACATCTATTCATTAAACGGAAAGCAACTTCTTGTATTAGATAGTACAGCGATTTATAACATTCCAAATCTCCATCCGGATATTCTCTTACTTACCTCCTCTCCACAGTTAAATCTGGAAAGACTAATTGCTGAATTTCATCCGGAAATTATTATTGCAGACGGAAGTAATTTTAAGTCCTATGTAAAAAGATGGAGAAAAACCAGTAAGCACAAAAAAATCCCTTTCCACTATACGGGTGAAAAGGGAGCTTTTCAACTCAACTAATTAATACTTAATTTTTAAACTCACCCACGAAATTCTCACGGTAGTCAGAAAAAGCGGACTGACTGGTAAGTTTTTTATGATCGTCTTTGGCAAACATTTTCAGGAATATTTCCAGCTGTTCCGGGGTCCTGTAACCAACAATTGGCGCAATAAGATCTCCGTCTTCCGCAAAAAACACGATTGTTGGATATCCGGAAATCCGCATGGCACTGGCAAACTGATGCGTACCATTTCTTCCGGTACGGGAAGCGTCGTAATTGGGATTGGTAAAAGTCATGTCCTTATAATTTATAGTACCTTCCCCTTCAGCATTAAATTTTACCGGATAATAATGCTTATTTACATATTCCACCACATCTTTATTGGCAAAGGTATTCCTGTCCAGTAATTTGCACGGGCCACACCAGGTGGTGTAAGCATCCATAAAAATCTTCTTCGGATGCTTTTTTTGAGCCTTGAGGGCTTCATTCATCGTCATCCATTTAATTTCCTGTGCCTGTATCACTCCGGCAGAAAGTACTATCAAACAAGCGATTATTCTAAACTTCATAAATTTTTCCTCTTCTAAAATCAAAAAATGTTCCTAAATAACTAACGCTCTCATATGCCCATTATTATATCTGTTTGGTTTCAGTATAAGTATCTTCAGGAGAGCTTAGGAAAGACCGCTAACAACCCTCCTGCTGGCACTATGAAAATTTAGAAAGTGGATAGATAAAAGAATTAACCATACATACTAACTTTTATACCTTCAGCTACATTAACGTTTACGGTTTTTGTTGTTATTGCCTTCTTCATTAATTATCTCTTCATCCCCCAGTTCAAATTTCTCCTGTTGGGGCAAATCCCCTTCATTATCTTCCACTCCATGAGTAAGCCTTTTCAATGGTTTCAACAGCAATATGACTAAAATTCCAAAAATTGCGGTAAAAATTGTAATTCCCCAAAATGTTTTATATTCCATATCGGTTTGCACCTCTTCAACCACAAAATTACCACTGTAGCCACTCCTATCTTCTGCCTGTTTAAAGTCAATTAATACGTGATAAGGATCTTCTACAGTAACATTTTCTTCCTGAAGGATTTCCACAACCTCGTTTGTCCTCTCTTTATTTTTAAATTGGATATAATCCAGAACAGGTTCTCCTGTTTGCATTTCCAACACATGCAATTCTCCATTTTCTTCATAAACTTCTCCAGCTAATCTGAAATCTTCCTGATTTGAAACCACTGAATCATTTAACTGAAGGTTCTGAGTCATTTCAGAATCACTGGCAACAAGATTAACTACCATAGGTTCTCCCTGAGAAAATTCACCAATAACACCCGCTACTTTATTTCCCAAACCTGTTGCAGCAAAATAAACTCCCATCATTAAAGAAGCATATTTTACAGGTGCCAGCTTAGTAATAAAAGAAAGCGCTACCGGAGAAGAACACAATTCCCCAATAGTATGCAGCAAATAAGCCAGCACCAGCCAGAACATAGCTGATTTATGCTCGTAAGGAACATAATTTTTAGCTGCCATAGCCATAAATATGAAACCAAGCCCCATTATAACAACTCCTGTGGCCATTTTGAAAATGGAAGAAGCCTCTTTACTTTTTAACTTTCTTCTGGCCCAGAAATTAGCTACAATTACACCAAAAATAATTATGAAAAGAGCATTTAGAGACTGAAACCAGGTAGCAGGCACCTCATTCCCAATTAACGGCAGTGAAAAAGGAATCCTCCTGTCGGTTTTATCGAGGGCATAAATGTTCATTAGCCCCCCCGCCTGTTCAAAGGCTCCCCAAAAAACAACTACCAGCAGGAAAGAAAGAATCATTACCACATAACGATCCTTCATCACCTGCGAGGTAAGGTCTTTATAAACCATCAGCATTAAAGCAGTTACCAGTGTAAGGAAAATATAAAGCAATCCGTAAGGCAGAGATTCAAAGAAGAGGTAGTAAAGTGACCCAAGCATCAAAATTGAAGTGATAACCAGCTGCAAAGGAGATTTCAGCAAATCTTTAAACATTCCGCCAAGAGAGGCACCTTCATCACGTTCAGTACGGGAAAGCAGGTTTCCAACATTCCGCAGGTATTTTTGTCCCCACATATAAACAATAAGCCCCAGTGCCATAGCTATTCCGGCTAGTCCAAAGCCCCAGTGCCATCCAATATTTTCTCCCACATATCCCACAATCAAACTGGAAAGGAAAGCCCCCAGGTTAATCCCGATGTAAAAAATGGTAAAGCCTTTATCCCGGCGAATATCACCTTCTTTATAGAGACCGCCCACCATTGTAGAGATATTGGGTTTCAGCATTCCTACCCCGGCAATAATTAGTGCCAAGCCTAAGTAGAATGCCCACATTTCTTCAACAGCAAGTATTCCGTGGCCTGCAACCAGTACGATCCCGCCAATAAGGACCGTTTTCTTCTGTCCTAAAAGTTTATCTGCTATAATCCCACCGGGAATTGAAGCTACATAAACCAGCATGGTGTACCAGCCGTAAAGTGCAATTGCTTCCCCACCTGTCCAGCCCAAACCGGCATTACCACCAGTTGTGGCACTTACCAGATAAAGAACAAGAATAGCCCTCATCCCGTAGTAAGAGAAACGCTCCCACATTTCGGTAAAAAAGAGTATATAAAGTCCTACCGGATGTCCAAATAATTCCTTTTGCGGTGCCGGGGTTGCTGAATTTGCCATTTATCGTGTGTAGTTTAATTTATTGTATTGGTATTATCTTCCTGCATTCCTTCTTCCAGAAGATTTTCTTTTAGGAAATTTGTCATCTTGGTATAAAGATGAAGTCTTGTATTTCCACCATAAATCCCGTGGTCTTTATCAGGATAAATTGCCCAGTCGAACTGCTTGTTTGCCTGTATCAAGGCTTCAACCATTCGCATGGTATTCTGAAGGTGCACATTATCATCTCCTCCCCCGTGGACTAACAGGTAATCCCCTTTAAGTTTTTCCACATGATTAATTGGAGAGTTATTATCATATCCTGAAGCATTTTCCTGTGGCGTGGTCATATATCTTTCAGTATAAATACTGTCATAAAACCTCCAGCTAGTTACCGGCGCCACCGCTATAGCCATAGCAAACGTATCATTGCCCTGAAGAAGTGCATTGGAAGACATAAAACCTCCATAACTCCAGCCCCATATACCTATACGGTTTTTATCAATATAACCTCTCTCTCCAAGCTTTTGTGCCGCCGCAATCTGATCCTGTACTTCATATTTACCTAATTCCAGTTGGGTGATTTTTTTAAAATCGGCTCCACGGAATCCTGTCCCCCTGCCATCAACGCAGGCAATAATAAAGCCTTCATCTGCCAAAAGCTGGTACCAGTAATCATTGGTGTTAAAATAAGTATTGGAAACAGATTGCGAGCCAGGACCGGAATACTGGAACATTAGCAGCGGATATTCTTTATTTTCATCAAAATCCTGCGGCCGGATCATCCACATGTTCAAACCGTTTCCGTTCACTTCTATCGTAGAAATTTCCTTTGGAGAGAAATTGTAAGCTGCTTCTTTTTCCAGCAAATCTGAATTATCTCTGATCTCCCTTAGCAGTTTCCCATCTTTAGCCCGGTGAAGGGTATAGATATAAGGTGTGGAAGTATTGGTGAAAGAATTAATGAAATAGGTGAAATCAGCACTAAAATCGGCACTGTTTGTTCCTGTTTTATCCGTTAGTTTCCTTTTACTTTTCCCATTCGGCTTTATAGAATATACCGTCCTGTTCACACTACCCTCTTCGGTGCTTTGGTAATAAATACGGTTATTTTTTTTATCAAAACCGTAATAATCTGTTACTTCCCAGTCTCCTGAAGTTACCTGGTTAATCAGATTACCATTTTCAGCATAATGGTAAATATGGTTGTAACCATCTTTCTCACTGGTCCAGATAAAGCTGTTGTCTTCAAGAAAAGTAAGGTTGTTGGTTATATCAATATAAGCCTTGTCCTGTTCGTTCAGCACCACTCCCTTAGAATTATCTGTAGCATCAACAAAAATAAGGTCAAGATCGTTCTGGTGGCGGTTAATCACCTGCACGCTTAGCAACATTGGTTTTGTCGTCCATTTTATACGCGGAATATAAAAATCTTCATAGTCTCCCAGTTCAACTTTTTCACTTTCTGCGGAAGCAAGGTCGTACATGTGCAGGGATACTTTTGAATTTTCCTCGCCTGCTTTTGGATATTTAAAGGTATATTCTGAAGGATATAAACTCTGCCCGAAAATGTCCATTGAAAATTCCGGTACATTAGATTCATCAAACTTCAGATAAGCAATTTTTTCTCCGGTGGGATTCCACTGAAAAGCTTTTACGAAAGCAAATTCTTCTTCATAAACCCAATCGGTAATTCCGTTGATGGTTTCATTTTTCTTTCCGTCAAACGTTACCTGTGTCTCATTTCCTGAAGGAATGTCATAAACATAAATATTGTTTTCAAACACATAGGCCACTTTGGAAGCATCGGGAGAAAATGTTGGCTCCTGGACCATCTTACCGGTTAATTTAGTCAGGCTTTTATTAAAATCGTAGATATAATAAATGCCTTTGCTGGAACGGCGGTAAATCTTCTCAGGATTGGTAGAAAGCAGCAGCTTATTTTCTTCCGCACTTAACTCAAACCCCTGGAAAGAAGAAATACCTTTAAGTGCTTCGCTACTTAACATAGTGCGGACTTTTTCGCCAGTACTGTACTTATAAACATCGAGAGTAGTGAGACCGGTATTTCTATCGCGATTCAGGACAAGATATTCTTTGCCGTTTTGCAGGGATTGAAGAGACTGCAAACGCTCCTGCCTAAAAGTACCATTCCATATTTCTTCAAGGGTAATTTGCTTTTCCTGAGCGTAAATCATTGAGGTTGTAAACAGTAGAAATGTGACAACCATTTTAGAGAACTTCATAAATTTTAGAAAATATTTATTGACTGCCAAGTTTACTAAATTTTCAGCAAAAAAAGTAGCCGGGTTGTGTTAAATACTAATGATTTGTTAAAGAAAAAATCGCGCCAATCTTGCTTTCAAGAGAATAATCTTCCTTTTATGCATCTCAAAATAACAATCGTATCTTTGTCTTTTATCAAAAACAATAAAAATGAGCCAACCTGTAACAGGTTTTTCAAAGCTTAATAAAGAAGAAAAAATTGAATGGCTAAACAGTCATTATCTTCAAAACAGCCCTGATGCAATTAAAGTCCTAAAGCAATATTGGAATGAAGATGCAAAGCTTCAGCAACTTCATGAGGAATTTACCGAAAATACACTTTCTAACTTCTACCTTCCATTTGGTGTTGCCCCAAATTTTCTTATTAACGGGAAATTAATGGCTATTCCAATGGCAATCGAGGAAAGCTCTGTGATTGCCGCAGCAAGTAAAGCCGCCAAATTCTGGGGTAGCCGGGGCGGTTTTAAAGCCACGGTTATTAACACCAAAAAAATAGGCCAGGTTCATTTTATTTATACCGGTGAAAAAGAAAAACTAAAGCGATTTTATGATTATATAAAACCCGTATTATTAGATTCGGTCCGTGATATTACCCAAAATATGGAAAAACGCGGTGGTGGCGTGCTGGATATCGAGTTACGAGATAAAACCGCGGCATTGGAAAACTATTATCAGCTGCACTGCTATTTTGAGACAAAAGATTCCATGGGGGCGAATTTTATAAATTCCTGCCTTGAAAAATTTGCTCATGTTTTTCAGGCTGAAGCTGAGAATTGGAAAGAGTTTACTTCAGAAGAAAAAGATATCGAGATTCTGATGAGTATTCTTTCCAATTATGTTCCGGAATGCGTTGTTAGGGCTGAAGTAAGCTGCCCTGTGGAGCAACTTTCCGAAGAAAATGGAATGAAGGGGGAAGAATTTGCTCAAAAATTTATACGCGCTGTCCGCATCGCCGAAATAGAGAAATATCGTGCCGTAACCCACAACAAAGGTATCATGAACGGGATAGATGCGGTGGTGCTTGCTACGGGAAATGATTTTAGGGCAGTGGAAGCAGGAATACATGCCTATGCTTCAAAAAATGGCACCTACACCAGCCTCACGCATGCCGCTGTGGAAGATGGTATTTTCAAATTCTGGATGGAAATACCGCTGGCTTTAGGTACTGTTGGAGGTTTAACCAGCCTTCACCCATTAGTAAAACTGGCACTGGATATGCTACAAAATCCTTCTGCACGGGAATTAATGGAAATTGTAGCCGTGGCCGGACTTGCTCAAAATTTTGGCGCTGTACAATCTTTAATTACCACCGGAATTCAGCAGGGGCACATGAAAATGCACCTTATGAATATTCTTAATCAACAACAAGCCACTCCTGAAGAAAAGCGAATTATAGTGGATTACTTTAGAAAAAATACCGTTTCCCATAGCAGCGTAATCACACAACTGGAAAAACTGAGACAGCAATGAAAAATTTTTACAGCAACGGCAAATTACTTATTACGGGAGAATATGCGGTGCTTAAAGGAGCAAAAGCTTTGACGGTGCCCACAACATTTGGCCAGGAAATAATAATTGAAGAAATAAGCACAGGAAATATTTACTGGGAAAGTTTTGATGATAATGGCAAATCCTGGTATAGCGGAGCTTTTGAAGTAAACAACAATGAAATAAAATGCACCTCTGAAAATCTCAATTCTGAAGTTACTCAACGCCTGGTCCAAATTTTGCAGGCAGCACATCAATTGAATCCTGCCGTTCTTGAGCAATCTGGTTTTAAGGTGGAAACAAGACTGAATTTTGACAGGAACTGGGGCCTGGGCACCTCGTCTACCTTAATCAATAATATTGCCCAATGGTTCAGGATTGATGCTTTTGAACTGCTGAAAAAAACGTTTGGAGGCAGCGGATTTGATATTGCCGCAGCACAAAGCAATGTTCCCGTAACATATCAAATTGGCAAAAATGAACGACAGGTTTTAAAAGCACATTTTAACCCCGCTTTTAAAAGCGAGATATTCTTTGTTTATCTTAATCAAAAACAAAACAGCCGCCAGGCCATTGCACATTTCCGGAATCAGCCTCAGGAGAATTCAGATGTACTTATCGATAAAATTTCAAATCTAACCTTACAATTTATAGAATGCGCTGAACTTTCAGAATTTGAAATGTTGATGGAAATTCATGAAACATTAATTTCAAAGGCTGTTCAGCTTCCGAAGATAAAAACACAGCTTTTTAAAGATTATCCGCGGAAAATAAAAAGTCTTGGAGGCTGGGGAGGCGATTTTATAATGGCTACAGGTGGCGAGGAAGAAAGAGAATATTTCAGAAAAAAAGGTTATACTATTATTTTCAATTATGAAGATATTATTCTGTAAAAAATAAAAGCCTCAGTAAAAATCAGAAATTCAGCAATAAAAAAACCTCCTGACGGAGGCTTTTTTATAACTATAGTCTATGATTACTAATAAAATTTAGCCCTATTATCTTCAATTTCAGCTTTCTTTTTTAAGGCTTCAAAAACCCTTGAACCTGCTGTTTGTCTGCGTTGGGCAGTCTCCTGCTGGGCAACTGCATTGTAAGAATTCAATCCAGGAGCTTCAGTCCGGTTAGTAACTTCAAAAACATATACCCCTTTCTCGCCAGCAACTGGTTTACTTACCTGGCCTGTTTCAAGTCCAAATGCCGCACCAACAACTTCAGGTTCCCTACCCGCACCAGCTAAAGTTGGGCTGGCCAGGTTAATTGCATTGGCTGTCTGCACGATTACATTTTGATTTTGAGCAATTTCCTGCAGAGAATTGGAACTAATTTGCTGTTTTATAATTTCAGCTTTCTTGCGTTTGGTTATAATCGGGATTACACGCGAGGAAGCTTCCTCTACACTGGTTAATCCGGCTTTATTTTTTGCAGTTACCTGAGCAACCACATACCCGTTTGGCGTATCAAAACGTTTAACATCTCCAGATTTTACATCATCCTGAAAAGCCCATTGTATTACATTACGTTGTGCTCCAATACCGGGAAGATTTTCATCCAACGCCTTTACGCTTCTTACTGTTCTTACCTGATAGTTATTGCTTTTTGCCTGTTCAGAAAAGTCATTTTCCCCGGCAGCTATCTGGAATTTTGTGACTTCATTAAACAAATCGTTTCTTGATCTTTCAGAAGGTTCAATTTCCTTGGCGATAGTTGCGATTTTAACGGCCTTCTCTTCTTCTGTTTGCTCGTCTATGGAAATCACATGATAACCAAGATCGGTTTCCACAACTCCAATATCTCCTTCTTCATTCTCAAAAACGTAATCTTCAAAAGCGGGAATCATCATTCCGGGAGAAAAATAACCAAGGTCACCTCCCTGTTCCTTGTTGGAACGGTCTGACGAAAACTGAGAAGCAAGTTCAGCAAACTTTGACTGATCATTTCTTACCACTCCGGCGACACTATCGGCCAAAGCCTGTGCTTCTTCTTTTGTTCTTGTTACCTCAGGATCAAATTGTGTTCCCTGGAAAGTCACGAGAATATGGCTAGCTTTTACAGAATCCGGCATTTGCCTTGTCTCAAGCAACTTAGAAACTTTCCAATAACCATCTTCCTCATAAGGGCCAAAAACATCGCCTTCAGAAAGGTTATAAATTTCATCTGCTATTCCCTGCGGAAGATCATTTTTGAAAACAAACTGGTTGTTAAATGGCAAATCTGAATACTGACTTACAAAATTCTCTACATCATTAGTATTTTCGAAACCTGCTACAGTATCATTTGCTTTTGAAGCCTGGTTATATTCAACACTGTTACCCATCAGGTCTGTAAGAGCCTGTTTAGCTTCAGTCCTGTCATCAGAAGAAGGTGCTTCTTCAAAGAACACATACTGCATATTTACAGATTTTTCCGTTTCAAATTGTGCAGAATGATTTTGTATATAATCCTTTATTTCAGATTTGCTTACTTCAACCTCATCATCAGAAATTGAAGAATAAGGAATCTGCACGAACCGAAGGTCAATATTATCATTTTGCATCCTGTAAGCCTGTTCTGCTTCGGTAAGCGTTGCTCCAACCCCGGCACTAATCATGTTAAGATACAGGCTCTGGCGTGCAGTTCCAGCCATATTTTGAGTATACTGTTCCCACTGTGCATAGGCCTGTGGAGAAGTAGCCCTCAAATTGGCCACATATTCCCTAAGCCTGTTTTCATCAAAAACGCCTGCTTCATTTACAAAATTGGGATTATTGGACATTTGCGCCTTAATCATTTGAGTGATTTGATCTTCCTCTGCCCTTAAACCAATCTCTTCAAGCTGGTTTTCAATGATGATTTGTCTTAACTGCTGGTCCCAAACACGGTTGGCGGCCTGAATGGTACTAACGCTCCCCCCGCTGTTACGTTGAAGTGCTTCTACCTGTCTTGCAAACTCCTCCCTGCTTAGATCTTCACCGTTTACAGATGCGATTGTGTTCTGTGATTTCTGGGAAGATAAGCCCCCGTTACGAATCACATCGGCCAATACGAAAGAAAATAGTGCCAATGCAATAATCACAATAAGGAAAACAGAACGCTGTCTGATTTTATTTAATACTGCCATCTTTAATTGTTATTTATCAAAATATAGTGGGCGAAAATAGTGTTTTTAGCCTAATTATAAAACTTATAATTAGCAAAATATTAACTAGACTGGATTAATCGACCGGTTTAATTTTCACCTCTATAAGTTCAATTTTGGTATTGGAAACTTCAAGAATGCGGAATTCAAAATCTTCTATTTGCAGGACCTTGCCCTGTTCCGGGATCTCTTCTGTATGATGTACAATAAACCCTCCCAGTGTTTCATAATTTTCACCTTCCGGAATATTGAGCTTGTAGGTTTCATTTACATAATCCACCTCTGTGCGGGCAGAAAATTTGTAATGATCATCATCAATTTTTTCCTCTATAAGAATAGGAGAATCATGCTCATCTTCAATTTCGCCAAAAAGCTCCTCCACAATATCTTCAACGGTCATCATTCCGCTGGTGCCGCCATATTCATCTATAACCACTGCAATACTCTTTCTCTTTTTGATAAGGATATTCAGCACATCTTTTACCCACATCGTTTCCGGCACAAAGATAACCGGCAACAAAATTGATTTTATGGATGATGGTTTTTTAAAAAGTTCAAAAGAATGAACATAACCAATAATATCATCTATGGTTTCATTATAAACTAAAATTTTTGAAAGACCGGTTTCTGTAAATTTTTCAATTAGACCTTTGGGATCTTCTTTCTGGTTAACTCCAATAATCTCTGTCCTGGGAATCATTACTTCCCGGGCTTTGATATCTGAAAATTCCAGGGCATTCTGAAAAATCTGAATTTCTGAATCCACTTCTTCATCTTCTTCAACCGTCTCCATTTGTTCGCTTATAAAATTCCCCAGCTCTACCTTACTGAAGGCAAGCTGCACTTCATCCCCTTCGGTTTTAAAGAAGCGCTTCAGCACAAGATCTGAAACCCAGATCACAAAAGACGAGACAAAACTGAACAACATATAGAAGAAGTAAGCAGGTACCGCAAAAAACTTCAGCATATTATTGGCATAGATCTGAAAAAAAACTTTGGGCAAAAATTCTGCAGTAAGCAGAATAATTAAAGTGGAGATTATTGTTTGGGTGAAAAGACTAAGATCTACAATAAGATAATTAAGAAAACTATCTTCCGCAGTTTCTATCCCGACCAGCCAGTTCATAAGCAAATCGCCCATAAAAAAACTGTAAATTACAAGGGCGATATTATTGCCCACCAGCATAGTGGCGATAAATTTGGATGGTTTTTTGGTTAGCCGCTTTAAAACCTTGGCCAAAAAATCGTTCTGGCGCTTTTCAATTTCAATATAAATCTTATTGGAGGAAACATAGGCGATTTCCATTCCCGAAAAAAAAGCAGAAAATAAAAGAGAAAGAACAATAATTAAGATTTCTACATCCATAGGGATTATTCTTCGTTGCGGTCTTTATACTTCTGCCTGAAACGTCTTTTAAAAAAGAACATAAATACTGCTATCAACACGAAAAACAGAAAAATATATGCGCGGTTTCGCTCAGTATCCCAAATTCTAACGGCTTCGAAAATAAAAAAAGCTGCAAATGCCAGATAGGCAAACTCAAAAAACTTGAAGTATTTACTCATCCTCTTCTTCTGTTTCATCTAAAATCTGGACACCTACATTGGTCCTTGAACGGAAATTACCGAAATTCTGGTTAGAATCAAAACCCTGGCCCTGATTTACTCCACCATCGGGAAATCTTATAGTATTAGGCCTGTCTGTAAAAACCCAGCTTTTATTCTGATCCCAATACAACTGGCTTGCTTCCAGTTGTGTACTGTCACTTGTAACAATCACCACATTACCTCTCAAATCAATCAACCCGGTTTCATCGTAGATTATCCCATAATCTGAGGTAATGGTATTTTTCTTATTGTTTTCATCAAAAAATTCTACCTCCAAACCGTCAGGAAATTCCCTGAACGGAAAATTTTTGTTGGTATAATCGTACATCTTTGGACTTCTAAGGATAGCCACCAACCTGCCGGAATCGGTAAATTTAAGATTAAGCCCCTGAGCGACAGCCTGCGGAGAATCACCCTGCATATCCATTTCCCTTACTTCGTTAAGATTACCCTGGCATGAAAAAAGCATTGTCACGCCTATAAGCGTGACAATGCCTGAAATTATGTGATTATATTTAAATATCATATTACATTTGAGGGATACGAGCTGTCTCGCCAATCCAACATCCTATCTGGATAGCCTCCCCGGCACTTCTACCTGCCTGGAAAACATCAGATTTTTGAGGCGCTCTACCACGGTAGCTCGCAGCAGCCTGATTTGCATTATCGGAGATAGAAGGATCTACCCTTGCAGCTCTTGCTGCATAATCTGCAGCTAACCAGTAAACAGCTCTTTTAGAAAATGCATCGTCACCACAATTGTTCGCACTTTTAGCAATCATGTTTGCAATTTGAAGGTAAGCTGTACCCATAGAAGGTCTTGCATTAAGCGCTTTTCTATAGAAGTTTCTTGCCTGACTAAAGCTACCTCTCTCCTGGTAGTTATTGGCAATTCTATAATATATCCTTGCCTGATCGCTAGGATCTTCTTCAAGCTCGGCAGCTTCATTATAGTACTCTAAAGCTTTTGTCCTGTCCCCATCAGCCTCTGCCAACTGTCCTAAAGAATACGCAGAATTTGCAGAAGGTTGCAACTGGTGCAATGCTTCAGATACCTGGAAGAATAATGGATCTTCGGTACAATCTTTAGCAGACAATCTTGCATTGGCATTTTGCAGCCATTCTACGTTTGCTTTGTTTTCTTCAAAATTTTCTTTGTAAAGAGGAACAAGGTTATCACAATCTGCTCTTGCTCCAAGCTTGGCATTTAATGCATTTTTAACTGCATTATAGTTGCCAAGATTAATTTCAGCATATTTTATTTGTGACTCTTCTTTTGAGGTAAGTTCCTCCCCGGCTTCCTGCTTTTCTAAAAGAGGTGCTAAATTTTCAGCTGCATCATTTTCCTCTTCCTCAATTTTAGACATTACCTTATCATAAATATCAAATACATCCTGAAGTTCCCTTTCTCCTGCATCCTGCATTTCCACCATCAGGTCAAAATATGCATAAAGGCCTTTTGCACTTGTAAAATTTTCACGGTCTTCTGTAAAGGCTTTATCAAACGCATTATAAAGATCTTCTTTTGTACCTATTTTATTATCATACTGAAGCTGAGCGATATCACCATAAACTTTCCCCTTACTGGTTTTTTCAGGATAAAGTTCCAGCCTTTTTTCCCATACGGAAGTTAGTTCATTAATATATTGCTTCTTTTCAGCATCGGCAGATGCCTTTTTAATTTTATCTTCAAGCACTCGTTCAAGATACTGGTATGTTGCCAAACTGTAATCCGGACACTTTTCCATTACATTTTTAAGGGGCTCATATGCCGCATCATAATTCTTTGCTTTTGCATCATCATAAGCCAAAGCCGCCATAGTAGGGCAATTGTTAGATTGTGCACTTAAAGCACCGGACCCTAATAATGCACCGGTAATTAATGCTATAAATCTCGCTTTCATTTTTACTTGTTTATATTGGTTAATTAAATCTTCTTCTTTCGAACCACTTATCATTTAAAGATAATCCTATGGATATCTTAAAATAATCCTCCTGTATAAGTCCCGAAGATGTTGTACCGCGCTGTCCATACTCTACTCCAAGATTTAAGTTGGAGAATTGTGCTCCTACAGGTAAGCCAACTCCAAAAGATATGCCAAACTCATTTACACTTTCTCCGTTAAGATTAAGGCCGGTCTCCTCATATCGCATTCCGCCGCGGTAAACCACTCTGCTAAAATAACTTGTAAAAGAATTATATCTCGGAATAAAAAAGCCTCCTAACCTGTATTGTGCCGCATCTTTATACACAGCATCATCGGTAACCGAATTAAAAAGAAAAGAACTTCTCCCAATACCATTGTATTCTGCACCCACAAACCATTTTCTGGGTTTTCCTATTCCCGCCCCCAATGTATATTGTTGCGGTAATGCAAATTCTGTATCATCCACATCCAGTTCCCTGGATTCCACAATAGCTTCTCCACTGGAAACAAATGCAACAGTAGAAAGTTCCCTGAAGTTTTCTGAAGTCAAATTAACTTCAGGAGCAAAAGTACCCGCTACATGAAGTTGCAGATCTTCTGAAACCATTGCCTGGTAATCCACACCAAAGTTAAAGCTAAAGCCAAGAATATCGGACCGACTGATGTCCCTTGTACCAAACTGGATACCTTCACGACTCACGGTTCTTCTGTTTTGAAAATTTCCGAAGTTATAATTGGCATCAATCCCTACACTAAAATTTTTATTGATCTCATAACCTGCTGAAAGGAAAACTTTATTCATTCCCCCACGCCCATTAAGCCTGCTGGCAACATCTTCATTAATATCAAGAATGCGATATCCCACAGAGGTGTAAGGCACAAGCCCTAGTCCAAATCCCAGCCGATTGCTTACGGGAATTCCAATCCCCAGATAATCCAAAGTAGAAATTTTCGAATTATCCTGCTCTTCCTCAGTTTTCAGTTTGGTACGTTGATGGCTCCCCCCGAGAGAATAAGTTGTAAGTCTTAACCTACCGTAAGAAGCAGGATTACGAAGGTTTAGATGTATACTGTCTGAAAAGATACTCAATCCTCCCATAGAGCGGTTTTCTACCGTTCCCTTAAAATTAGTAAGTCCTATACCGTAGTATGAATATGGAGAAGAAACATTCTCCTGTGCAGCCGCCAAAGCGGAAGAAAGAATAGCGACGATTACTATAAATCGTTTAATCATTGATTTTTATTAAATTCTAAAATATGGTTTAATCCTTCCAGGAGAAAATTTGAGTTCGCAAATATGCTATTTTTTAACCTCATAGACAAAATTTGCTGATCCCCACCTGTAAAAATAACTGTTAAATCTTCATATTTTGAGCTATAGGCATTTATCGTCCCATCAATCTCAGCAGTAATACCGTTAATGACACCAGACAATATGCTGCTTTTTGTAGAATCTCCAATCATTTTAACATTTCCCTCTGCACTTAATAACGGTAAATTTGCGGTAAACTTGTGCAGTGCCTTAAATCTCATTTCCAAACCCGGGGAAATGGCGCCACCCAGATATTCTTCTTTTTTATTTTTAAAATCGAAAGTAATGCAGGTACCGGCATCAATAACCAAAACATTTTTATACGGAAAACCCGCAACAGCCGCCGCCACTAAAGCTATCCTGTCTTTTCCCAAAGTGTCCGGAGTTGCATAGCAATTTTTAAACGGCAGAGCAAGATTTGAGGAAAGCTGAAGAAAATAGAAGTTTTCCTGAAGCAAACTTACCTCATCTTTTACCTCTTTTATTACGCTGGAAAGTATAGCCGCACCTGTTTTAGGATAACTATTCCTGATTTCTAAAATTTTTTCCGAAAAATCTGACATTGGAAATATAGTTTTCACCAGCATCTCAGTTTCCTGAAAAACAGCCGCTTTCACTAAAGAATTCCCAATATCTACTACTAAATTCATGCTTTAAAAAGTAAAGATGCTAAAATACAAAAGCATTTTTTTAAAATTTCTTTTGTCAGTTACTAAAATTGAAATTATATTTGCCACCGCTTTCAAAAGCAATTGGTGCCTTAGCTCAGTTGGTAGAGCAAAGGACTGAAAATCCTTGTGTCCCTGGTTCGATTCCTGGAGGCACCACCTTAAAACCCCGGACTTTTTAGTTCGGGGTTTTTTAATTTTATCCTTTTATGAAATGAATCTTGATCCAGTATCATCCATCAACCCCAGGATCACTCAAAAATCCTTTCTCAATTCAGACAGGATTAAATGAGTAGTAGGTTCCCCAAAGGCTATAAGCTTGTCAATAAAC
Source organism: Autumnicola musiva (assembly GCF_031846585.1). NCBI lineage: Bacteria > Pseudomonadati > Bacteroidota > Flavobacteriia > Flavobacteriales > Flavobacteriaceae > Autumnicola > Autumnicola musiva. Next base: position 66,920 of record NZ_JAVRHK010000001.1, read on the forward strand.
TGCTGGAGATGAAGTTGATTTTTTAATGCCACCCGCAAATGAATATTTTGCTGCCCGGTAATCCTGAAAGCCTCCTGTATTTCGGGATAAGAATTAATTTCTGAAATCGCAGTATTAAATTTCCCGGTGAAAATCTTCAACATTATAAAAACCTCCAAGTTATTTCCCATTAGGTTCTGATCAACATCCAGGCTATAGCCTCTTATTACACCAACATCCTCCAACTTCTTAATCCTTTCCCTTACAGATGATGGGGAGAGAAAGATTTTCTTGCCTATATCAGCAAAAGAAGTCCTGGAATAATATTTCAATAATCCTGAGATCTAATTCGTCTACCATTGTTTCGGTGGTTTATTTTTAAAATTAGCGTTTTTATATAAATATTTTTGCATTATACCATTGATTCTAATGCTATTTAAGCTTTTCACTACTTAATTTTGATCCACCTAAAATTGATATTTTTATGAATCCAGAGCTTCTAATACTGCTTGGAGTAGCTATATTTATTGGTTTTTTTGTTCAGACGGTAGTTGGATTTGCCGGTTCCCTGGTAGCCCTGCCAATATTGTTGCTGGGCCTGAAATTACCCGATGCCATTGCCTATATTTCAATATTTTATCTATTTTCCAGTGCTTTTATGGTATCAAAAGAATGGAAGAACATTGATCAAAAAGTTATTGGCAAACTCACCTTAGCGTCAGTAATAGGGGTTGTTATAGGTATTATCGCACTAACTTACACCAGGCCCGTGATTTTACAAAAGGCCCTTGGAGTTTTTATTCTTCTATATGTAGCATATACAATTCTGGGTAGAAAAGACGTCCGTCCTGGCAATAAAACAAGTACGGCTTTTGGAATATTAGGAGGTTTTTTCTCAGGCGTATTTTCCACCGGCGGTCCGCTCTACGTAATAGCTGTAAAAACAATGTGATGGATATTAAAATTTTCAGGGCAACAATGATTGGAGTTCTGGCTCTTGTAACAGCTATACGCATTCCCACCCTGGCCATAAGCGGTGTCTTAAATGCAAACCATGTTAAAACAAGCCTCATAATATTTCCCGTTTTTCTTCTGGCTCAGTTTTTGGGAAAACGCGCATTTACAAAGATAAATGAGAAATTGTTTAAAAATATTTTATTAGCACTTCTCTGTCTCTCAGGTGTAGCTCTTTTTTTTTGATATTAACAACAAATATTTTTCATTTGATTTTATGCCGTATTTCAGTCATTCCCATATCCTGGAAATCCCCGACAAAATCCTGGGTTGGCAGTTTTCGATTTATAAAGCTTCTCTTTTATTAGGCTGATTTGTGCTCCCCACCTACTTTATCATCTAATAATACCTTCTCCTTAACCAGAAAGCCACCTGCACAAGGAGAATAAGCGCAGGAACCTCGATTAGCGGCCCTACCACCCCGGCAAAGGCCTGGCCAGAATTTAAACCGAAAACAGCAATAGCAACAGCAATAGCCAGTTCAAAATTATTCCCTGCAGCGGTAAAAGAAATCGCAGCATTTTTATCATAATCTGCTCCCATGGCTTTACTCACAAAAAAGCCTATTAGGAACATGAGCGTGAAATAAATCAACAATGGCACAGCAATTACTATAACATCCATGGGAATTTCCACAATAAGCTCGCCCTTCAGGGAAAACATAAGGACGATAGTAAAGAGCAAAGCCATGAGTGTAAGTGGTGAAATTGCAGGAATAAATTTTTCTTCATACCATTCTTTACTCTTTAATTTAACCAAACTAAACCTGCTAAGAATTCCTGCTAAAAACGGAATTCCAAGGTATATCGCCACGCTCTCAGCAATTGTTGCGATAGAAATATCTACAATAGCACCTTCAAAGCCAAATAACGGCGGTAATTCGGTTATAAAAAGCCAGGCATAGAAACTATAGGCGAAAACCTGGAAAACGCTGTTCAGGGCTACCAGCGCAGCGCCGTACTCACTGTTTCCTTCAGCAAGATCATTCCACACCAGCACCATTGCAATACAACGAGCGAGCCCAATTAAAATTAACCCGACAAGATATTCGGGATAATCCTGAAGGAAAATCATGGCAAGCGTAAACATTAACACAGGGCCAATAATCCAGTTGAGCAACAGGGAAATGGATAGAATCTTTATATTCTGAAAAATTTTAGGCAGCAAGCGATAATTCACTTTTGCGAGAGGCGGATACATCATTAAAATCAGCCCAACTGCAATTGGCCAGTTAGTGGCACCACTACTGTAGGAATTGATTTGAGCGGGTACTGAAGGAAAAAAATACCCCAGGCTTACACCAACAGCCATTGCCAGAAAAATCCAAAGTGTAAGATAGGTGTTTAAAATCCCCAGTTTCTTAGTTCCTGCAGGCATAGAATTAATATTTGACTGATATAGAAGAGAAAACATACTTCATCTCTGCCGCAATTTGTTCACTTCTTTCCCGATATTTTTGATCCTGCTCCGGAGTGTTATCAAACTCTTTTGGGTCTTCATATTTTACCGCAATCCGTTTTTCGGCTCCCGGAATAAAAGGACAGGTTTCATCTGCATGAGAACAGGTCATGACGGCCGCAAAATTCTTCTGCGGATTCACTTTATCATCATATTTTTTGGAAAACATTTTTACCGGAGTTAATTCTTCAGCATAAAAAACAGAGTATAGCGGGTTTTCTTCTCCTTCCGCAACAATTTTAAAACCTGCGCTCTTTATAGCTTTAACTGCGTTTTCATTAAAAGCGGTAACCTCTACTCCGCCGGAAAAAGCCTGAACAGGAATATCATAAAACTGCCCTATCCCCTGTGCCCAAATTTGCGCAAACTGGCTCCTCCTTGAATTATGGGTACAGATAAAATTGATATTTGCCACCTCCTTTTTCGTAGCTTTCTCAGCAATGTACTCGATAAGAGGAGCTAAAATTTTCTTTCTTTCTTCTGAAACTGAAGAGACCTCAAAAGCTTCAATTTTTTGCTGAAGTTTTGGTAAAATCTTATTTCTTGCTTCCATATCTATAGCGTTAACAGCAGCCGCTGCCGGGTTCACAAGATGATGACTGTAATTCACTCATTTTCATCTTTGGTTTTTCCTGTACACCACATTTATCTTTGGCAAGGCAATCGGTTTGTTTATTCAGTAACAGAAAATCTTTACCATCAAACCCCAAATCATATTTTCCGATGGTTTCCCTCTGATATTCCACCTCAATTTCCAAATTTCCCAATTCCAGCAGCTTTTCTGAAAGTTCAATAATAGAAATGAGCTTTTCGGGATGCAGCCGGTGATCGTAATCACTTGCTTCCCATAACTGAAAGTTGGCTATTTCTTCCTCTCTCAGCGTTCCGCCACAGTCAATAAATTTATTGCTGATTTTGCCTATTTCTGTGACATGAAAGTGCCGGGGCACTAAATTTCCATTCGGCAGTTTAAATGCTATTTGATCAAGCTGAACCAAATACTCTTTGATTTCTGATATTTTCATAATTTACATCTATTGTTTTATCGCAATATTACGATATACTTATTCAAATTTTTTTAGCAACATTCTTCTGAAGCAGAAACCTGCTGGTCCAGAAAATCCCCAAACAGCTTTTTAATTTCTCCCCAGCGCACTGCATCTATACAATAGCACACGCGCGTACCCTCAATATTTCCTTTTATCAATCCAAGATTTTTAAGCTCCCGGACATGTTGTGAAATAGTAGGTTGCGCCAAACCAATTACTTCTACAAGGTCTCCACAAACACAATTTTGGGTTTTAATGAGATGCTGAAGAATGGCAATCCTGGCTGGATGGCCAAAAACTCTGGAAACCACGGCTAATTCATTTTGATAATCGGTGAATATTTCAGATTTAGTAACTCCCATTTAATTACGTTATATTGCAATATTACAATAAATATTTCAAAGGTGATAAATTATTAAATGAAAAAAGGCCATCTAAAATTAGACGGCCTGATTCAGTATTTTAATTTTTTTGAAAATTAAGAAACAGCTTTCAGTTTATTAATAGTCGATTTATTCAGCTTTTCTTCAGCGTATTCAGCATCTACCACCAGTTTGTTTTCATTGCCTTCCGGCATTTCAAACATAGCATCAGTTAGAATAGCCTCACAAAGCGAACGTAATCCTCTTGCACCAAGCTTATACTCCACAGCTTTTCCAACTACATAATCCAAAGCATCTTCGGTCATTTCAAACTCTATATCATCCATCTCAAAGAGTTTTTTATACTGCTTCATGATGGCATTTTTGGGCTCGGTAAGAATTGCGCGAAGGGTATCTTTATCAAGCGGATTCATATAAGTAAGGGCAGGAAGACGCCCGATAATTTCAGGAATTAAACCAAAATCTTTTAAATCCTTCGGAATAATATATTTCAGCAAATTGGTGCGCTCTATGGTATCTTCACCCTTGGAGGCACTAAAACCAACCGCCTGCATATTCAGCCTTTTACTAATATTTCTTTCAATTCCATCAAATGCTCCACCAGCGATAAACAGGATATTTTCGGTATCCACCTCAACAAACTTCTGGTCGGGATGCTTTCTTCCTCCTTTCGGCGGAACATTAACTGTGGTTCCTTCAAGCAACTTCAGCAAAGCCTGCTGCACACCTTCCCCGGAAACATCTCGTGTTATAGAAGGATTGTCGCTTTTTCTGGCAATTTTATCAATCTCATCTATAAAAACAATACCACGTTGTGCCTTATCAACATTATAATCGGCAGCCTGAAGCAAACGTGTAAGAATACCTTCCACGTCTTCCCCAACATATCCGGCTTCAGTTAAAACAGTAGCATCAACAATTGCGAGTGGCACATTAAGCATTCGTGCAATGGTCTTTGCTATAAGTGTTTTTCCCGTACCGGTTTCCCCAACCATAATGATGTTACTCTTCTGGATTTCTACATCATCTTCAGAATTTGGCTGTAACAGCCTTTTATAATGATTGTAAACGGCAACTGACATTACCTTTTTTGTGGCTTCCTGGCCAATAACATATTCATCCAAGAAAGCTTTAATCGCTTTAGGCTTGCTAAGCATCAAATCTGATGATAGTTCTTTAGCATCTCCCTGGCGGGATTCCTCCAGAACTATTCCGTGAGCCTGTTCTATACATCTATCACATATATGTGCATCAAGCCCGGCAATAAGTAAACTCGTTTCCGGCTTCTTCCTTCCGCAAAATGAACATTCTAAATCCTCTTTACCCATTCTTTTGGTTTTCCTATTTGTATTTCAGGTTCTTTTATTATAATATAAAAAAGAAATCCTGAATTCCAATTTATCCTTCTCTCTGTAAAATTTCATCAATCATTCCGTATTCTTTAGCCCTATCGGCTTTCATCCAGTAGTCACGGTCACTGTCTTCATGAACCTTATCGTAAGACTGTCCGGTATGCTTGGAGATAATCTTATATAATTCTTCTTTTAAAAGCAAGATTTCACGAGCGGTGATTTCAATATCACTTGCCTGACCCTGGGCTCCTCCCATAGGCTGGTGAATCATCACTCTGGAATGAGGCAATCCACTTCGTTTTCCTTTTTCTCCCGCACATAAAAGTACAGCTCCCATAGAAGCCGCCATTCCTGTACAGATAGTTGCCACGTCCGGCTTAATGAACTGCATTGTGTCATAAATTCCCAGTCCGGCATAAACGCTACCTCCAGGGGAATTTATATAAATTTGAATATCCTTAGAAGAGTCGGTACTTTCCAAAAATAACAGCTGCGCCTGGATAATATTTGCAATCTGATCATTAATCCCGGTACCCATAAAAATGATGCGGTCCATCATTAAACGCGAAAAAACATCCATTGCCACAGCATTCATCTGGCGTTCTTCAATAATGTTGGGTGTCATACCCGTTGGTGGAGTCACCGTACTCACCAGTTTATCATAGTACATACTATTTACTCCATGATGTTTGGTGGCATATTTCTCAAATTCTTTTCCGTAATCCATCAATTATATTTTTTATGTTTTTCAATAAAACATCTATTTAAAAATATCAGCCAATAAAACTTTAGTCTCAAAGTTCAATTGGCCTTGCTTTAACCCGAAAACCCGGGTTCATTTTTACTAAAAAAGGCGCTATACCAAATGGTTTAACGCCTTAAAGATAAGTATAAATTATAAAAAAGGCCTACTCATATATTTCTTTCACGAATTCCTCGTAAGTCACTTCTTTTTCATTGAATTCCATGTTTTCTTTATAAAATTCAAGAAGCTTCTCATTCATCAACTGCTCTGATAAGCGCTTGGCTTCATCCTGATTAGAAAGAATTCTTGCAGCAATATCATCCAGCTCTTTTTCTGAAGGATCCATTTGACCAAATTGTGCCATTTGCTCCTTAATTTTATCTGTTGCAAAAGCTTTAAGATCTTCAAAATTAACTTCAAGATTATTCTCCTTCATTATCTTGCCTTCAATTAGCTGATACCGAAGGCCTTTTTCGCTCTTTTCATATTCTTCTGCCGCTTCCTCCTCCGTCATTGGTTCTTCTCCAACAGTGCGGATCCACTTCTGAAGAAATTCCTTAGGAAGATCAAACTGAGTATTTTCAATCAGTTTTTCCGTAACATCATTCATTAACTGCTGATCACCTTGCTGCTGAAATTGCTTTGCAGCATCTTCCTTGATCTTTTCTTTAAGCTCTGTCACCGTTTTTACCTGATCCTTACCAAAAAGTTTATCAAATAATTCCTGGTCAAGATCTGCCAGTTCCTGATGATTAACTTCAGTTACGGTAAATTCAACTTCTATATCAAGATCATTGGCTTTATCCTGCTCAATTTTGAGGTGCCCCACCAAATCATTCTCATCTTCAAAAAGACCTTTAGTCTTTAAGCTGATGGTATCACCAGCTTTAGCACCAATAAATTTATCAAGATTTTCTTTTCCTTTTACTTTTTCAAGTTCTACAGAGGTATTGTTATCTATGCCTTCTTCTTCATTTTTAAAAGTACCGGCTACAATATCACCTTCTTCAGCAGTTTCTTTAGATACCAGCTTACCGTATTGTTTCTGCATATTCTTGATCTGGTTTTCCACCATCTCGTCATCAGCAACAATTTTATAACGGGTAATTGGTTCTTTTAAATCAAGATCAACTTTAAAATCGGGAGAAAGCCCTAATTCAAATTCAAAAATGTAATTTTCTTTATCCCAGTCAAAATTTTCCTGCTCTTTTGGCAGCGGATTCCCAAGAACATCAAGCTTTTCTTCAGTAAGATATTTATTAAGCTCTTCCTGCAATAATTTGTTTACCTCGTCTACCAATACGGCTTTGCCATATTGTTTTTTGACCATTCCCATGGGCACATGACCTTTCCTGAAGCCAGGGATATTGGCATTTTTACGATAGTCTTTTAAAATCTTATCTACTTTTCCCTGATAATCGTCTTTAGCGATATCTACTTTTACTACCGCGTTTAATTCATCAATATTCTCTCTGGTAATATTCATCTTGACTTATTATAAAAATTGGAGTGCAAAATTACACTTTTTTCGGAAGCCCGCAAAGTTTCAATTTACTGAATTTCAGCAGCCTTCTAATCTGAATTTAGAATGGAATAAAGCAGCGATTGGAAAAGCGATAATAACAAACTGAAAATTATGGCCATAAAAAAACCATCTACTGCAAAGCCGGACACAAAGCCATCTGCCAGTAAGATAATTATAGCATTGATAATGAGCAGAAAAAGACCCAGGGTTAAAATAGTTACAGGCAGGGTGAGCAATACCAGTAAAGGTTTTACGATAAGGTTAAGAAGTGCCAGGACAAGCGCAACAATAATCGCGGTAACATAATTAGCTACGGCCACACCAGGCAGGATTTCAGCTAAAACAAGAACAGCTACTGCAGAAAGCAGGATGCGAAGAATGAATTTCATAATTTAATATTGGTTGATTATGCTGCAAAATTGCAAAAAAAACACCGGATGAAAATCCGGCGTCTAAACTTTGGGTGAAATTTAATATTATTCAACGTCCTGGCTCAATGTTACCGTGGCATAATTACCCGGGTTTACTTTTGGAACTTCCGAACTATAGGTAGCGTTAATTTCTTCTATTATATTGTTGGCTATTACTGCATAACCACGGGGAGTTAAATGAATCCCATCTAGGGAAAAAGCCCCACCGGTCACAAAATCGGCATTTATTATTCCCGCGTCAAACGGAATTCCATCGTTAGCCAGCTGAGTAAGTAAAGCGTTTACATCCACCAAACCGAGATCAAACTGGCTGGCAGCATTTGCAATTGCTTCATTATATGCAGCAGTGGCTGCTTCAACCTCCTGCTGTTCTTCAGGAATTAGCACATATTGATCCTGCAACGGATAAGTAACCCCATTAACCGATAATCTTGCTGCAGTCTCCTGATCCAAACCAAAATTCATGAGCTCTTGAAGCCTTTGCTGATTTACATTCCCTATAATACCAGAGCTGGTAAGCACCAGTAGATCTTCAGCAGTCGCCTGTCTTACCTGGCCAAACTGTAATCCATAAAGCGCAGCAGTTGCAGCGTCTACAGCTCCAGATTCAGTTAGCACCTTTGTAATCTGTTGAGACAAATCAGGCAAAGATTCATCTTTAATCATCACGGGGCTGGCGGCAGTTTCCGAAAAATTAATCATACGTTCCGGAACCTGTAAAAACTGAAAAGCCTGGTTTAATCCGGAAAAAGTAGTATTCAGAGTCGGAATCTGAGGCCCAAAATCAGGATCTTCCGGACTTAAAGGCGCATAGGGTACTGTTGTAAAATAAGGTACTGTGGTCACATCCGGGATATTTAAAAGCACTCCGCCGGAAACATTTCCCGCAAGTGCCTCCACCATTTGGATATAAGCCCCGGTAAAAACCATAGGATCTGTAATATCATTCATACCATAAGCAGCAGGGGAAACACCTGAGCCGGTTTGATTAACTCCTGTTCCTCCTGAAGTGGCATATCCTAACACATCGTTATTTCCTATCCACAATGTGAAAAAACTGGGATCCTGGGCCAGGGCATCTTCCAACACCGTTGCCTGAGGCGAAGAAGCAAACCTTACAAAATATGGGTTTGCCGTAGCCGGCATATTAGCAAGTCCTGTTAAGCTGCCGTAACCGGCATTCAACAGATGAAAACTTTTGGCACCGGGAACCCCCATATTATTGAAAGACCCCTCCAGTACATTAGAGACTTCGGTAGTTGCCCGGGCACCGGTGTAAACCTGCGGACTTGGTTCTCCTTCTTCATCAAAAGCCAAAACCAGTCGGTTACCAAATCCAGGTATTGGCTCGCCGATTGCCAGTAACCCGCCGGCATTATCATTCACAAGCGGTTGACGAAATTCATTAATATCCTGCACCACTGCAAACTGCTGCGCCAAAATATTAGGATAGGAGTTTCTTTGGCCGGAAAGATATAAGGCCCCATCAGCATAACCTGCAGTTAATGAATTTCCAAGGGCAACATAATTAGAAAAATCAGCCTCACCCGTACCATAATAATCCTGTTCATCGATAGGATTTTCCAGTTCCGGCTCACAGGCAACCATTCCTAAAGTAAGAACCGCGATATATTTAAAACAATTTCTCATTGCACTCAAATTAAATTTTGATAGTTAATCCCAATCCCGGCACAAAAGCAGAAGATTTATAAGTTCCTCCAAAAGGAACCGCTACACTATTTTCCCCTTCCCCCTCAGCATAAAAATCATAAGACTCTTCTACCTCTTTAAACCTGCTGTAAAGAAACGAAGCATCTATAGCAAACCTGTCGTTAATATTTATAGATAATCCACCTGTAAAATTGTTGGAATCATTTCGCGGAGTTTCCGGAGCAAAATAGCCCGATTGCACGGGGGATTCATCAAAATAGTAGCCGGCCCGCAGGGTAAAGGTTTTATCCATATAATATTGGAGTCCAAACCTGTATATGGAAGCATCTTTATATTCACGCCGATTGTAGGAATCAGGGATATTTGGATTTGCAAAATCTATATCCAGAGATTCATATACTCCCCAGTAACTATGGTTGTAATCAAAAGCTATAGTCCATTTATCAAGGAAGTGATAAGATGCCCCTACAGTTAACTCTGCAGGCATAGGTAAAGCAGCATCAAATTGGGTATCCTCGAAAGGAGTTTGAGGAGAATTTGGAATATTCTCAAAATTGGCCTCACCACTTTCCGCTTCCAGAATTACTTCTGAACGATAATTGATTCCGAACCTGATGTTTTCGGTAGGGCTGTACATCCCTCCTAAAGACCAGCCCCAGGCATTAACTCCTGAAGCATCCACGGTTATATTGGCACGATCCCCTTCAATATTGCTCAAAGTCCTGGTGAGATTCCTGTTAAAATTAACTGAACCGGTAACGAAAATGGGGCCTCCCCCAATGCTTATCTTTTCTGATATTTTTACAGATGCCAGGGGTTGAATATAAATTGCCTGCAGGTCTATATTATTAATAAGATGCGAACCCGCCCAATCTTCCGGCCACTCCACAGCACTTCCGTATGGGGTATATGCACTTAAACCCAAAGTAAGCCAATCATTAGCTTTATACGAAAAGTAAGCATAAAAAGGAGTACCCACAGGACTGTCAGTATTCGCCATTTGCCCGAATTCTTCATTTTGCCATGTCACTTCAGAAAATACGGCGCTTGCACCAACTGCTACATTAATCTTGTTTTCAAGGTATACCAGTCCCGCCGGATTAAAAAAGGCCAACTCTGCATTATTCACCAATGCCACTCCGGTGTGACCCATAGCCAATGAGCGCTGCCCCTGAAGGCTAACCCGATACCCCCCGGCATGGATTGCGGCAGAGGCTAACACGCAAAGTGCGAGTAAGAATATTTTTTTCATAATTTAAACAGGGTTAAATTTTATATACTTTAGAATATAGTTATCAAAAGTAAAAGAAAATAAATATCAGGCAACAAATACCTAATATTTATTATGCATACATAATAAATTTAACACTTATACAAATTGTATTACTGTTTTATAAAATTCCTTTCTTTTCTCTGCATGTACCCAATGGCCCGCTCCGGGAATGGTTACCAGCTCAGCTTGTGAAAACTGTTCTTCTATTCCCGCCCAATCTTCTTCTTTAATATACCCCGATTTCTCACCCTTTATAAAAAGTGCAGGTTTATCAAAAACATATTGAGCAGGAAGAGCCGCTCCTATATCTTCAACATTATTTTTAAGTGAGTCCAGATTTAGTTTAAGTGCCAGTTTATCCTTGGTTTTCCAGTAAAGATTTTTGAGCAAAAAGAGCCTCGTTCCGGTATCAGGAACAAATTCTTTCAGGAAATCTTCAGCTTCCCCTCGTGATGTAAGCTTTGCTTCATCCAAAGCAGTAAGGCCGGCCAGGATATCTTCATGGTGCGGCGCATAATATTTTGGAGCAATATCCACAATAATTAGCTTCTTAACCAGTTCAGGATGCAGCCCCGCGGTTAACATTGCTGTTTTCCCGCCCATAGAATGACCCATAAGATAAATATCTTTAAGATTCTTCTCCTGGCAATATTCTACTATATCTTCAGCAAGAAGATTATAATTAAAATCATCGCTATGCGGACTTTTCCCATGATTACGTTGATCAACCAAATGAACCTGATAACCTTCTTCAGCAAACTGGTTACCCAGCGTTTTCCAGTTATCACTCATTCCCAGAAAACCATGTAAGATTATAAACGGGGTTCCTTCTCCTATAATTGTTGAATGTAATTTCATTTTATTTCAGCAATTTTAAATATTTCTGAATTGTTTTTTCCATTCCCAGGTACAGTGCTTCCGAAATAAGGGCATGGCCAATGGAAACTTCTTCCAGATAAGGCAGCTGCTTTTTAAAATACCCCACATTTTCCAAAGAAAGGTCGTGGCCGGCATTTACTTCCATTCCGAGATCGTGTGCAATTCCCGCACATTCCGCATAAGATTTTACAGCGTCTTTATCTCCTTTGGCATAAGCTGCCGCATAGGCTTCAGTATATAATTCTATTCTGTCTGTTCCGGTTTCTACTGCAGCTTTTACCATTTCGGGATTAGGATCTACAAAAATAGAACAGCGAATATTGTTCTGCTTGAATCCTGAAATCACCTCTTTCAAAAAACCTTTGTATTTTACAGTGTCCCAACCTGCATTGGAGGTAATAGCATCTTCATCGTCAGGAACCAAAGTTACCTGGGCAGGACGCACCTGCAGGACAAGATTCACAAATTTTGTAATGGGATTTCCTTCTATATTAAATTCAGTAGATAGCACAGGGCTAAGGTCCAGCACATCCTGATAAGTAATATGCCTTTCATCTGGCCGCGGATGCACAGTGATCCCCTCAGCCCCAAAAGATTCAATATCCCGGGCCATTTGCAGCACATCTGGAATATTGCCGCCACGTGCATTGCGGAGTGTGGCAATCTTATTTATATTTACGCTTAACTTGGTCATATTTCTTGCTTTTAGTAACAAAAATACGAAGTTGCTCCTGCCTTATTGAACATTATTTTGATTAATTTGCAGAAAAAGGAGCGCTTATGAGTATGGAAGAAAATATTTTGAATGACATTGCCATCCTGGATCTGTCAGATAATATAGGAACCACCCAGGACCTTTTTAATAACCTCACCTACACCCACCTGCCCGTTGAAAAAGACGGAATTTACATTGGTTGTATTTCAGAAAATGATATTCGTTGTTTTGATGCAGGAAAATCCCTGGAAGACTATCAATATTCCCTGGAGGGATTTTTTGTACGGGAAACAGCTTACTGGCTGGACATCCTTGAATCTTTTGCTCAAAATGACACTAATTTGCTTCCTGTTTTAGACGAGGAAAATAAGTATTGCGGATATCTGGAAATTAATGATATCATCAATCTTTTTAATGAAACTCCTTTTTTAAATGAAGCAGGAAATATTCTTGTTGTTGCCAAAGGCTTTAAAGATTATTCATTTAGCGAGATAAGCCAGATTGTGGAATCTAACAATGGCCACATTTTAGGTGCCTTTATTTCTAAAATTGAAAATGATGTGGCTGAGATTACCGTTAAAACCAGCCCTGTGGGTATGAATACAATCATTCAGGCCTTCAGGCGCTATGGATATAATATTGTGTCTGAACACCAGGAGGACACCTTCCAAAGGAATTTGAAGGACAGGTCTAAATATCTTGATAAATATCTGAATATTTAATTTCTCTAATTCTTTTTCAGTTAAAACAAAAGTAAACAGCAAAAAACCGTGAAGATGAAAATAGGAATTTATGGTCAGTTTTATCATGCCAATGCGGGAAAATATATTTCTCAACTTCTGGAATTACTGGACAGGGAGAATGTTGAAGTAATTATAGAAGAACATTTTCTTGATCTCATTAATAAAAATGAAACCATAAATAAAGAATACAGCCATTTTCGCACTTTTGAAGAACTTGATAATTCTTACGATTTGTTTTTCTGTATTGGCGGAGACGGAACTATTTTAAAATCGATTAATTATATCCGGGATCTGGACATTCCTATTCTCGGCATAAATACCGGAAGGCTTGGCTTTCTTGCCACTATTCAAAAAGAGGAAATTGAGGCAACCATCCACAGTATCCTAAAAAAAGAATATAGCATTACTGAAAGAAGCCTGTTGCAGATTTCTACCAATCCTGAAAATCATGACAAGGTTTTTGGGCCTGCGGCTCTTAATGAAATAGCGGTAAGCCGCAAAAACACCACTTCAATGATCACGGTAGATACCTGGCTGGATGACCAGTATCTCAGCTCCTACTGGGCAGATGGAGTAATTATTTCCACCCCTACCGGCTCCACAGGCTACTCTTTAAGCTGTGGCGGTCCGGTTATAACTCCAGATGTAAATTCCCTGATTATTACGCCTATTGCCCCACATAACCTGAATGCCCGCCCTTTAGTGATTAAGGATAATACCAAAATTAAAATGAAGGTTTCCGGAAGGGAAAAAACTTATCTTGTCTCTATGGATTCCCGGATAGCCACATTGCCCAATGAAACCGAAATTACAATTGAAAAGGCTCCCTACGCTGTCAAAATAGTTGAATTACATGGAGACAGCTTCCTGAAAACCCTTCGCAAAAAGTTACTTTGGGGAGAAGATAAGCGCAATTAAGCAATAAAAGGTTCCAAATTCTGTTAATGACTATGTACAAAAATGCTCAGATTATTGTGGAGCAAACATAATTGTTATATTTGCAAACTTTTAAAAACCTATGAAGCATCTACTTGCTCTTGTATTTATGGTTATTGCCGCCACTTCTTACTCCCAAACTTTTGAGCTTGGTCCGTTTATTGGTGGCAGCAATTACATAGGAGATGTAGGAAAAACCAACTATATCAACCCTAACAGGTTGGTGGGAGGAGCATTATTTAAATGGAACAGGAGTCCGAGACATGCTTTCAGGCTATCCCTGCTATATGCTGAAATAGCGGCAGATGATGCCAGCTCCAATGAACCCAGAAGACAAGCCAGAGGTTATTCTTTTGAAAATACTATTGCCGAAGCATCTTTGGGAGTAGAGTTTAATTTCTTTAATTTCGATTTGCACGAAGACACACCACAGAGTTCTCCCTATCTCTATACCGGCCTAACCTATTTTAGGGCAGATCACGTTTACCTGCAAAATGGAAGGGCGGGCAACCTGATAAATGAAAGTTCAAACTGGGAGTTTGCCATTCCAATAGTTTTTGGTTATAAAGAGACAATTACCAAGCATATAGTGGGAGCTCTGGAAATTGGCGGTCGCTTCACCTTTACAGATAATTTAGATGGAAGCTGGCCGGAAGAATTGCTGGGGAGAAGAGCTCCCTCCATAGAATTTGGAAACAGGAATACTACAGATTGGTATGTATTCACAGGTGTGAGCCTTACTTTTAACTTTGGTAGAAAACCTTGTTATTGCAATTTATAAATGGCCTACAGAGACGAAATAAACCTTGAGAAATTGCCCAGGCACATCGCTGTGATTATGGACGGGAATGGCCGTTGGGCCAAAAAAAAAGGTTTTCTGAGAGCTATGGGGCATGAAGAAGGCACTACAGCGGTAAGGGATGTGGTAGAAGGCTGCGCCGAAATTGAAGTGCAGAATCTCACCTTATATGCTTTTTCTACCGAGAACTGGAACCGCCCTAAATTAGAAGTTGACACCTTAATGAAGCTGTTGGTTTCCTCCCTTCGAAAGGAAATTAAAACCCTGCAGGACAATAATATCCGGCTAAATGCGATTGGTAACTTAGAAACCCTTCCAAAAAAAGCAAGGAAGGAATTGAAAGAAGTCATTGAAAAAACAGCCTCCAATAAAAGGATGGTGCTTACCCTCGCGTTAAGCTATGGATCCCGTGAGGAATTAGGCAATTGTATCAAAAGAATTTGCAATAAAGTTAAAAACAACGAATTATCTGCTGATGCCATTGATGAATCAGTTATTAATGAGCATCTTTACACCAGTGATTTACCAGACGTGGATCTGCTAATAAGAACAAGTGGAGAACAGCGTATAAGCAACTTTCTGCTATGGCAAATTGCCTACGCCGAATTGTATTTTACAAATATTTTATGGCCGGATTTTAGAAAAGAAAACCTTTTTGAAGCCATTTACAATTATCAAAACAGAGAACGAAGATTTGGAAAAACTAGTGAGCAACTTGGTTAATGCATTCACATTTAAAAGAGTCCTGGCTCTTTTCGCATTCATATTTATATTGAGTTCATCTACACAAGCTCAGGATTTACCTCTTGCCAACGGAGAAAAATATATTATAGGTGATATTAAAGTTACCGGAAATACCACTTTTAATGAGCAAACTGTAATTGCCTATACGGGATTGAGAAAAGGTGAGGAAATTTACATCCCGGGACAGCGTTTAAGCAAAATTGTACAAAAACTGTGGGATATAGGTAGTTTCAGCGACATCAATTTTTACATTACCAATGTTGAAGGCAATGTTGCCGATCTTGAACTTGAAATACAGGAAGTACCCCAACTGGCCGAGGCCCGTATCCAGGGAATCAGAAAGAAAAGAAAGAAAGAAGAACTGCTCGAGGAAAATGAACTTACCGCCGGCACCAAGGTAACCGAAAACCTAATTACCACCACCAAAAACTATATAGAAAACAAGTATAAGAAAGATGGTTATTTTAACACCAAAGTAGCCATTAATACCATTCCGGTACAGGATACTGCCAATGCCAACAGAGTAAATATGGTGGTTAATGTAGACCGTGGAGAAAGAGTAAAAATTGACGATATTGAGTTCATTGGAAACGAAAAATTTTCAGACGCCAAACTAAGGCGCAGCATGAAGAATACCAAGAAAAAGAATTTCTTCCGGTTCTGGAAAAGATCAAAATTTGTACGTGAAGATTACCAGGAAGATAAAGTTTCATTAATAAATAATTACAAAGAAAGCGGTTTCAGGGATGCCAGAATTGTTTCCGATACACTTATTAGACAAGGTGATAAAGATATAGCCCTGCAGTTAAAAGTTGAAGAAGGAGACCGCTACTACATAGGTGATATTGAATTTATAGGAAATAGTGTATATACAGACGACCAGTTGTCCAGGGTTTTCGGAATCCAAACCGGAGATGTATATAATGGTGTACTTCTCGATAAAAGGATTATGGACAACACTAAACCTGATGCCCAGGATTTGACTAATCTTTATCAGAACAACGGTTATCTGTTTTCCAATATCAATCTTGTGGAAACCAATGTTGAGAACGACACCATAGATTTTGAAATCAGGATTACTGAAGGTAAAGAAGCCTTTTTTAATGAAATACGGGTTACAGGAAACGACAGAACAAAAGACCATGTAATCTATCGCGAACTTTTAACCAAACCGGGACAAAAATACAGCAAGGCCAATGTGATTGCCACCATAAGGGAGTTGGGACAACTTGGTTTTTTTGATGCCGAGCAACTGGAACCTCAGTTTATAGACCCCAACCCGAATACGGGAACATTAGACCTTGAGTATTCCGTAGTGGAATCCGGGGCAAGCCAGATAGAACTCCAGGGAGGTTACGGAGGCGGAGGTTTTATTGGTACCCTAGGCCTGTCTTTTAACAATTTCTCTTTAAGCGGGATTTTTGATAAGGAATCTTACCGGCCAGTGCCTATGGGAGACGGGCAAAGTCTCTCTTTACGTGCGCAGGCCAGTACTTACTACCAAACCTACAGTCTTTCGTTTCGTGAACCGTGGCTGGGCGGGGTAAAACCGGTAAGTTTTTCTACTTCCTTTAGTTATACAAGACAATTCCTTTTTGATTACGTGAACCGGGAAGCAGACAGGAGCCGAAGCTTTGACATTCTGGGGGTAAGTGTGGGACTGGCAAAACGCCTGAGTGTGCCGGACAGGTATATGACCGTTTCCCACTCGGTAGGTTTCCAAAGATATGACCTTAATAACTACAACACCGGCCTCTTCTCCTTTGGAGACGGATATTCAAATAACCTTACCTACACGTTTGGCTTAACAAGGGATAACACCTACACCAACCCGGTATTTCCTGTAGGAGGATCACAATTTCGCCTTACCGCTAAACTTACTCCCCCATACTCCTTGTGGAATGGCGTAGATTATGCTAATTTAGGTGAGCAGAGGGAATTTCAGCTGGAAGACGAAAACGGAAACCTAATCAATAATGAAGGAGCCAGGGTGAGCCCTGAGAATGCTGTTCCGGACCGGAGTAAGGTTGACCAGGAAAAATTCAAGTGGCTGGAATTTTATAAAATCAAATTCAACGGAACCTGGTATACTACTTTAGCCAATTTTGGAGCAAGCAAAAACCTTGTCCTACGAACAAACGCCGAATACGGTTTCCTTGGAGCTTACAACAATGATCGGGGTGTTCCTCCTTTTGAACGTTTTTACCTTGGAGGTGACGGTCTTGGAGCTTACAGCCTTGATGGTAGGGAGACCATCCAGTTAAGAGGATATCCAAAGCAGTCTGTAGTACCACTTGACAGGACTTCTGGAGCTACTGATGACGGGGCAACTATCTACAACAAATATTCATTGGAGTTAAGATTTCCAATTACTCTTAAACAATCGGCTTCTATTTACGCGCTTACTTTTATGGAAGGTGGTGCTTCCTATGATAATTTCAGGGATTTTAACCCTTTCCAGCTTAACAGATCTGCCGGGGCAGGAATAAGAATTTTTATGCCGATGTTTGGATTACTGGGAATAGATTTTGGATACGGATTTGATCCTATTGTTGGGCAACCCGGGCCTAATGGATGGGAAACCCACTTTATCCTTAACCAGCAGTTTTAATTTGGCACGGTATTTTCTATATTCGAATTATGAAAGGTAGAATAATAATTTTTACATTTCTAACCGCGATTTTAGGATGGAGTGCTACTGCACAAAAATCTTTCCGTGTAGGTTATGTAGATATGGAATATATTCTGCAAAACGTTCCACAGTACCAGCAGGCGTCTTCACAATTAGACGCAAAAGTACAGGAATGGAGAAAAGAAGTTGAAGAAAAAAAGCGACAGATTGACGGAATGAAAGCTCAGCTTGATAATGAGCGTGCTCTTCTTACCAAAGAACTAATTCAGGAACGGGAAGAAGAAATTAATTATCAGGAAGAACAGGCGCTGGATTATCAGCAAAAAAGATTTGGCCCCAATGGGGATTACATGATTCAGAAAAAACAGCTCATAAGACCTATTCAGGATCAGGTTTTTACTGCGGTACAGGAAATTTCCGAAAACAGGAATCTGGATATGGTGTTTGACCGTACTGCTAACAATGGGATGATTTATGCCGATAAGGAATATGACATTAGTGACCAGGTTCTAAGAAGCATAAACCGTGCTGCCAACAGAAGGCAAATTGAATCCCCCGAAGAACGGGAAGCACTGGAAGAGGAAGAAGGAAGAACAGTTGAGCAGGATGAGAAAATTGCCGAAGAGCAGCAGGAAGTACAGGAAAAAAGAAATGAACGGGAAGCACTTATAGCGGAGAGACAAAGACAGCGGGATTCTATAAAAATCGCTAAACAAAAGGAACTGGAAGCGCGTCGGGCAAGGATAATTGAAGAGCGCCAGCGCCGTATAGATTCTATTAGAGCTATAAGACAGCAAAAAGATAGTATAAACGATAATTAAACCATAAATTCTTTAACAATTAATAACTATTAACAATGAAACAATTCAGAAGACTTTTTATAGCTTTAGCATTAACACTGGGAGCTACTGCTTTTACAAACGCTCAAACCAAAGTTGCCCATATCGCCACACAGGACCTGGTAGAAACCATGCCGGCATATAATGATGCTATGACACAGCTTGAAAAGCTGGAAAAAACCTACGATGCCGAAATTAACGATATGTTGACTGAAGCTCAAAAAACCATGCAACGCTACCAGTCTGAAGTAGAAACAGTGACCGATGAAGAAAACCAGAAGCGTTCTCAGGAAATGCAAATGACACAAAGGAGAATCCAGGAGCATAGCCAGAAAGCGAGACAGGAACTACAAAAGAAACAAAATGATTTAATTGCTCCAATCATTGAAAAAGCGCGCCAGGCAATTCAAAGAGTAGCCAGAGACCAGGGTTACGATTATGTTCTGGATTCCACTACCGGAACAGGAGTTATTCTTGCTGATGGATACGACCTTATGCCGGATGTAAAGAAAGATCTGGGAATTTAAGATTCTCGTCTAAATATTTATAATCAAAAACTGCGCGCTATCCCGCGCAGTTTTTATTTTTGCTATTATGAGTTCTCATCCTATAGGCATTTTTGATTCAGGAGTGGGCGGGACTTCTATATGGAAAGAAATTCACCATCTCCTCCCCCATGAAAGAACTATTTATCTTGCAGACAGCAGGAATGCCCCGTATGGAGAAAAAACTGTGGAGGAAATTCGTCGTCTTTGTTATAAAAATACCGAAAGCCTACTTTCCATGGGCTGCAAATTAATTGTGGTGGCCTGCAATACAGCCACTACCAATGCTATTCTGGATTTACGATCTACTTATGAAGTACCTTTTATAGGTATAGAACCTGCAATAAAGCCCGCTGCCCTAAAATCCCAAACCAGGACTATTGGGATACTTGCCACTAAAGGAACATTAAGCAGCGCACTATTTTCAAAAACTTCGGAACTATATACTCATAACATTGAAGTTATTGAAGTAGAAGGAAACGGACTGGTGGAACTGATAGAAAGCGGAAGAAAAGACTCTCCGGAAACTGAAGAATTGCTGAAACGACTTCTAAAACCAATGCTGCTGAAGCGAATTGATTATCTCGTTTTGGGCTGCAGCCATTACCCGTACCTGATTCCTGTTTTAAAAAAAATACTTCCACCCAATGTTCATATTATCGATTCGGGAGAGGCAGTCGCAAGGCAAACAAAAGCTATTCTTGAAAAGAAAATGCTAATAAGCAGGCTCAGCAATTATCCTATTCCGGAGTTTTTCAGCAATAAAAACCCTGCAGTAATGGCAGAACTTACTGGTTCAGAAACCAATAACTATAAAGTTTCCTATCTCGATTTTTAATTATTTACCGCCGGGCATTTACAATCGTAAGGCTCACGATTTTTACCAAAGTTATACCCCAATGTAATTTGATGAAATCCGCTATTACTCAGCACCAGCGAATTAAGCTGATAGCTAAAGGTGTATCCTACGAGGAAACGTTTATAATTAACCCCTACAAAAGGTGTGATGTATCGCAAGGTCTGGCTTTTTATTTCATTACCGGTGGTGGTATATTCTGCACCTTCAAAAGTGTTCCTATAAGAAATTCCACCCCAAACCTGTCCAAAATCAACTTCCTTATAGGCTTTTAAATTGATATCGATACTTTTTTCAGCAGTTTCTTCCCTTAACTGGAACAGCACAGATGGCTCCAGGCTCAAACCAGGCCCTACATCTTCAAAAACATATCCTGTAGAAAAAAGATATTTCCGCTGATTGCCGGGTACTGCATCTGAATAAAAAAGTTCCCGGTTTACCGAAAGAATATTTTTAGCGCTAAGGTGCGCATAAAAATTCATCAGATAGTAAGAAACCCCCAGATCCATATTTGCATAAAAATCAGATTCATTGCCACCAATTATAGGATCATACTCGTTAAAATTGCTTACATCAAGCCTGTGCTGAATTAATCCGGCGCTAATGCCAAAGGATAACTGATTAAGATTCACGGCATTTCGGGAAAACATAAGGTGATAAGCAAAGGTGGCATAGGCTCCGCTCCTGGAATAATTTCCATTGGAATCATTAAAAAGTATCCCTCCCAAGCCAACTTTGTTACCAACTCTCCCGTTCACACTCAGCGTTTGTAAGTTTGGTGCATCTTCCACGTCAAACCATTGCTGCCGTGCAGTAAGCCTTATTTGGTTAGTATTGGCAGCACCCGCCATAGAAGGGTGCAATAAATATAAATTATCGGTTAAATAATCGGAATAAACCGGAATAACTTCCTGGGCTTTGGCCGGGAGTACAAAAATAATCAACATTAACAGAAGAAAGCATTGTACGACGTACCGCTTAAAATTTAGAAAAGAAAAAAATGCAGGCGGCCCTGCGCCTGAAATGTTATTGGCCCCCATATGTAATGTAAATATATAGATTAGGTGACTTTTCTTTAGTATTTTTGCCAAAAATTTAGTTATGAGCAACTTCAATATAAATATTCAGCATACCAACAAACCGGCTATCATAAAATTTGAAGCCAATAAATTCCTGACACGCCACGAAAGCTACGAATTTAAAAACATAGACGAAGCTGCCGCTTCTCCTCTGGCTCAGCAAATGTTTTATCTGCCTTTTGTAAAAACGGTTTATATCGCACAAAATTTCATAGCCCTGGAAAAATATGATATTGTAGACTGGCCGGACGTAGAGGAGGAAGTGGCACAGCAAATTAACGATTATCTCAATTCAGGCGGCGAGGTTATCAGAACAAAAGAACAAGAACCCAAAAATATCCCAGTGACAGTTTATGCGGAAACCACTCCCAATCCTGCTGTAATGAAGTTTGTTGCCAATAAGAAACTGGTAATAAATGCTGCGGAATTTAAAAATATTGATGAAGCAAAGGATGCTCCCCTGGCACAAAAGTTATTTCATTTTCCATTTGTGAAAGAGATTTTTATTGATGAGAATTATGTTTCAATCAATAAATATGACATCGCTGAATGGGACAACGTGGCAATGGAACTAAGGGAATTCATAACAACTTTTCTTCAGGAAGGCAACGAGGTGATATCTGCCGAAGCTGTTAAAGTAGCAGCAAAGAAACAGGAAGAAGAGCAAATAGCAGCAGAAACAAAAGTAGATGTAGGAAACCTTGACAGTACATCCCGGGAGATAATAGCCATTCTGGAAGAATACATTAAGCCGGCAGTAGCAAGTGACGGCGGCAATATCTTATTCGATTCCTATGATCCCAATCATAAAACGGTAAAAGTAATTTTGCAGGGAGCCTGTAGTGGCTGCCCTTCTTCTACCATGACCCTTAAAAATGGCATAGAAACCATGCTGAGGGACATGCTAAGAGATAAAGTTCAAACAGTGGAAGCCATTAACGGATAATCCTAAATGACTTTACAGCTTTTCCAGGAGATTTAAATAGTGCTTTTTGCTTCAGCATAAAACTCCTGAAAGAGCTGAAGTAAACTCATTGTAGAACCAATAAGGTCCTTGGTTTCCAGCAGGAGCCCAAAGTATAGTTTTGTATTTTTAGGACTTGTTTCTGAAGTCCTGATACGATTGATTTGCTTCTGGATTAATTCGGAAACATAATCCAGCAATTCCTGTTTTTCAGAAAGAATACGATCTATCTCCCCAAATTCATGATTATTAAAGGTTTCTTCAATATCATCAAATAGCACCTGCATTCTTTCATCTACCTTTTTAAGGTCCCTGACCTGGTTAAACTTCAGGTTCTTATGATTGTTATGGACATGGTTGTAGCTATTTCGGGTAATAAAGCTAATAGACTGCACCATATCCTGAAGATAGTCCAGAATAAGTATATAGAACTTACTGGCTTCAACCGAGTCTTCATCAAGGGATTTAATAAAGTAAAATATGTTTCCTTTTAATTCATCTATTTCGTCTTCCAGCTTCTTTATAGACTTATTGTTCTTTTTGAGTTTACTCAAATCATGATACCCCAGGTTATCTACAGTTTTGGTAAACATTTTATTCACTCCGCTAATTACGCTGGAAATATTTTCTGAAGTTTCCGCGGTTATTTCATTAATGGTAATAATATCGGCCCTGTTAAACCGCTTTTTATTTTTTTCTTCCCGGGATTTCCTGGAATAAAGAACTGTGCTTCTCACTACCAAAATCGCCGCTATAATAATCAGCAGTGCCAGGGCTATGGTGCCGCCATAGTAAATAATGGCCGCAAATATTGCCGCTGCAGAAAATGCCACCAGTGCGGTCACAAACCAACCTCCTATAACGTTAAGCACACCGGCAACCCGGTAAACCGCGCTTTCCCTGTCCCACGCCCTGTCTGACAATGATGTTCCCATTGCCACCATAAAAGTTACATATGTAGTAGATAAAGGCAATTTAAGGCTGGTACCTATAGAAATAAGTACACTTGCCACCACGAGGTTCACCGAGGCGCGTACCATATCAAAAGCCGGGGCGTCAATCCTTTTGCTTCGGCTGTGGTTAACCGGTTTGTCAAACTTTGTATCAATTCTGTTTTTAATAGGAGCCGGTAAGATGATGGAAAAGGCATTTCCCATAATAACTGAATATCTCACTATACTCCTGGAAAGAAAATTGGGCTCAAACCTTTCCACCCCATCTCCCTGCCGGGACAGGTTAATTCCTGTATCCACTACGGCCCGGGCCTTCCCGGAAAACCAGATAGTAGCCACCATTACGCCCCCCGCAATAACAAGCAAAAACGAAGGTGTTGCCACTTCTCCGGAAAGACCTGTCATTAATAATTCTGAAGGCAATGTACCAGAAGCCTGGTACATTGCCTGCCAGATTTCAAAAGATTGCCAGGCCGCAATGGGAACTCCAATAAAGTTTACAAGGTCATTCCCTGCGAATGCAAGTGCCAGAGCAAAAGTTCCTATTACAATGATAATCCGTAGGATATTCAGCTTAAAGACACTCATTAGTAATTGAGACAATAAGGTAAAAAGTACTAGCCCACCAAGAATAATAAATAAAGTGTTTTCATTTATAAACACCAGCGTTTCATCAGAAATAAAAGAGACACTTTTAAGTCCTTTTATAAGGATAAAGAACAGGATAGCGGTGAGGGAAACTCCTCCAAACGCTGCTCCTGCATATTTGATCTTCTTCTCATATTGAAAAGAAAAAATAAACCTGGAAATATATTGCACCACTGCCCCTACAATAAAGGCTATAAATACGGCAAGGAAGATCCCGAGGATAATTTCAGTTGCCTTGGAGGTATTGATGTAAGTTGTAAGCTCTCCAAAATTTCCGCTACCTGCATAAATTTTTATAGCCGCTACACACACGGCGGCACCTAAAAGTTCAAATACTATAGAAACGGTGGTAGAAGTGGGAAGGCCCAGGGAATTAAAGAAATCCAGCAGCAAGACATCGGTAATCATTACTGCCATAAAGATGATCATTATCTCTTCGAAATAAAATTGCCCCGGAAGAAAAATTCCTTTCCGTGCCACTTCCATTAATCCGCTGGAAAAAATAGCCCCTACAGCCACTCCCAGACTGGCAACTATAAGAATTGTTCTCATAGAAACCGCTTTGGAACCTATAGCCGAATTCAAGAAATTTATCGCATCGTTACTTACCCCAACCACCAAATCTGTAATAGCCAGAGCCAGTAATGCCACCAGCATTACAATGTAAACATCCTCCATATACCTGCTTTATTTTCAACCAGCAAAAATCAGCCTTTTTTCAGAAAATTTCCCTCAACAAAGGTTATTAAAACTTTAACAAACAAGAAAATCATAATTTGTAACTTCCTGTAAAACCATTATTTATTAAGCGAGAAGACAAAAAATTACATCTGTACCGGCAATGTTCCTATCAAGGTCAAAATTTGATAAAAGCCGGGAAGAACCACGAAATATAAAACATAATCTGGAAAGAATATTCTACAATTTCAGAAGGAGAAAATCATTCAGATTAGACTGATTGTAAATTAACTTCTGAAATAAGAAGTACCCCCAATTAATAATTATGCTCCCTGAAAAACAGGAGCTTTTTTATCCTGAAAATATGACAACTCAAAAACCTAAATATACCAATAAACTTATTGAAGAAAGCAGCCCCTACCTGCTGCAACATGCACATAATCCTGTTAACTGGCACGCCTGGAATGATGATAGCATTGCTGAAGCTAAAGATGAAAATAAACTGCTGCTTATAAGTGTGGGATATTCAGCCTGCCACTGGTGCCATGTTATGGAACATGAAAGTTTTGAAGATGAGAGCGTAGCTAAGATAATGAACATCCACTATGTCAACATAAAAGTAGACCGGGAAGAAAGGCCCGATATTGACCAGGTTTATATGAATGCTGTACAGTTAATGACCGGCAGTGGTGGCTGGCCAATGAATATTGTAGCCCTTCCGGATGGGCGACCGGTGTGGGGAGGAACTTATTTTAGAAAAGAACAATGGAAGGATGCCCTGTTGCAAATTTCCAGGCTCTATAAGGAAAAACCTGAGCAGCTTTTTGAATATGCAGAAAAACTTAATGAGGGGCTACAGCAGTTACAGCTTATAAAAGTACCGGAAGATACAGCCAACTTTAATAGGGAGTTTTTACAGGAACTTTTGGCTAACTGGCATAAAAATATGGATCTGGAGCATGGTGGTCCAAAAGGAGCTCCAAAATTTATGATGCCAAACAGCATGCAGTTCTTAATGCGTTATGCCTGGCAACAAGAGGACCAAGAATTGTTGGATTATGTGCAACTATCCCTTAAAAAAATGTCCTATGGCGGCATTTACGACCATATTGGTGGCGGCTTCTCCCGCTATTCGGTAGACGAAAAATGGCATATTCCACATTTTGAAAAAATGCTGTATGACAATGCCCAGCTAATCACCCTTTACAGCCAGGCCTACGCACTTACAGGCTACGATTGGTATGAAGTGGTGGTTCACCAAACACTTCATTTTGTTGAAAAAGAACTTACCGATAGATCCGGCGCATTTTATTCTGCTCTGGATGCAGACAGTCCGGATGAAAACGGGCATCCTAAAGAGGGAGCTTATTATGCATGGACAAAGGAGGAACTTCAGTCTTTAATTGGAGATGAATTTCCACTTTTTGCCGAATTATATAATATAAATGATTTTGGCAGATGGGAAGAGGATAAATATGTTCTCATTCGGAACATGGAAACTAAAGAAGTAGCACAAAATTTAAATATTTCTGAAGAACAACTCCTGGAAAAGCATGGCGACTGGCAAAAAATTCTCAATGATGAACGCCAAAAAAGGGCAAAACCGGGGCTGGATGATAAAAGCCTTACATCATGGAACGCCCTGATGCTTTCAGCCTATGCTGAAGCTTATAAAGTTTTTAAAAATCCTGCTTACCAGGAGGCCGCTGTAAATAATGCGCAATTTATTATTGAAAATCAGCTTACGAAAGATGGCAGATTATTCCATACTTATAAAAATGGAAAAAGCAGCATTAACGGCTATCTGGAAGATTACGCTTTCACTATTGAAGCTTTTCTAAATCTCTACGAAATCACTACAGAAGAGAAGTGGTTGCAGCTTTGTGATGAATTAGCAGAATATTGCTTTAGAAATTTCTATGATAAAAATACCGGTTTCTTCTTTTTTACTTCTGAAAAGGACCGGCCCCTGGTAACGCGGAATATTGAATATACCGATAATGTAATACCGGCGTCGAACTCTGCCATGGCAAAAAACCTTTTTATCCTGCACAGGCATTTTTCAAAAGAAAAATACAGGAGTACAGCTGAAAATATGCTGAAAGGAGTTCAGGATCAAATGAAAAAATATCCCCGCGGCTATTCTAACTGGCTGGACTTAATGATGAATTATACTCATCCATTCTATGAAGTGGTAATAACAGGTGAGCAGGCAAGGGATTTGAGTAGCGAATTTGGTAATTTTTACCTGCCAAATATTTTGCTTACCGGTTCAGAAAAACCGGGAAAATCAGCATTGCTGAAAGATCGCTTTAAAGCCGGTAAAAATCTTATCTATATATGCTCAGAAGGGAAATGTGAACTTCCTTTAACTTCTGTAAAAGATTCTCTCAACCTCATTAAACGAAGTTAACAAATTTTAACAATAAAAATTCCCGTTTCTCTGTCTAATGTATTCATTTTGTATAAAAACCTACAACAACAATGGAGCAACTTAATGACTGGGAGAAGTACGCAAAAGAATACACTCAGAAATTTATAGATTTTTTACCCGATCTTATTGCAGCAATTGCATTATTGATCATCGGTTTATGGATTATCAGGGTCATTATAAAATACATCAAGAAAATTGCCGATAATCGTAAATACGATCCGGCTCTTGAAAATTTCATCGTAAGCCTCATTAAATGGGGGTTAAAAATACTTCTTTTTGTATTGGTGATTTCACAGTTAGGAATTGAAACCACCTCACTTGTGGCTGCCATTGGTGCTGCCGGTTTGGCTATAGGACTGGCCTTACAGGGCTCACTGTCTAATTTTGCCGGGGGTGTCCTAATTATCATGCTAAAACCTTTTAAAATTGGGGACTGGATAGAAGCACAGGGAGTTTCTGGCAGTGTGATTGAAATTTCACTGTTCTACACCAAAATCAATACGTTTGGAAATCAACGTGTGGTAATCCCAAATGGAGAATTAAGTAATGACAATATCACTAACTATAGCTTTAATGATACCAGGAGAGAAAATTTATCCTTCGGAATCTCTTATGATGATGACATTAAAAAAGCCAAAGAAGTTCTTGAGAATCTTGTAAAGGAACAAAAAGATATATCAGAAGATCCGGCACCACAGATACTTGTGGGAGAACTGGGAGATAATTCAGTAAATCTTTTTGTACGATACTTTGCGCCTAACAGCGTATTTTGGGATTTACACTGGTATATGATAGAAGAAGGTAAAATAAGGTTAGAAGCCGCAGGAATGACTATACCATATCCACAGCGGGATGTGTATTTATACGATCAGACAAAGATGAAGGGAACTGCGGAAAAAGAATCTAAACCATTAAATAAATAAAAAAACGGTTGTTAACCAGCTATAAAATCCTTTAAGTAATAAGGTTCAAAATAAGCGACATCTTCGGTGTCGCTTTTTTGATATTTTTGCTCAGCAGGACCAGCCATTTCCCGGGCAGAAGGCAACGCTTCAGTAAAAACAGCATTAGAATGCTCACAAATTTCCTTAAACTTCTGTACACCGGTACCTATAAAACGTACCTTTTCTTTTTCCAGATATTGTGAAAAAATATCTTCAGTCAAAATTTCTGCTCTTGTTTCCCGAATTTCCTTATAACCTGAATCAAAAACAGCAGAATAAACTTCCATTCTCCTGGCATCCAGCATAGGAATAATATAGCCGCCATTCACTTTAACCTGAAGGGCAAGGGACGAAAGCGTAGGAATGGAAATTAGTGGAATATTAAGGGCAAAACACAAACCTTTGGCCGCCGAAACGCCAATTCTTAACCCGGTATAGGAGCCAGGACCTTTACTAATAGCTACCGCATCCAAATCTTCAGGCTTGAATCCATGTTCTTTTAAAAGCTCCTGTATAAAACCGTGGAGCTTCTCCGCATGGGAATAATTATTATCCTTATCTTCCTTCAATCCCAATACTGCACCATTTTTTGACAACGCTACCGAGCAATTTGTAGATGCAGTTTCCAAACAAAGTATTAATGCCAAAATATCTTTTTTTATTCGCTGGCAGTTTGCCCTTCAACCTCAACTTTATCTCCGGCTTTCAGGCTTCTGCTCACTGTATTATAGGGGCCGGTTATTACCACGTCACCAGCCTGTAGTCCTTCAGTTATTTCGATACTTGTATCATCCTGGATTCCTGTTTCCACTACCTGCAGGCGGGCTTCATCACCTTCTTTAAGAAATACGGCTTCAAACCTGTTTTCAGAAGCAGAAAGATTAGCCGCACCTGAACCATTTGCAGTAGTATCAGACTTTATCACAATCGCACTTATTGGCACGCCTATAATGTTTCCTTTCTTATTAGTAATAATATCCACAGTAGCAGTCATTCCGGGTCTGAAAGGGCTATAATTTTCAGATTTATCCTTCAGAAGATCCTGATAGGATTCTTCAAGAATACGTACTTTTACTTTAAAATTTGTTACCTGATCTGTAGTTAAGTCTGAATCAGCTGAATTCGAAATTTCAGTTACCAGACCTTTAAATTGTTTTCCAAGGTAAGCATCCACTTCCACAATAGTAGAATCGCCAACTGAAACTTTTACAATATCATTTTCATTTACATCAACTTCCACCTCCATCTCAGCCAGATCTGCCACTCTTAAAATCTCGGTACCCGCCATTTGCTGGGTCCCCACTACCCTTTCACCAAGTTCAGCGTCAAGTTTGGAAATAGTTCCACTCATAGGCGCATAAATATTGGTCCGGCTAAGGTTATCCTGAGCTTCGGTAACCGTGGCAGCCGCACTTTGCATATTGTAATAAGCTGACTCCTTGCTGGCTTCAGCCATTTCATAATTGGAAACAATCTGGTCCCATTCTGCTTTTGAAATCACCCCGTTTTCAAAGAGGCTTTTATTTCGTTCATAATTAGCCGTTGCCTGTTTTAAGCTGGCCTGGGTTTGGGCATAATTAGCCCTCATATTCTGAAGACTTGCCTGTGCCCTCTGAACACTGGATTGATAAATATCAGGATTTACCCTCACCAGAAGATCACCTTTTTCTACGGTTTGTCCTTCTACTACGGGTAATTCTATAATTTCTCCGGAAACTTCAGAAGAAAGCTTCACCTCAACTTCAGGTTGAATCTTTCCCGTAGCCGATACTGTTTCTGTAATATCTATGGGCTCTACCGTGGTTATTTCAACCTGTTTAAAATTGCCACTTTTTCCAAACCATCCAGCCTTTTTTCCTACTACCAGCAAAATTATCAGAGCAACTACAACTCCTATTATTATGTAAAGTGTCTTTTTCTTCATTTCTTAAAATTTAAGTTCCGTAACCGGTACCCCAAAATACAACTCCAGAACTTTAATATTGAAAATATAATCATATTTAGCTCTTAATACTTCTCTTACAGAATTTTCATACCTGAGTTTTGCCTGACTAAAATCCAAAGCATTGCTTAACCCCACTTCATAACGCTGCGTAGCATAATCATAAGCCTGTTCCTGCGCCTCAACTGCAACCAGAGCGGCTTCATAAGCTTCCTTAGCTCCCTGTGCATCCACATAAGCCTGATAAACATTTGCTTCAAGATCAAGTTCAGCCTGCTCTAACTGGAAATTTGCTCTTTTTACATCAATTTCACTACGCTTCACCTGGTTACGGGTAGCCCATCCGTTAAAAACGGGAATATTAATTTGTACCCCATAGCTAATCCCGTCATTTCGCTGCAACTGCTCGAAAAAAGGCAATGGGTTTCCTAAAGTACTTACAGTATTAGGTGTGACCACTACGTCTCCCGTAGATTCCACCACTCCAATCTGCCGGGTTGGCTCATCTGGATCTATATCAACATTAACAATTCTTCCCGCACCGGATTCCCTTGTATTGTAATTAAAAAAGGCTCCCAGAGTTGGAATATAGGCTCCCCTGGCGATTTCAACATCTTTCTCGGCTAAATCCATGTTAGCTTCAGCAATTTTAATTTCAGAACGTTCCTCCTTAGCTACCCCTATTACTTCATAAACAGAATTATCCAGAATTTCGGTACCTAAAATATCGTAATCCCGCTCTACAATATCAAAATCTTCATAATCTTTAATGAGCAATATCTGGGCAAGGCTAATGAGAGAAATCTTCACATTATTGGCAGCCAGTATTATTTGCTGTTTTTCATCGGCATTGGTTGCTTTAATTTCCAGCAAATCCCCTCTAGGCACAGAACCTGCCTCTACCAGTTCCTGTGTTCTTTCAATTTGCTCAAGAGTAACTTCGTTTTGCGACCTTAGAACTTCAAGGGTTTGCTTATTAAAAAGTACCTGAAGATAATTATCGGCAACTAAAAGGGTAATATCATCCTCCATCTGGTCCAGGGAATATTCTGCAGCAAGCCTCGAGAGTTTGGCACGTTGCAGCTGCTTAAAATTCCTAAGTCCATCAAAAAGTGTGAGGCTGGCAGTAACCCCTGCAGAAAAGTTTCTTGTGGTTTGGGTTTGAAGAGTACCGGTGGTTACGTTTGTTGTTAATCCCGTATTCCAGGAGTTGCTGGCTGAGGCATTAAGATTAGGGATAAAATTTCCCAAAGCATCTAGTTTCGCGATTTTTGCCGCCTCTAAATCCAGCTCGGTCTGTTTTATGGAAATATTCTTTTCAAGGGCTCTGTTCACACATTCCTGTAGTGTCCATTTTTTCTCCTGTGCATTGGCAAGAGCACTTACAATTAGCAGGCAGGCCAGAAAGTTAAATTTATTCATAATATCGGTTGTGAAAGATATGTCTGTTAAATATTGAAGATGTTACACGCAAAGCAGCCTAATTAGCAGTAAAGGCCTGCGCAGGCTTTAATTGGTTCCAAACTTTAATTCTTGAATCCCGGGTTATTCCGTTTATCACTTCCACATTTATTCCATCACTCACTCCCAGTTCCACATCTTTTCGTTCAAATTGTTGTTCTCCTGTTTCCACCTCTACAAATGGTTCCTGTGTTTCCGGATCAAACTGCACCAAAGCTTCTTTTATAGCCAATACACTATCTGCCCTGGCAAGGATAATGGAAGCGTTGGCACTTAAGCCTGCACGAATAAAAGTTGAATCGGCCTTTTTAAGGCTGCCTTTAATATCAAACTGGATAGCCCCGTTCTCCTCCACTCCTTTTGGAGCGATATAATCCAGCACCGCGTCAAAAGACTTATTTTCTATAGCTCCCACTGTGATTTCCAATGGAAGACCTTCTTTAATTTTGCCCACTTCACTCTCATCAACCTTACCTTCAAAAATCATTTTATCCACATCTGCCAGTGTAGCTATAGTGGTACCATCATTAAAATTGTTACTTTCTATAACCTGGTTTCCTGCCTTTACCGGCACATCCAGCACCATGCCGTTTATGGTAGATCTGATAAGGGTATTGGCTGCAGTACCTATACCACTGGTAGTTCCGGTTTTTATTATCTCAAAGTTTTGCTGAGCAGATTTATATGTCTGCTGTGCTCTCTTATAGGCCACTTCTACATTCTGAAAATCATTTTCAGAAATCACGCCTTTTTCGAAAAGAGCCTGCTGGCGATCAAAATTTTTCTGTTCATTATCCAGATTGATTTTTGCCGTTGTCACCTGGTCTTTGGCACTTTGAAGGGTTGAGACATTAGGAATTACCCTAATTTTAGCGATTAAATCTCCGGATTTTACATGCTCTCCCGCTTCAATATATATTTCATCTATAATTCCTGAAATATTGGGTTTTATCAATACTTCTTCCTTGGGAACAATACTGCCCGTGGCCACTGTTTTCTTAACAATGTTTTGTTCTGAAGGAGTTTCGGTTTCATATGTTACAGGGTCTTCCTGATTTTTTTGATACAGGTAATACAGGGCACCCGCAAAACCAATGGCTATAACTGCCAGAATGATGATGGTAAAAACTTTTTTCATTTTTTGATCGTTATATTAATTTTTTATTCTGTTCTTAATGCATCTACCGGTTGTATTCTGATAGCATTTTGGGCAGGAATAAGGCCTGCCAGTAATCCCGAAATAATTAAAATAGCCAGGGCGGTAAATACCACTCCCAGATCTACACTGGGGTTAAGAAACATCATTTCTGAAGTATCCATACCTTGCAGTTGATTATTTATAATTGCAATAATTGCAGTAGCCATGGCAATTCCTGCCATGCCCGAAACCAGGGTTAAAAATACCGACTCCATTAAAATTTGTCCCCTTATCATCCATGGAGTGGCACCCAATGCGCGCCGCACCCCTATTTCATTAGTTCGTTCCTTTACAACAATCAGCATGATATTGCTTATCCCTATTACTCCGGAAAGTAAAACCAGGATCCCTACAAAATAAGCCACTCCTTTAAGAGCTACAAATAATCCGTTTACCTTACTGAACTCTTCATACAAATCAAAACTGCCAATAGCGCGGTCATCTTCAGGGTGAAGGGTATGCCGGGACCTTATAACCTCAAAAACCTGAGACTTTAATTTTGTTATAGAGGAATTGTCTTCAGCCGTTATTGCCATCCAGCTTACGGTTTCCCCCATGTTGAAGGCCTGTGAAAAAGCTGTAAAAGGAACAAAAATCTCTTTCTGATCTTCTTCAGCATTACCGTTATTTCCCTTCTTTTTATAGGTGCCAATCACCATAAAATTAACCCCGCTTATTTTAAGAAATGTCCCGATAACTTCCTCCCCCATTTCATACATCTCATTTCTAACTCCCTCACCAATCACAGCAACCTTACGATTTTCCTTAATATCATTGTGATTTAGAAACCTTCCGGAGGTGATATCCATTGGGTCCTGCTGAATAATTTCAGGATAATCCCCATACACATTAAAAGCCCCCGTATTTAAGCCATGCACCACGTTATTTGCCCCTCCAAACCCTCCTAATTGATTTCTTGGAGAAACAAATTTAAGGTTAGGTACATTTTGTTTAAGGGCAGCCACATCTCCAATTTTAAAATTATACTGCCTTCCTTTTGGCATTCCTTTGTATGGCCTGGAGGCAGTTCGGGTCCACATAAACATACTGTTGGTAGCTATTCCACCAAAGCCCTGTTTCACCCCATTTTCAAGGCCCTTTCCCGCAGCCAGCAGAATTACAAGGATAAAAATCCCCCACAACACACCAAATGCTGTTAGCAAAGTCCTGAACCAGTTGGAACTTAAAGCCTCTATTATTTCACTCCATTTATCCCTGCTGAACATACTATTCGTCTCTTAAAGCTACTATTGGTTTGATTCTGGCTGCACGTCTGGCAGGGAAAAAACCTGCCAAAGCGCCTGCTATAATTAGGATAAAAACCGTGGAAAGTGCTACATTGAAATTTACTGAAGGATTAGCTATAAAAGGGGTTTCCACAAGCGGCCCTACAATTTCCAGAAGTGCCAGGCCAAATATTAAACCAACAAAACCGGCAATTGTAGTTACAAAAATTGATTCATGTAATACCATGCCAATTATAGAAGAAGGCTGGGCACCCAATGCTTTTCTAACTCCTATTTCTTTTGTTCTTTCCTTTACGATAATAAGCATAATGTTACTAACGCCCACAACTCCTGCCACAATGGTACAAATTCCCACTCCCCAAAAGAAAAAGCGTACCATATCCATAAGATCAAAAAAGCGTTTGGCATTTTCAAGAGAATTGTTCACCGTCACCGCACTATTATCATCGGGGGCGATACTATGTTTCTCTTTTAAATAATTTTCCAATTCTGCCGAAAATTGCTGGGAAGCAGCAAGTGCGGCTTCAAAACTTTCTTCCTCTTCAAGGGTAAAGGATAAATTTCTTATCTCGTCATAACCTCCAAAGACACGCTGTGCTGTGGTTATAGGAAGAAATACCCGCGCTTCTTCACGTTCTCCCGCAGGATCTGAAAACACGCCGATTACTTTAAAATTAATCCCCGAAATCTGAACATATTTTCCAACAGGGTCTGTCCCGCTCTTAAAAAGATCTTCTTTAACTTTTTTTCCAATCACGGCGTACTTCTCAAAAGTTTCCACATCAATTTCATTGATGTACCTTCCGTTCATGATAGATTCATTCTCCAGAAACTGATAATCGGGCATTACCCCTTCCACCCGGTAAGAACCGGTTTCATTTTCGTAATTAACTGTTCCGTTCCAGATTCTATATATGGAGGACTTGTATTCCAGTTTATCTTTATGGGCCGCAACAGTATTGTTAAAATCTTCATTGCGCATAGTTATCATCCGGCCGGGATTTAATCCTTTATATTCCTTTGAGGTTACACCTGTCCATATATATAAAATATTGGCAGCATCGCCTTCAAATTCGCTGGAAATGCCATTTTGCATACCTTTACCAATCCCAAGGAGAACAACAAGAATAAAAATTCCAGAAGCCACTGAAACCCCGGTTAGAAACGTCCTCAGCTTATTTTTACTGATCGTTTCAAAAATTTCCTGCCATCTTTCAAGATCAAACATTGCTGAGTGCCCTTACCTGTTCCACTTTGGTGTCATCTATAATTAACCCGTCTTTCAGGTTTACGATGCGCTTTGTCATTTGTGCAATATCGGGTTCGTGCGTCACTACAAGAATGGTTCTGCCTTCATCGTTAATACCCTGAATAAGATCCATCACCTCATAAGATGTTTTTGTATCCAACGCACCGGTGGGTTCATCTGCAAGTAAAACTTTTGGATCTGAAGCTAAAGCCCGTGCTATCGCCACCCGCTGTTTCTGTCCTCCAGAAAGCTCATTAGGCAAATGGCCGGACCAGTTGGAAAGCCCTACCTTTTCGAGATAAGCCATGGCCTTATCTATACGCTCTGATCTTTTTACCCCCTGGTAATACAGCGGAAGGGCCACATTGTCTAAAGCGCTTTTATAAGAAATAAGGTTAAATGACTGAAAAATAAATCCCAGGAATTTGTTCCTGTAACGTGCTGCAATTTTTTCGTTCAGGTTCTTTATGGGCAGCCCGTCAAGAAGATAGGAGCCCTTATCAGCTTCATCCAGCATTCCAAGAATATTGAGCAATGTAGATTTTCCTGACCCGGAAGACCCCATTATAGAAACCAGTTCTCCTTCTTTTACACTAAAATTTATTCCTTTAAGTACGTGCAGGGAATTAGTTCCCATTTTGTATGACTTATGTAAATCCTGAATTTCAATCATAGTGCTCAAGAAAATTGATATTACCACAGGATACTACCTGCTCCACACATAAGACTATGATTAAGGGGAAAAGTTACACAGGGAGAGAAAAAATTCTGTTAATTTATGAAAACTTCCTGCAGCAATTAACCTGGACAAAAGCAAATGAATAGAAAAGCAATCGCAAATTGCAGGTTTTTTCCGCAGAAAAATTTCAGGAAGATTTACTTTTTTTCCTGGAGCGATAAATAAAATAACCAATCCCGCCAATGAGGAGGTAAGGGAAAACCATAAGATAAAGAATTCCGTCATTAATTCCTTTAGCAGCACTTTGATCGGTTTCACTTTCCAGGACGGCGCGGCACATGGCGCATTGCGCTTCAGCAAAAAAAGGAAGCAGTGCAAAAATGCACAATATCAATATATTCTTTATTTTAACTTCCATCAGATACAATTTTAAAAGATATCCTGAAATAACACTTCAGGAAAATTTAGTAATACGGCAACATAAAAATATAAACCAGAACACCAGTTACTGCAACATAAAACCAAATAGGAAATGTCCATCTGGCAATCTTTGCATGTTTATAATATTCTCCGGTAAGGCCCCTGTACATTGTAAAAAGAACAAGAGGAACAATTATGCCTGAAAGAACTATATGGGTAATAAGGATAAAAAAGTATATATACCTCATAAAACCATCTCCCCCGTACGGTACGGGATCGTTACTTATTTTTGAAAGCACATAACTTACAAGAAATATTGCCGAAAGTGAAAAGGCTGTAATCATTATATTCCGGTGCAGTTTGTATTCCTTAATTGTCATAAAGAAGTAGCCCAATACCAGGAGAATGGCTGTAGAAGCATTCAGCAATGCATGAAAAAGCGGGAACGTGCCAGATTGTGTCCCAAAAATATTATACCGTTCCGGCAGCATCATAAGCACAAGAACTATAAGAGGCACAAGGATGGAAAGTGCAATAATTACCGGTACAGCAATTCTATCAGATTTTGTTAAGGCTCTCACAGCAGTTTTTTAATATCTTTAATTAACATATCTATCTGGGGTTCCTGTTCTCCTTCAGTAACCGATGTATTTCTCGGAACTGAACCCCTGTAGTAAATAATAGGATTTCCAAACTTATCATCCCTGGATCTTATATATCCCTCCTGGTCTACCAGCGCAAACATCCCGGAATGGGCAAAACCTCCGGGAACCGCATCATCTTCACCGGCATAAATATTGAAGCCTCCATTGGCCAAGCCATAAATCTCATTCCGGTTACCGGTGAGCAAATGCCAGTCCGGATCGGTTATGTTATGATCTTCAGCATATTTTTTCAGCACTTCCGGAGTATCATGCTCAGGGTCTATACTGAAAGAGGCTATACCAAACTCATCATTATCTTTAAACTCCTCTTCAACTTCAATCAAATTCCTGTTCATTATAGGGCAAATACTGGGGCAGGTAGTAAAAAAGAACTCCACCACATATACCTTCCCTTCATAATCTTTATTGGAGATTGTATCCCTGTCCTGATTTATAAGTTCGAATTGCGGCGCTTTCCGCTTTTCCCCGTTAAGGACAACATAGCCAAGATCACCGGCAGAAGCATCAGAAGAAGCTGAAGTTTTCCGGTTAAGCCGATTTGAAGAAACAACCTCATCACTGCCTATCCTGTCTATTATTTTCGGAATAAAAATAATCCCGAACACCAGTATTATTAATGAGATACCTACGTAAGAATAGTTCTTCATAACGGAATTTTTTATCTGTCGGCCTTATATTTTTTCAATTCAAGACGGTATTCGGCGAGGATCACCTTCACGTCATCATTCATTTTATTACTTAATTCTGCCACCGAAGCAGAATCATACCCATACAATTCGCCATAATCCTCATCTGCATCACGCCCTCTAAGATTTCCTTCCTTGTCTATAATAAACACGTAAGGGGAATAACTGCCTGCATCCAACGTATAAGGGGAATTAAGACTCTCAAAAACTGATTGGATTTTATCTGTAGGGGCAAAAACAAATTTCCATTTCTCTGTATTACTGATACCAGAAAATTCCCGAACAAAATTTTCCGCCTGCGGCCTTGCCTCCTGTGGAAGAAGAATCACAAACTGAAAATCATCAAATTCATAATATTTTTCCAGGATTTTTTGATCGAGATTAAAAGTATTTCCCTTTGTCTCCTGAAGTTCATCTCCAAAAAAAGCCAGAACAGTAATATTATCTTCAAAAGAAATATTTTTCCCGCTCAATGTTTCTAAGCGATTGATATCTTCTATGTTCTTGCTTAGCACAGGTAATTTAGCAAAATGGTTTACCCCGGAAGAAAAGAAGAGGTAAGCTATAATCGGTAAAGCAAAAAGCACCCCAAGTACAAAAAACTTTTTCATAAAACATTCTTTACAAAAGGTGTGCAAAAATAAAAAGACGGTTTTTAAAAACCGTCTTTTCTTTATCATTTAACTTTTAAAAGTCCCAGGCTACATAACCCTCTTTATAAACCTGATAGATATAAAAACCTTCATTAAGAAGTATAAAAATAAGATAAATTACAAGAAACAGCGCCGTCCATACGATTACCCGGCGCAGCCATTTTGCTTCCTGCTCCAGGTGCATGAATGACCAGGCAATATAATACGCTTTATATAATGTAAGAACTATAAATATCCAGTTAAGGAGGGACATATTCACCAGATTATTATCCACCAAAAATTCCGGCTTTAGGATCCCCAGGATAACTTCAACAATAGTAACAATGGAAAGTATTATAAAGACTGACCAAATACGCTTGCTGTTTGAATCGTGATGATGTGCAGTACTATCTTGTGCCATGATTTTTTATTTCTTCAGAATTATACCAAATAAAAGAAGGTGAATACAAATACCCATACCAAATCTACAAAGTGCCAGTAGAGCCCTACTTTCTCAACCATTTCATAACTTCCGCGGCGTTCATAAGTACCTACAATAACATTAAGGAAGATTATGATATTAAGGATAACACCCGAGAATACGTGAAATCCGTGAAATCCTGTAATAAAGAAAAAGAAATCTGCGAATAGCGGCGGACCATATTCATTGTGCTCCAGGTTAGCTCCTTCTACCACTCCTGTTGCCTCATTATTTAATTTAGCAAGAGATTCCTGACGGGAAAGAATGACCTTTTCCCCGTTTTCACCAAGAACACCTGTCCTTATCAGTAAATTTTCATTTGCGGCGAAACCGGCTTTTACCTCTTCAATGGAATAAGACGGCAAACCTTCACCGGACTCAAACCAGAGCCCAACATTATCTTCATGTTCCCTTCTTACTGAAGCCTCTTCTATAGCAATTTCTTCCAAGGCCACACGCTCTCCTTCAGCATCAACAATTTGAAGAATATTACCACCTGTTGTGGTTACAGCTCCATATTCACCACTGATAAAATTTGACCATTCCCATGCCTGGGATCCAAGAAAGATAACCCCTCCGATGATTGTAAGAAACATGTAAAAGGTAACTTTTGCCTTTTTCAATTGATGTCCCGCATCTACAGCCAAAACCATAGTTACAGAAGAAAATATAAGAATAAAGGTCATTAAAGCCACATAATACATTGGTGCATCTACCCCGTGAAGAAAAGGGAAATGATTAAACACCTCATCTGCGATAGGCCATATATCGGCAAATTTGAATCGGGAAAAACCGTAAGCAGCCAAAAAACCGGAAAATGTAAGCGCATCAGAAAGGATGAAGAACCACATCATCATTTTCCCGTAGCTGGCTTTTAGTGGCTCATTACCACCACCCCAGGTTTTACCTTCGGTGCCTGTTCTAGCAACAGTAGCTTCCATAGAAGAATTTTAAATTAAGAATTGCGGCAAAAATACGCATTTTTATTATTTAAAGAAATATAAAAACACAAACAGGTAAATCCACAGAAAATCTACAAAATGCCAAAAAGTTGCACCAAGCTCAATACCAAGCATTTGCCCTTTATGGTACCGTTGTTTAAAATGGTTATAAATTACTACCAGAAGCACCATTAAACCTGCCGCCAAATGGGCAAGGTGGGCTACTACAAGAATATAGATAAAGGAGGTGGTGATACTGCTTTCACTTCCTGTAAAGTAATATCCCGAGGATACAATATCTGAAAAACCTTTAAATTGGAAAATCATAAAAAGCACAGCCAGCATAAATGTTCCAATAAGCAGGGTACTGGCATTTTTTCGTTTTCCACTAATTATGCTCTTTTGAGCTAAAACAAATGTGACACTACTCAGTGCAATGGTTATTGTACTCCAGTAGAAAGCCTGCGGCAATTCAAAGCTAACAAGCCAGTCGGGACGTGTTTTGCTTACCACATAGGCACTTGTAAGACCGGCAAACATCATCACCATGCTTATAATACCAAACCAGAGCATCATTTTCTTTGCCCGGCTTCGTTTAATTTTTTCTGATTCTTCTGTTAAATCCATTGTCTTAAAAATTTATCTAAAACATATATTATCTGAAGGAGTGTTATATAGGAAACACTGGCAAACATTAGCCTTTTTGCTGCCTGAGCAGTCCTGATACGGAATAATCTAAAGGCATAGTAAAGCATCCCCAATCCCAGCAACAGGATTACTCCTGCGGCAATTGGCGTTAAGTAAAGTCTTCCCGTAACACCAAAAGCAGGAATTAAAGAAACAAGCACCGTCCAGATTGTATAAAGCACCACCTGTACCGCGGTCCCTTTATCTCTTTTACCTGTAGGCAGCATAAAAAATCCTCCTTTCTTATAGTCGTCATAGAGCCACCATCCTATCGCCCAGAAATGAGGGAATTGCCAGAAAAACTGAATCATAAAAAGTGTTCCGGGCTCTATACTGAAGTCCCCGGTGGCAGCTACCCAGCCCAACATAAAGGGAATTGCCCCCGGAAAGGCGCCCACAAAAACAGAAAGTGGAGTTTTGGTTTTTAAGGGAGTGTAAATACTTACGTAAAGAAAAATACTTATAGCTCCAAACATTGCTGTTTTGGGATTGATTACATACAGCACTATCAATCCAAGAATTGTAAATATGCTTGCAATGGCAAAAGCCGTGGTAACTGACATTCTTCCCGCCGGGAGTGGGCGGTTTTTCGTACGATCCATCAATGCATCAAGATCCCGCTCAATAATTTGATTATAAGCATTAGATGCTCCAACCATTAGGTAACCTCCAATGGAAAGCAAAAGTACAGTAACAAAATCTATAACTTCGGCACCAAGAAAATATCCTGCAACCGACGAAAACACCACGCTTATCGCCAATCGCATTTTTGTAATTTCTTTAAAATCTGATAGTACCGAAACCGGGAAAGTATGTGTACGCGCGTTGCTCAAAAGGGCATTTTTCAATTGCCGCAAAGATACTTCTTAATTAGGTTTTGGCAAGGGTGGAAAAATGTTAATTTTCAGCAGGTTTATTTTCTAATAATCATAGTACCAGTTAAAAATATCTGTTCGGATTCCTAAATTCAACCAGGTAGTTGAATTATCAAAATGTAGCGGTGTTTTCACCTGCACATCCATATTTCTATAGATAAAACTTCCATAGAGCTTTAAATTTGTAGCGGGATTAATAATATATCCTGCCTCCACTTCAGAAAAGAAAGAATTTGCGGTATTTCCCTGCCCGATTTTTACTCCTGTATCAAAAGGTCTTTCATTGTAATTCCGGTAAATATCCCCCCCATAAGAGAAGGCATCTGAGCCATCATTCAAATCGAAACCTCGCTTGCCGTAGATAAATTTTGCATGACCGTAAAACCTTTGTTCCTTATATCTTGCAATGGCAATAATTTCACGGAAATTAGCTCCCCAGAGATGTGCCATAGACTGGTTGTTATGGCCGTAATTTAGAACTACTTCCTTATTGTGGGAATAAGTATAAGGCCGTACCTGATTGTACTCTGCCTGCAAATAGAGATTGGGAATATCAAAAGCGTTATAATATTTAAGCCCTACCTGATAGCCCATCTTATTCTTCCAGCTTTGCGAGG
Organism: Autumnicola musiva; assembly: GCF_031846585.1. Lineage (NCBI taxonomy): Bacteria > Pseudomonadati > Bacteroidota > Flavobacteriia > Flavobacteriales > Flavobacteriaceae > Autumnicola > Autumnicola musiva. The sequence goes on from NZ_JAVRHK010000001.1 coordinate 108,968, forward strand.
TTCCAAAAACATCACCTGAAGAAAATTCATCTATAACCCACTGCCCGTAGATATTCACCTTATCACTCCATTTGTATTTTGCCGTGAGGCCCAGAATTGCATTTCCTCCACGCGCCCCGGTGGCAAATTCTATTGCACGGTAAAAAATTACCGGATTGAGATAATTAAGATCAAAACCACGATCATTGTCATTTTGCCACACCACCGATTCAAATAATCCAATATTTAAACGTTTGGCAAGGTTTAGACTTAAGTAGTGATTGGCCATATATTTTGTTCTGAAAGAACCGTCTGCCGTAACCTCTGGACGCACATCCCTTAGGGACATCCAGGTGTTGGTGTATTTTAATTTCCAGAAAGTAGTGGAAAGCCTGAAGAACGGGTAGGGGGAAGTAACATCGCTCATCAATAAAGAGCGGTACCCATCTCCTACAAAAGTTTTTCCATGACCAAGCTGCAGATTGAAGTATTTATTAGGAGAATAAGAAAGATAACCTTCAGCCACCGGGTAGTCATATCCGCCATCCATAAAATCTTTGGCAATTCCCCTACCGGGAATTATTGCCGGGTCCCCTCCATCGGGACGGATAGATTCTGCATAAAAATTATAATATTCAGCAAACCTACCCTGATTTTCGTATGCAACTGCATAAAAATTTAAATCGCCTCCCAAGCCTCCGTTAAGGATCGCCATTCTGGAATTATTATAGGTGATATCATATGCGGTTTGCTCAAAATCCTTTCCAATTTGCAGATCCAGGCCAAAATCTATGGTAAACCAGTAATCATCTGTCTGAAACTGCACCAAATGTTCATTCCATAATTTTCTTCCCGCCCAGGTGGAAGTATTCCTCATTAGCTTCTCCTTTTCAGCTTTAAAATTATAATATGGAGCAACTTCAGAATACAAATACGGTTTGGCGGCAGTATGCGTATTTGTCCCAATCCTGTTCATCTCGGCATCAAAACGGCTGTACATTTCATGGGAAAGAGGAATGTTTAAATCGCTCTCCAGGTTAGGTTGGGTAAACTCCACAGGCTGGATAAGGTCATATTCATTGGTAACTTCAGTATCCTGAAGCAGATTTTTCTGCCTATAACCTTCCTTAACTAAAGGTTCGACTTCTTCAGATTGTGGAATCACTGGTTCCACGTTTAATGTCAAAGGAATCTTTACCGGCATGCGAAACTGTATATACGCAGGCTTTCCGTTATAAGTAGCAGGCGTTACAACGGGTAGTTCACTAAATACTCTTTTCACCTCTTCTTTAAGCTCTTCATAAGCTGCATCTATATAGAGAATTTCAAAATTTCCCTCCCTGGTTACTTCGAAAAGCACCACCATTGTACCATTATAGTTATCTGCCGTGACTATGTCCGGCACTTTAAAAGCATCTATAACCATTTTTTTAAGCGTATTTCTGAAGCAAAGGGAACGTTGCGAAAAAGATACATTTTCACACTGTGGAAATACGGGTGGAATTTCAGAATCTGAAGGAGTCCTTTGACTAAAGGTAATATTTGAAAACAGAAAAACCGAAAGAAGTAAAATATACTTCATAAATCTAGGGGCGAAAATATTAGACTTGCGAAATATACATTTTTTTTAATACTCTGATTTTTAAAAACAAAAAATCCCGGTGTATACCGGGATTTTGAATAATGTATAGTAAGAAATTAATCCTGTATCTGGAAAACAATTGGTAAGGAATACATTACCCCCACCGCTTTACCACGTTGTTTACCGGGCTGCATACCTGGCAATTTGTTAATTACCCTGGCTGCTTCCTGCTCCAGTCTTGGGTGAGGAGCTCGAGAACGCACTTCAGTAATATTACCGGTTTTGTCAATTTTAAACTGTACAATCACTCGGTTAATTCCGGAAAGACCAAGTTCTCCACCAAGATCTTTATCAAAATTCCTGTTTACAAACTGCGTAATCTTTTCACTCATACATTTTTTACGCTCATCATTATTGGCCAGACCTTCACATCCCGGAAAAATTGGCACATCTTCAATAACCGAGAAAGGAACATCTGCAACCTCCTCTTCTACAGGAGCTTCCACAACTTCCTCTACTTCCACAATCTCATCAAGACTGGTTTCGGTAGACTGTATCTCATCCTCTTCCACCTCTTCTTCATCTTCTACCACTTCAATAATTTCCGGTGCCGGTGGTGGAGGTGGCGGTGGTGGCGGTGTATTCTGTATTTCTGTAATAGGCACTTCTTCATCATCAAGGGCGTCCATATTTACCTGACCTACGTCTATAGCTTCCTTGTCATAGGTTTTCCATTCTATAGCCTGCCAGGTAATAAAAAGAACTAATATTAGCCCCAATTGAAGAAAAAGAACACTTCTTCTGCTTAAATCTGCTTTTGGATTTTTCTTAGGTTCCATGGTTATTAATTATAAGAATTGCTAAAATAAAGATTTTTTCTAAAAAACTAAACATATCCTTCAATAATAAAGTAATTAAAAAATAACTATATTATCAGTATCTGAAGGTAATTAATCCTGCACTTTAAAGCGAATGGGAATGCTGTACGAAACAGGCACGGCCTTTCCCCGCTGTTTTCCCGGTTGCATAACCGGTAATTTCTCAATTACTCTTTTCGCTTCCTTCTCCAGTGCCGGATGAGGAGCCCGGGTTTTAATTTGCTCAATCTTACCTTCCTGGTTGATCACAAACTGAACAATTACTAGGTTCATCCCGCTTAACCCCAGTTTATCCCCCAGGGATGTATTAAATTCCCGGTTAATGAAGTTACTTATTTTTGAACTCATACAAGCTTTTCGGTTTGCATTATTATCCAAACTTTCACATCCCGGATAAATTGGAACAAATTCAATTACTTCAAAAGGAAATTTTTCAACCGGCTCCTCTGTTACAGGGTCTTCTATATCTCCTACTTCCGGTAAATCAGATAAATCTGCAGGATCAACATGGGTTGGCTCCACATTATCCTCAGGCTCAGAATTTTCATTGTCCTCTGTTAATTTATATACATCCTGAAGCGGTTCCTGTGGCACTTCCGGAAGAGGCTCCGGTAATTTTGGTTGAATAACCACTGCCGGTGGTATTTCCTCTGTTATAAATTTATCAAACTCCATTCCTAAAGACTTATTATTATCTTTTTCTGAAGTATATGTTTTCCATTCAATAGTATTAAGAGTAAGTAATAAAACAAGAATGAGTCCTATCTGAAAGAATAATACCCATTTACGGCTGAGATCAGCCTTTGGATTTTTCTTGGGTTTCATAAGGTTTAGATATTTGGTTAATGCACTAGTTTATCTTCTGCCTTAATCTCCTTAATAGTCCTTCGGAAAGAATAAAGAGCAAGGCAGCAAGTAACACACCAGTAGAATTGGCCAAAATATCGAACCAATCGGGATCCCTGTAGCTGGTGAGGGTTCCCTGAAGAACCTCAATTAACATACCAAAAAAGATGCTAACACCTGAAATCCAAAGTAAATTTGGTTTATATCGAAAATTATTTCCGGAAGAGAAAACAAAATAAAGTTTCCACACCGTTACCAGGACGAGATAGGCAGCGGCATGTAACATTTTATCGGTAGGATTAAAAGAGCCCACACTTATCTTCCCCAATTGAATGAGGGAAAGGTAAGCGAGGGCAATGGTATAAATTCCCGCAGCTAAAAATGTAATTCTAGCTACCAATTATTTTTTCGTAATCTTTGGCTGTGAGTAAATCGTCAAGTTCAGAAGGATTGCTAAATTTAATTTTCACCATCCAGCCTTCTCCAAAAGGATCATCATTCACCTTTTCAGGCTCATCTTCAAGGCTGGTGTTAAATTCAACTATTTCTCCCGAAAGCGGAGCAAATAAATCAGATACTGTTTTTACAGCTTCAACAGTACCAAAAACTTCTTCCCTGTCCAGGTTTTCTTCTACTGTTTCAACCTCAACATAAACAATATCGCCAAGTTCTCCCTGGGCAAATTCGGTAATTCCTACCGTAGCAATATTTCCTTCAACCCTTACCCACTCGTGGTCCTTGGTGTATTTTAATTCTTGTGGAATATTCATAACTTCTTTATTAGATGTGCGCAAAGTTAATTTTTTAAAGCAATTGTTCAAATTGGCCTATGCCTAATTTCCAAAATTATATCTTAAAGTTATACCTGAGCGGATCGTAGTTTGCGGAAATGCTGTAGACACTGCATATTCAGAAAAATTATGCTCATAATACAACAATGCGGTAAGGTTTCGGCTTATAGCATAATCTGCCGTAAAACCTATGGCCCATATATCCTGCCCCGCTACCACCTGGCTGTCTTCAAGATCCAGATACCTGATGATGGTCTTATTCTTCCGCAGCGAAAGATTCCCCTTAATATTGAGGTCACTGCTTATTATGCGGTTGCGCCCGCCGAATTTGGTAGCAATTTTCAAATCTCTTATGCGGTATCCCAGTCCCAGCGTATACTCATTCCCTTTTACCTCGGTTAGCAAATTATTATCAAAACTGAAGGAAAGTGCCCGGTCCTTTTGAATTTCAGCTAAAACCTGGATGGCATCTTTGGTTTCCAAATCTATCCGCACCAATGGAGTAAACAATTCGGTAAGTACAACATTGGAAAATAGTACCGGATTTTTAAAATCTCCTGCCTGGTTGGTTTCCTCAATATTATCAGGATCATAATCCAGATTGGTTTGAAACTGGTTAACGGTGTAATCTGATTGATAACCATGGCTCATGGAGAACCTTCTGAATTTTTCCCTGAACCAGCCAATCCTCATAAATCCGGTATATTTTATCGCCCAGTTTGGCAAAGGAAAACTTCTAAAGGCACTTAGTTTCACATTACCGGCATCGGTACCCGAGTATGCCGCAAGAAAAGCAGGTAATAATACCGCCTGGTTCGTTTTACCTATTCCTACCGGATAGCCCTCATCATCTACATCATTTGGGTCCAACCCTCTTTCCTGCGCAAGCCGTCTTGCAATCCTCAATCTGTTTTGTCTGAAGATTTCAAAATTTTCAGAAGACTGTTCATTGCTCTGGTTGAATGCTGTTCCTATCATTAAGGTGGAAATACTGAAGTTCCCGTAATTATAGGGGGTTAAAGGTTGATATTCCAATGAAAGAGGATCTACCTGATAGTTTTCTGTATAGGTTTCGGCATAGCTCCTTCTTGCACTAATATCTATAGTTAAATCGGGAATTGGCCGTATAGCCGACTGAATATTAAGCTCCTCACTTTCTACCGAAGAATACTGCTGATTAAAATCCTGAAATAAAGTTAGCCATCCCTTGCGCGCCGCCTCATATCTTATATCATCCTGCAGCCCAAAGGTAAAGCCCGTACTTGGCTGTAAGGTTCCCATAAAACCAATGCTTTGTATATATCCCGGGAGGAAAATCCCCTGATTTTCCCGGTAATTTACCTGGATAGATTTTATTGCCGTTGCAACAGATATAAAGGTGTTCCAGGTCTCGTAGCCTTTGGCATTCTCTACAGGTGCTGCGGGTTTTTCCAAACCCTCACCTCTTGAAGCACCGGGAGTGGGCACCCCCGCACTTCGTTCTTTTATACTTCGTTTGGGATTTGTTTTCTTCTTTTCTAAAAGCCCAGCATAATCATAAAGCTTCTGCATGTCCAGATTGGCATTGAGTTGATGAGAATTTGAATTCTGCACACTGTTTCCAATATCAGGTATATCTTCCAGATCGTCATAAATCTCAGAACCTCGTTGCCACTGGAAGTCTCCGGTGTAGGTATAAGTGGCTTTTACAAAATTCAAAACAGGAATTTTCGCCAGTGGAATTTCATAATTTACCTGCAGGCTTTGATAATGCAGGTTTGGTTCTCCAACATTGAAGAAATTATCCCAAAGACCAATAGTGTTATCTGCAAAACCTTCTTCATCTATATAGTTTCTTATAATCCTGTTGTTGGAAGCATTAAAACTGAAGCTTAAGGATTTTGTTAAATTATAATTGATCCCGTATTGCCAGTCAAAAAGATAATTGCGTTGGTAGAGTGTGGGGATTCCAATATCATTGTCAGAAAGTTCCAGAGAGCGGAATTTCTGCTCGTTATATTGCCGGAAAATTGTTGAACTCGCATTAATATTTGTAGGCAGCAGATTAATATTAAAGTCTTTGATGGGGTTGAAATAATCACTACTGTCCAGGGCTGCAATATTCTTAAATGGCTCCACTACTTTGGGAACAAAATTATACTCATAGGTTCCTCCCACTCTTACATTTTTATCTATGCCATCTTGTATCTCAAAATCCCGGTGATCAATCTGGTTATAAGACGTTGAGAAAGCAAAATTTTCTATATCGTAAGGCATAGGTTTGGCATCTCCCATACGTTCCTTTCTCAACCCGATTAAATTCACACTCTGCCTTTTAGTATAGCTTTGAGACTGCTCTTTCACCCTTTCTCTTTCTTCAGTATCTTCAATTGCAGAAAGTCTTGTGTCCAGCTCCAGGTCTAAGAATTCCTGGTCGTATTTTGGAGTGATTAGTTCTTCCCCCCTGCTGTAGTTAAATGGAATCCTCACTCCCCAATCTACAGGCAAAACCTGGCCTAAATTTACATTAGTAACAACATCATACTGCTGTAAATCTTCACGGCTCCTTTGGTTTGGCCCTTGTTCTATAGAACCAAAACCAACAGTACTTCTTCTTCCTGTAGCAGAAACATTGGCAAAATCGGCAAAATTGGTATCCATATTTACTATGCCGGCCCAGCCTCCTTCATTATTTAAACCGGAAAGCCTTAATTCATTAAACCATACTTCTCCACAAAGATCCTGCACTCCTTCGGTACTTGTGCCGTTCTTTACACCCAGCATAAGCATGCGAATATTTCCAAAACTGGGGTTCCCCTTTATTCCAATGCGCAGTCTGCCCATTTCATAATCAGATTCGGCATCGGTTAACACAGCATCTTCAGTAAAAAAATTAAGTTCACCTGTGCTTAAAGAAGGGTCTCCCAAAACTGCAGTTTTTACCTTTTGAAGTAGTTCCAGGGATAAATTCAGGCGGTTTACGTCCGGCCAGATTTCTTCTGCAGTAGCTGCATTGAACTGGGTGGGAGATAAAGGCACTTCAATTTGATAATAGTTTTCTTTAAAATCTGTTCCCATCCTTATAAAAGCAACTAACTGCCCGTCTTTTAAAGGAATTTCACCCAGAAAAGATTCGGCATGAAGAAACATTTCCAGATTTTCATACTGCCGCATATCCAGTTGAAAGTTCTTGTAAACTGCGCGGGCATCCTGTGGTTCCAGATCACAAACTCTGATAAGAAGTGATTGTTCATTCTGGCGAATATTGGTATTCCCTTCATATAACTCTTCACGAAGAACACCGGGAGGTAATACATAAGGAATAGGCTCCCGGTTTTCATTTTCTTCAATATTTACCGCAGCTACTTCAAACAGTGTATTGGAATTTTCGGGAATGGGGCTTTCGGTATTCAGGCTTTGAGTGTACCTTCGGTAGTCGCCTCTTACCAAGTCCATTGTTCCGAATCGTAAAAGAGTAGGATCTTCAAAACCTGTAAGGTACATGCGCATAAACCTGATGGACCGGAAGTCGGCTATTCCTCCCAAAGCAGTGGTTGGTTCATAAATAGGAATTTTGAACTGCAACCATCTTACCGGAAGGTTTTGACCATTCCTGAGCGTGGTTGTAATCTCCCGCACATCGGTTATATACTGATTATTGGCTATTCCCATACCGGGAAAAAACGGAATTTCATACTCAAAATAGCTGTTAATTGTATTCATGGTGTTGTCCCGGTTAATATCCTCGGTGGTAGGAAGGGTAGTATTCCCCCTATTGGTGTTTCCTACATTGGTAGGGGAGTTACCCTCTGTATTATTGTAATTGAGATATCTTTCTACAATCCCGCCATTGGTATTTAGAAAATATTCGAAATTATCTGCAGAAGGATCTTCTGAATCTGCAAACTGCGGAAAAAACTCAGCTTCGGCAGCATCAAGTAATCCGTCATACCCGGCATCCTGATTTATTCGCGCCTGGCCTTCAGAATCAAACGCATAAACCAGGGACTGATCTGCAGGGACTTTGGCAAAATTGGTTAATATAGCATTTTCTGCTCCGCCACCCTGGGAAAGGCCATTTTCGTACTGTTTCCTTCCATCCTTCAGAACATCCTCAGATATATTCCCGAGGTTAAAGACAATTTTTCCACCGGAATCATTCCTGTTATCTTCATAGATGTAGGGGTCCATCACCCAGAATTCTATAAACTCCACATTGGATTGTTCAAAATTGGTGGTATTGATGCCCCTCATTATACCTGCGAAATTCTGTTGTGGAGATGGCAAAATACCCGTTCCGGCTGCGGCAGGGTTGTAATTATATGAACCTCTTTGTTCCGGAAGATAAGAAACATCCATAGTATACAACACCTGTGGCTGCCCCTGCACCACATCGGTATTCGGAAAAATTTCACTTAGCGCTACCCGGCGGGTCCTGAAGTTGGAAAGTTCAGCATCTGTAATACCATCAGGCCTGCTGCTGGTATAAAAAATGGGATCTACCGTGTACCAGGACAATTTGGCTCTTTTGTATCCATACTCTATAGATCCGTTCGCCAATTCCCCACCAAAGCCCAGGGGTACACTGGAAAGCTCCCAGCTAAGAGGTGAATTAATATCTATAGAAGTTTGTGAAGCCTCAAAATCATCTACATAGGTGGTAACATCTCCTTCAAAATCGCTTGCAGCAGGAGCACCGGGTAATAAATATGCAAATTCCCCCCGTACCGAAAGATTGGATTTAACATCGGTGTCTATATTGGGCAGCTTATTCACAAGCCGGGTGAAGAATGGAACTTCAGTCGCGTAATTAAGGTTTACACCAAAAATAGAATTATTGATAGGTTCATAACTATAACTAGATTTTTGGGTAAGTGGTTTTTCCTTTAAATTTAGAAATGTACCTCCCACAAGAAAATTTTCATTAATAAGGTGCTGCACATTAATACCTGTAAACCGCTTGGTTTGCTGCCCGAATAATGCATTGGTTTCGGTATTTACCTGAATAGGAATATCTGAAGCCAACAGCGCTTCATCCAAAATCTGAACCCTGCCTAATTCATAATTCACCACATAATCCACGCCTTCCTGAAGCACCCGGCCTCCGGCAGTAACCGTAACAGACCCCTGCGGCAGGTTAAAGCCAATAGGAATTCCCTCCACTTCACCGGAAGTATACCTTCCCTTTAACTGGAACTTATTTTTATCGGCGTCCTCCTGTTCTGCCTGGGTTTTGGTGGTACGGTAAAGTGACCTGAATACATATTTTTCCTGATTCTCATTCCATGTGGAAGGAAGATCATAAAGCTCTGTCCCGCTGTTGGGAGTGACATCCAGTTTATTAAATAAATATTCACCAAAAGGTTCCACAGTGGTAAAAATCACGTTTCCATTTTCTGGATCTATGGTAATTCCCGGCACATAATCAAAGAAACCATCCCCTCCATTTATAGGATCACTATTGGTATTTAGTTTATCGAGGCGAAAAACCCGAAGCAATGGTGTTTCCTGAACATCTTCAGGCAAAGGCAGCGAGGCATCTGCCGCAGGTTTAATATAATTAAGCGGTTGCGGATCTGTATACAGAATATTCATTCTGAAATCTTCCCGTTCCAACTGATAGGCACCAAGGCTATAGATGTTTTTCATCATCAGGTCCCAGATAGGTTCATTCACATTGGTAATGGTACTTTTTAACAGCTTCACCACCAGGTTTCGGTTAGATCGCGGATTGGCATCAGGATCATTGTTCACGCTTACATCTCCTGTTGCATTCACCCCGTCATTGGCAAATTCTCCTACCTGGTAAACCTCTCCGTTTACGGTGAATTGAAATGCCACGGCCAAAACCTCATCATTGCTCAGGCGCTGGTTCAAGCTAATATACCCCAGCTGGGTATTCAGGGTAAATTCATTAGGTTGAAGCTGGCGTGCGTTTTCCAGCTTCACATAATCTGTTCCTTCAGAAACTGTCACTCCGCCAAATCCTCTGTCTACAGTAGCTACATCCCTTATTGCCGGGGTTAAAACAGATTGGGAAGTACCTGTTATTCCAAAAGGATTAAAATCGTTATTATCATTATCAGGATATGCACCGGGCGGTAAATTAAAGAAGCCGGCAGGCGGTGATTCCACGCCGATATTCCCGGGTACATTAGTTTCTCCTATGTCCTGAATACCCACAATATTACGTGTATCCTGCAAGTTTTGCACGTTATTGGTCCTGTTTGTCACCCATACCTGAATACGTTTAACCTGAATATTAGAATTGATAAAAGGATAATCTTCCAGGGCTTCGTTATAATGGTCCCGAAAGTAATGTGCAAGAAAAAAGTGCCGGTCCTGGTCGTAATCCAGGATAAAACGCTCAAAATCTTCAACCGTGGCACCACCTTCAACATTCACCGTACGACGTTCAGATTTTTGTTCAGAAAAAACGCCGGTTATGGTAGTTTTACCAAACTGCAGTTCGGTTTTAAAACCAAAAAGGCTTTGCGCGCCCTGTATTAATGCCGAATTGAGCGGCATGTTTACATTACCCACTTCAATTTTTCTAACAATATCATCTTCGGTAGGTGAATATTCCAGTTTTAACTGGTTCTGAAAATCGAAAGTAGATTCAGTATCATAATTTGCAGTTACAGCCAGTCTACTCCCAATGTTCCCCATCATGCTTAAGCTAATGCGTTGATCAAAATCAAAACTGAGGTTACTGCGGTTTCGGGGAGAAAATGCAGGATTATCCTGCCGGGTGTACAGCAATCCCAGATCCATTTCAACTGTACCCTGCGGGACTATATTAATTTCGGTTCCCCCAAAAATACTCTCAAAGAAATTATTGTTTACATAGAAGTCGGGCAGGAGATCCCTCTGGATTTCTTCAGCTCCTTCTTTATTTCCGGCAAGGGCATCGTTCTTCAGCTTAAAATAATTCTGCATTTCCTCCTGAAGCACCAGGTCTTCATATTCTTCAGGAGTAAGAATAAGCGGGAGGGAAAAATTGATATCCCCCAGGGTGCGCCGGTAGATGTACCTGTCCAGCAGGGGATCATATTCGTATTTTGTGACAATACTCTCCGGATCGGGCAGGGAAATTTCCCCAAGCACATAACCGGTTTGAGTAGTATCCTGCGGGGTTTGCCCCTCTTCCTGGGCAGAGAGTTTAAAAGAAATTACTAATAGCAACACTAAGGTAGACCATCCCGATGTTGGCATTTGCAAGTAATTGTTCTTCAAAGTAATTATAAATTTTTAAGCGCCTGTTTTATCAAAGACTCAACGGTTGGGGCATGGCTTTCCTTCAAAATTTTATCAATGACTTTTTCAGCTTGTTTTCGGGCAAAACCAAGGGTTTCCAGTGCAGATAACGCTTCTTCCTTTACAGTATTGTCTGAAGAAGCAAAAACTTCATCTTCACCAAAAACTTTAAGAATTTTATCCTTTAAATCGAGAATTACGCGCTGGGCGGTTTTAGTTCCTATACCTTTAATACTTTGAATAGTTGCAGCATCCCCGGCTGCAATGGCTTCCTTAATTTGCCCGGGCTCTAAGGAAGAAAGCATAGTTCTGGCGGTGCTTGCCCCCACTCCGGATACCGAAATGAGCAACCTGAAGATCTCTCTCTCAGATTTTTCCTTAAAGCCGAAAAGAGTGTGGGAATCCTCTTTCACTTGTAAATGAGTATACAGGCTCACAGCTTCATCTTGCGGAATTAACGAAAATGTATGCAGGGAGATATGGAGAAAATAACCAACACCGCCGCATTCTACAACGACATATGTAGGGTTCTTTTCAACAAGCTTCCCTTTTAAATGGTGGATCATGCGTTAACAGAAAGTTAAAGATCCCAAATGTAGTAAAATAAAGCAAAGGCCAATACCGCATTTATGTTATTAAATGCCTCATATTGTTATTGTTTCTTTAGCTTCTTTTCCTTTTCCTGGGCATCTACCACAGCCACGGCAGACATATTTACCATTTCTTCCACACTGGCTCCCAGCTGAAGTATATGTACCGGTCTTTTCATACCCATCATAATAGGCCCTATGGAATCTACATTATTAAGTTCTTTAATAAGTTTGTAAGTGCTGTTGGCGGAATCTAGATTAGGGTAAATCAGAGTATTTACTTTCTTTCCGGCCAGTTTTGAAAAAGGGAATTTTCCCTCCAGCATTTCTTTATTAAGGGCAAAATCTGTTTGTAATTCCCCATCCACATTTAATTCAGGATGAAAGCGATGCAGGTAAGTAACCGCTTCCTTCACCTTTTTCGCCCTCGGGTCTTTTGAAGAACCAAAATTAGCATAAGAAATCATGGCAATTACCGGATCCATACCAAACAATTGTACCGTTCGGGCAGTCATTTGGGCAATTTTAGCAAGATCTTTAGCTGAGGGATCTATATTAATGGAGGTATCACTTATAAAGATAGGGCCGCGGGAGGTATTCATAACGTTGGTAGCGGCCACCCTTGTTACTCCTTTTGCCATCCCTATAAGTTCCAGCATAGGCTTCACCACAGTTGGATATGCCCTGGAATAGCCTGAAAGTAAGGCATCGGCATCACCTTCATTTACCATCATGGCAGCAAAATAGTTGCGTTCGCGCATCAGCTTTTCAGCATCGTAAAGCGTTATTCCATTCCTGCTCCTGGTTTTCCAGTAAACCTGTGCATAAGCTTTCCTGTGCTCTTCCTCCTCATCAGAAATGGGATCGATTATTTCAACATCGGATGCATCAAAATCTATCTCCTTCATTAATTCCTCAATCACTTCCCTTCTTCCCAGTAAAATTGGAGTTCCTATTCCTTCATCTTTAACGATTTGGGCAGCTTTAAGCACATCCAGGTGATCTGCTTCAGCATAAACAATTCGTTTCGGATTTATTTTAGCACGGTTAATGAGCAAACGGGTAATTTTATTTTCGTTGCCCATGCGTTCCAGGAGTTCATCTTCATATTTTTGCCAATCCTGAATAGGCTGCCTGGCGACACCACTTTGCATCGCTGCCATGGCAACTGCCGGCGGCACCTTCGCAATTAAACGTGGATCGAACGGCTTCGGAATAATATAATCTGCCCCAAAATTAAGGCGGGTTTCCCCGTAAGCAATATTTACCTGTTCCGGCACAGCTTCCTTTGCCAGTTCGGCAAGGGCTTTTACCGCTGCCATTTTCATTTCCTCATTTATTTTTGTTCCACGCACGTCCAGTGCGCCACGGAAAATGAAAGGAAAACCAAGTACGTTATTTACCTGATTAGGATGGTCACTTCTTCCGGTAGCCATAATGATATCGTCCCGGGTATCCATAGCCAATTGGTAATCTATCTCGGGATTTGGATTGGCCATGGCAAAAACAATAGGTGTTTTGGCCATGCTTTTAAGCATATTAGGAGAAACAATATTCGCAATGGAAAGCCCTATAAATACATCGGCATCCTTCATGGCTTCCTCAAGGGTATCAATTTTCCTTTCAGTAGCGAATTCAATTTTCTCTTCAGAAATCCCCGGACGATCCTTGCGGATCACTCCTTTACTGTCCAGCATTACTATATTTTCAGCTTTGGCACCAAAAGATTTGTAAAGCTTGGTACAGGAAACGGCTGCAGCACCGGCGCCACTCACCACAATCTTTACATTTTCTATCTTCTTTTCAGCGAGTTCAAGGGCATTTAATAAGGCTGCCGCCGAGATAATTGCAGTCCCGTGCTGATCGTCATGCATTACCGGGATATCCAGTTCAGCCTTTAGGCGCTGCTCAATTTCAAAAGCTTCGGGCGCCTTAATATCTTCAAGGTTGATTCCGCCGAATGTAGGCGCAATATTTTTAACGGTTTCAATGAATTTGTCCACATCTTTAGTGTCCACTTCAATATCAAAAACATCAATATCAGCAAATATTTTAAACAGCAGGCCTTTCCCCTCCATTACAGGTTTGGAAGCTTCCGGGCCAATATCGCCTAGCCCCAATACAGCAGTACCATTAGAAATCACCGCTACCAGGTTTCCCTTAGTGGTATATTTGTAGGCATTGTCTTTATCTTTTTCAATTTCAAGGCAAGGTTCTGCCACGCCGGGGGAATATGCCAGGGAAAGGTCCCTTTGGGTTGCATATTTCTTAGTGGGCACAACTTCAATTTTTCCCGGTTTTGGTTTTGCGTGATAAACCAGTGCTTCGCGTCTTTTCCTTGCTTTGTTATCCATGATATTTTTTTTACCTGATTTACAAAGTTAGGAAGCTTACCCACAATAACTAATTATATATTTTAAAATGTTTGTAAGATATTATCCTCTTCGGAAGAGAAGAAGGGATACAAAGATTTTGAAGGTGCCAACCATTTAGAAAACTAAATTGAATTACAGCAATTTATATGTACATAAAATAATGCTATTTTAGTGCTTAAACTATGATTGTTATGAAACAAATTGCCGTAATGTTTTCCTTTTACACTTTATGTGCTTTAAATCTCCAAGCACAAACCAAAATATTTAATCTTGCCGAAGTTGATGAAGCACCCTTTATTATTAAATGCGCTGACAGCCTTAACAGCAAAGAATGTTTTACTACCGGGTTAAATGAATATATTCATCAAAACATAGATATCATGAAGTTGGTGGACCATCGAAATTTACCAGGCAAAGCCTATGTACAATTTATAGTTACTGAGGAAGCAGTAGTTAGACAGGTAAATGTTAGAACACGAAATAAATTTTTAAAAGAAGAGGCGTTGCGATTATTTGCTGATTTAAAGATAGAACATCCTGCCAGGAAAAATTCGAAGAATGTTGCCATACAACATGTGATCCCCATTACCTTTAATACTGAAGTTTTTAAAAGTTACAAAGATTTTGAAAGGAATGGAAAGAAGCAATAAACCCACAGCACTAACTTTGCAGATATTTAAGGTTTCGTTTCAATCCCTCCTATTTGTTCTTTTTACGGCCGATTTTTTTTGAAAA
The DNA here is from genome assembly GCF_031846585.1 of Autumnicola musiva. NCBI lineage: Bacteria > Pseudomonadati > Bacteroidota > Flavobacteriia > Flavobacteriales > Flavobacteriaceae > Autumnicola > Autumnicola musiva. The sequence goes on from NZ_JAVRHK010000001.1 coordinate 123,980, forward strand.
TGACTGAATAAGGTACCACTGCAACTCTCTTCCTTAACATAAGATGATAGCTAATTTTTCATTAATTCCTCCATATCTTCAATGGTGCTTTCCAATTTAGCCAGCAAACTTCCGTAGATTATTTTAGTACTTATTCGATAAGCTAAAACTCCTAATACTGAAAGCAATGCAGCCACACCCGAAAAAATCAAAATTTCCTCAGATAACGGGAGTTGCTTAAAGCCGGTCATTAGTTTGCTACCCCTAAAAAACATCCAATACGCTGGAATAGTCACTAAAGGAAATCCAACTCCCATGAGCCATGTAGAATATCTCATAATACTTTTAACCTGAGTTCTATAGTTTAAGAGATAATCATAGGTGCTATTTCTAACATCAAGTGTATCCAGCTCTTTCAGCTTTTTCTTGTTCAAAAAATAAAGTACAGTAATTAAAGCAGCAACATAAAAACCCAGCAAGAGTTTACCCATAAAAACCAGGATACCAAAAATCACAACTCCAACTGGAATTAAGCTTAAATTATCCTTTTTAGTGGCCCTCTTTATTTGTTCAATAAGAAGTGCCGATTTCCTTTCATACAAATTTGACACCACCGGAGCCGAAAGTTTTTCTTCAGCTTCAAATCCTTTTTTCCAGATATTTTCAATAGATTTTTCCATCAAGTATTTTTTTGATTTGTTTCTTAATTCGGGTTATTCTCACCCCAATATTATTTGGTGTAGTTCCAATTATTTCTGCAATTTCTTTATAAGATTTTTCTTCCAGGTAAAGCAAAATTATAGCACGGTCTAATTCTGATAGTTGCCGTATTGCCCTATACAATAATTGTAAAGATTCATCCTGGAAGGAGTTTTCGGCATCTGGGATATTTTGCACTTCAATGTGATCGGAAGAATAAACCTGTTTCTTTTTCCTCTTCCTTAAAAGGCTCATACATACATTAAGGGAAATCCTGTAAACCCAGGTAGACCATTTTGACTTTTCCTGAAAGTTTTTACGGCTATTCCATATTTGCAGACAAACCTCCTGGTAATAGTCCTGAAAATCCTCTTCTGTATCGGTATATGCCCTGCATATCTTAATGATAATCCCGGCGTATGGCAGAATAAACTGGGTGTAGAAATCTTTACTCAAAATGGTCTTTACCTGTTTAGTGACAAAAAAACCGGTTTATTACAATAACTGAAAAAAAATTTGTGATGCTGTGATACACAGATATAGACAATGAAGGACTTAAATAATATATATTGCGATTATTTAAGCTATTTCTCTAAAAACCTGAGATTTCGTATCAATCCCTCATATTTTGTTCTTTTTACAGCCGATTTTTTAAAGATTTCATTGAAGGTTTCTTTGGTAATTTCCTGCCAATCTTTTTTATCATTTTCCAGCAGTTGCGGGTGCGGGTTAAAAAGCGGCTCATTATGTGGTTTTGAAAACCGGTTCCAGGGACAAACGTCCTGGCAAACATCACAGCCAAACATCCAGTCGTCAAACTTATCTTTGTAAGAGTTTGGCAGCTCATCTTTAAGTTCAATCGTGAAGTAAGAAATACATTTGCTGCCATCTACCTTATAAGGTTCCACAATGGCATCTGTAGGACAGGCATCAATGCATGCGGTACAGCTTCCGCAGTGATCGGTAACCGGCATGTCATATTCCAGATCCAGGTCTACAATAAGTTCAGCAATAAAAAAGAAGGAGCCGGTTTGTTTGGAAAGCAGATTGGAATTTTTACCAATCCAGCCCAGTCCACTTCTGGCGGCCCAGGCTTTATCCAAAACAGGCGCCGAATCTACAAAAGCACGGCCTTCAATTTCCCCAATTTCATCCTGCATGAAATTAAGCAACTGCTTCAGTTTATCTTTTATCACAAAATGATAATCCCGGCCGAAGGCATATTTGCTGATTTTATAAGAATCGTTATTTTGAAAATCGTGAGGATAGTAATTCAGCAACAGGGAAATTACACTTTTTGAACCGGGAACGAGTTTTGTGGGATCAAGGCGTTTATCAAAATGATTTTCCATCCACTGCATTTCGCCGTGGCGGTTTTTATTCAGAAATTCTTCCAGCCGTGGAGCCTCTTCTTCAAGAAATTCAGCTTTGGAAATTCCGCATGACAGAAAACCGAGACGTTTAGCTTCGGTTTTAATCATTTCAGAATATTTCCCTTCATTACTCATAACGATCTTGGACTAAATTTTAGGAGGGCATTTTTTGGTTTCAGCGTTATCAATGGCAAAACTTCAATTTTTCCTGAAGCACCCGATATTTTATAGCGTGAAACCAATTCTGCCACAGCTATAATCATCTCATACATTGCAAAATTGTTGCCAATACATTTCCTGGGGCCGGCACCAAAAGGATAATAAAATGGCTCATGATTATTCTCTCCCATAAATCTTTCCGGATCAAATTTTTCAGGATTTTCCCAGTGCGATTTGTGCCGGTGGATTTCAAACATAGAGAACAACAGGCTGGAACCTTTCGGAATAGAAATTCCTTCATATTCATCTTCTTCAAGATTCACGCGATCTATAAAATAAACCGGCGGATATAAGCGCATGGATTCTTCTATTACGGCAGCAGTATATGTACAGGATTTTAGAAATTGAAAAAGATTTTCAGAGCCTGCCTTTGCTTTCTTAGTTTCTGCAGAAATTTTCTCCTGAACTTCCGGATGTTTTGCAAGCAATTCAGCAATAAAAGTCAGCGCATTTGATGTAGTTTCATGGCCTGCAGTAAAGAGAATTAGAATTTCATCTATCAGCTGTTCTTCATCCATCCCATTGCCATCTTCATAACGGGCGTCCAGCAACATATCCAGCAAATCATCATACCGCTTTCCACCTGCCTTACGTTCTGCCACTATTTTCTTCAGAATATCACGCGCCTCCTGTGTAAGCTGAAGGTGATGCCTTATTTTTCCCGTAAGGTGAAAATACCATCTCTTGAAAGGCTGACGTAGTTCTTTTACCAGCATTTTCTGAGCGGCTTCGGTGATATATTGCAGCCGGTCAATTTCTTCCTGATTAGCCGCACCACTAAATAACGATTGCACCACGGTTTGAAAAGCCAGATCATTAAAAATTGGAAAAATATCAGTTTCCTTATTTGGTTTAATCTTATCCAGCTCAATTTTTATAGCTGAATCTATACTTTCCAGAAGCCGGGCCAGTTGTTTTTTGTGAAAGGCCGGCTGAATCATTCGCCGCTGTTTCTTCCACTTTTCACCATCGGTGGTAAGAAGTCCGTGGCCAATATACTTGGCCATTTCTTTAGTCTGAATTTCAGATTTATGGTAGTCTTTCTGATTCTTCTGAAGGGCATATTTAGCCAGGCCGGCATTCCTGCAAAAGATTATTTTCTTGCCGAAGCCTAGATCTATCTGAAAAACATCACCGAATTTTTCAAAATTTTCATGGTGGAAGGGTAAGGGATTCCGCAGAATACGATTGGCATTCTTTAAAAACTGAAAAGTAGAAACTGTTGGAATCATATTTTTCATCTGGTCATATTAGATTTGACCTCCTCCGGCCTCGATAAATTCTTCCATTAAAACAGGAGAACACAGTATTATATTTTCAGTTTTCATTCAGTTGGGTTATCAAGACCTCACAGGTTTAAAACGTGGGGTCTGTTACTCCCATCCATCTACTAAAAAAGTCCTCCCTGCATGTTATCTTTAATCCTGCCGAGATGCTTATAAGCAGCTTCAGTAACTTCACGGCCGCGGGGCGTTCTGTAAATAAACCCCTGCTGAATAAGGAAAGGTTCGTAAACTTCTTCAATTGTCTCGGCACTTTCGCTCACTGCCGTGGCCAAAGTAGTGATCCCAACAGGACCACCTTTAAATTTATCAATTATCGTACTCAGTATCTTGTTATCCATCTCGTCCAGGCCGTGCGCATCTACATTAAGTGCTTTAAGCCCATATTTGGAAATTTCAATATCTATTTTCCCATTACCCTTTATCTGGGCAAAATCGCGCACTCTGCGAAGTAGTGCATTTGCAATACGCGGTGTACCTCTACTACGACCGGCGATTTCTATTGCCGCATCCAAAGTAATAGGAACTTTAAGAATTTCAGCACTACGCTGCACGATATCAGAAAGCAGTTCGGTAGAGTAATATTGTAACCTGCTGGAAATTCCAAATCTTGCCCGCATAGGCGCGGTAAGCAAACCAGACCTGGTAGTTGCGCCAACAAGGGTAAAAGGACTGAGATTTATTTGAACCGTACGGGCATTGGGCCCTGACTCTATCATAATATCAATTCGATAATCTTCCATTGCGGAATACAAATACTCCTCCACTACAGGGCTCAACCTGTGGATTTCATCTATAAAAAGAATATCACGTTCTTCAAGATTGGTAAGTAAACCTGCTAAATCTCCTGGTTTATCCAGCACAGGGCCGGAGGTAACTTTAAGGCTCACATCAAGTTCATTAGCCAGGATATGGGCAAGGGTGGTTTTCCCCAGGCCCGGAGGACCATGAAATAAAGTATGGTCTAAAGCCTCACCTCTTAAATTCGCTGCCTGAACAAAAACCTTCAGGTTTTCCAGCACCTGATCCTGCCCTGCAAAGTCATCAAAACTGAGGGGACGCAGTGCTCTTTCAATATCAAATTCTTCCGGAGAAAAATTCTCACCGGTAGGATCAAGATTTTCGTTCATAGCATATTTTATTGGCAGTAGGGCTTTATTTAAGATTCAGCCTTCTGCTGAACAAATATAAAAAGAAAAAGCCTCTTCGGTAAGAAAAGGCTTTTTGTATAAATTATAAAAGAAATTTTAATGATTTAGTTCTTCTTCATCTTTTTGAAGTGGTGTGGTCTGCGGAACAAAATCCTGACCATGAATTACATATTCTCCATCTTCATTTATTTTGCTATAATCATAAGGCCAACGATAGACGGAAGGAATAGCGCCAGGCCAGTTCCCATGAATGTGCTCCACCGGGGTAGTCCATTCAAGAGTATTCGATTTCCATGGATTCTGAACAGCTCTTTTTCCGAAGAACATAGAGCTGAAGAAGTTGTAAATAAATGCCAACTGTACCAATGCGGTAATAATAGCCGAAACAGTAATAATTACATTTACATCTGCCAGATCATCAAAATAAGGGAATGCTGTGTTAGTGTAATATCTTCTTGGAAGACCTGCCATACCAATAAAATGCATCGGAAAGAAGACTCCGTAGGCTCCAACAGCAGTTACCCAGAAATGGATATAACCAAGGTTTTTATTCATCATTCTTCCAAACATCTTCGGATACCAGTGATAAACACCGGCAAACAAACCATAGAGTGCTGATATACCCATTACCAGGTGGAAGTGAGCAACCACAAAGTAAGTATCATGCACGTTGATATCCAGAGTGGAATCTCCCAAAATAATACCTGTTAAACCACCAGTAATAAAAGTTGAAACCAAACCTATGGAAAATAACATTGCAGGGTTCATCTGTAAATTTCCTTTCCATAAAGTGGTAATGTAGTTAAAGGCTTTTACAGCTGAAGGGATCGCAATCAACAATGTTGTAAAGGTAAATACCGAACCAAGGAACGGGTTCATACCAGATACAAACATGTGGTGTCCCCATACAATTGTAGAAAGGAATGCAATTGCCAGTATAGATGCAACCATCGCACGATATCCGAAAATGGGTTTACGGGAGTTGGTGGCAATAATTTCTGAAGTAATACCCAGGGCCGGTAGAATTACAATATAAACTTCCGGATGGCCGAGGAACCAGAAAAGGTGTTCAAAAAGAACCGGTGAACCGCCCTGATGTGCCAGTACTTCTCCCTGGATAAATATATCACTGAGGAAGAATGATGTTCCAAAGCTACGGTCCATAATAAGAAGTAGTGCAGCTGAAAGCAACACCGGGAAAGATACCACCCCGATAATTGCAGTTACAAAAAATGCCCAGATAGTTAAAGGCAGCCTGGTCATAGACATACCTTTGGTTCTCAGGTTGAGTACAGTTACAATATAATTTAATGATCCAAGAAGTGAGGAAGCAATAAACACAGCCATTGCCACCAACCATAAGGTCATACCCGTACCAGATCCACTAATTGCCTGAGGCAATGCACTAAGCGGCGGATAAATGGTCCATCCCGCCATGGCAGGCCCGGATTCCACAAAAAGAGAACTTAACATGATAATACAGGACAGGAAGAACAACCAGTAAGAAACCATGTTCAAAAATCCAGATGCCATATCACGCGCACCAATCTGCAACGGAATAAGAAGGTTACTAAATGTACCACTTAAGCCCGCAGTAAGCACAAAGAAAACCATAATGGTACCATGGATAGTCACCAAAGCCAGATAAATGGAAGGAGACATTACACCATCTGGCGCCCATTTTCCCAATAATACTTCAAAAACCCAGAAAGATTCCCCGGGCCAGGCCAGTTGCATCCTGAAAAGGATAGACATGGCAATACCTATAACTCCCATTAAAAGTCCGGTGATAAGATATTGCTTGGCAATCATCTTATGATCCTGACTAAAAATATATTTTGTTATAAATGTTTGTTTATGATGATGTCCATGATCATCGTGATGATCGTGAGCCGGTGCGTTTGCTATTGCTGACATATCTGTACTTCTTTAATCTTTTAATTTTCTACTCCTTGATCCTGATCCATTGCCTCTGTGGTCTCCCCTACTTCTTTTGGCGGATCCCACTGCTCCTCTTCCTGTCCTCCGGGATCCTGAACCTCTACAGGTTCATTCTGAGCTGCCTCGGTGGCCATAGTTTCTTTAAAAGTGGTTTGCTCTTCAATCCACTCCTGATAATCTTCAGGACTTTCAACCACAATTTTCATTTGCATATTGTAGTGTGCAATACCACAAATTTTATTACAAAGCAGATAATAATCAAATTCGTAAGAATCTAAAGGTGCTTCTCCATTTGCAATTAAGGTTTTACTATTATCCTTTCTTATTTCATTAATGTTCCGCACCTTATCTTCCATATACTGGCTTGACCTCATATCTTCAGTAGTGATAGTTGGAGTAAAGCCAAATTGAGTAATCATACCCGGCACCACATTCATTTGAGCCCGGAAATGAGGGAAATATGCAGAGTGTAATACATCCTGGGAACGAAGTTTAAAAATTACCGGCCTGCCTACAGGAAGGTGTAATTCAGTAGCTACAATATCATCTTCGGCATAGCTGTCGGTTTGATCTACACCTACTGTATTAACTCCTTCTATAAACCGGACATTTGCCTTTCCAAGGGTATTATCCTCACCTGCATAGCGGGCGGTCCAGCTAAACTGCTGTGCATATAATTCAACCACCAAAGGATTATCCTCTTCATTTACATTCATAATATTAGACCATGTAAACAAGCCGTAAAGAATCAAACCTGCCAGAACAATTACCGGAATAATGGTCCAGATAAATTCCAGACGGTCATTATCGGCATAAAAAAGAGCTTTTTGCCTTTTGTTTCCTCGGTATTTATAAGCAAAATAAAACAGTAAAGCCTGGGTGATTACCTGTACAGTCATAATAACCGCAATGGAAATAAACATCAGGCTGTCGTACTGAGAACCATGTTCGGAGGCTGCTCCCGGAAGATAGAACTGACTATAATACCAGAAACAGTAAATCATTAATGCAAAGAACATAATCACGAATATAAACATGAAAAGTCCCTGGGTATTATTATCCTTATCGTTGGCTACCTGCGAAGTATCTGTATCGGGTCTTTTTGATAACTGGAATATCTTTGACATTTGCCATCCAGTTACGGCCAGAAGTGCCAGTACTACGATTACTAAAAATACGGTCATCTTTTATATTCTTCTTTAAACAATCAATCTTTTATTAATAATGGTAATTTTCACTCTCCTTTATAAAAGGATTCCTTTTTACCAGTAGCGGCGCCTTGGTAAGTGCACTAAAGACCACAAAAGTAAACAATCCTCCAAAGAAAAGCACAGCACTTATTTCAGGAATTCCTATAAACCAGGATTCTCCCACGGTTGCCGGCATTATCATCACAAAAACATCAAGGTAGTGACCAATTAATATCACAATACCAGTCATGATCACAAACCAGTTTACGCGTTTGAAATCACTATTCATGAGCACCAATACCGGAAACAGGAAATTAATAGCCACCATTCCGAAGAAAGGCAGGGTATAATCTTCTATACGCGTAATAAAGTAAACCACTTCTTCCGGAATATTAGAATACCAGATTAACATAAACTGTGAAAACCACAGATAGGTCCAGAAAATACTAATCCCGAACATGAATTTGGCAAGATCATGAATATGACTGTTATTCACAAATGTGAGGTAATTTCTTGATTTCAAATAGATAGTAATTATTGCGATAACCGTAATTCCCGAAACAAACATACTTGAGAATACATACCATCCAAACAAGGTACTAAACCAGTGCGGGTCTACACTCATAATCCAGTCCCAGGACATCATAGATTCTGAAACCGCGTAAAATACTAAAAATCCTGCCGCAAGTTTGAAATTTGATTTGAACCACCTGTTATCTGTGGCATTATCCAAACGGATAGAATTTCTTCTTAATAAATACCTGAAAAGAATCCATCCCCCCAAATATACAGCTGCTCTTATTAAGAAGAACGGGACATTCAGATAAGAAGATTTATTTTGAATTATCTCGTCAGTAGCAACTACTTCGGGGTCCATCCATATAAACAGGTGATTTACATGAAATCCAGCCAGTAAAAGAATAATAAAAATAATCACACCTCCGGGAAGAATATAGGCTGTTATTGCTTCCATTACCCGGAATAATACCGGAGACCATCCAGCCTGAGCTGCGTATTGAATCGCATAGAAAACAAGTGCACCCAGAGAGATCATAAAGAAAAAGAAAGCTGCAACATAAAGTGCTGCCCATGGCCTGTTTTGAAGCTGATGTAAAACATGCTCATAATGATCATTCTCATGAGATCCAGCTTCAGCATGCTCTTCCTCTTCACTAAGATGGGTTTGCTCTTCAGCCATTTCATTATCGGTACGTTCATCAATTTCATATCCTGCCGGCTGCGGGTACTCTGCTTCATCTCCAATTTCTTCTTGATGAGTTTCACCGTGCGCTCCGTGGGATGCCAACATTTCCCTTACCTCCCCAACGGAATCCGGCGCTGCTATAAATCCGTAAACGAGACCTATGGCACCCACAATCATACAGATAATTGCCGTTAATTTTAATTTACTAGATAGCGTGTACATATTACTAGATCTAAATGCTTTATTCTTAATTTTGGTTTTCCTGGTCTCCTGATGTAGTGCTTACACCACGCCCATTATCCTTAACAATTATAGGCTTCTCTGCATTAATTGCAGGTATAAGATTTCGGGCTGGTTCTGCCCCTCTCTGGGTTTGATCAAATTCCCTTTCCGGGCCACCCTGCAGATCATTTTTCAACTTCATCACATACTGATCAATTAACCACCGCTCTGTTATAGTGGTTTGAGAGGCATAGGATCCCATATTATTAAGTCCGTAATACATCACATGATAAACGGTACCTTCATTTATATTTCTTCCGGCATCATCGTAAGGAGGGATACCAAGAATTTTTTCTCTTTCGGCCAAAATACCCTGTCCATCTCCATTATCGCCATGGCAGACTGCACAATAAATTGTGTACAATTGCTTTCCGGCAGCGAGGTTGTCTTCAGTATATGGTAATGGATTCTTTAGATTGGCCCTTGCCGCTGCAAATCCTTCAGGAGTATTCTCATATGGATAAGGCATCCATCCCCTTGGAACTGATCCCTCAGCCGGCAATTTTGCTTCCTGCCCATTTTCAAACACCGGATACTCCCCATAAGTCTCATAGGTTACGGTATGGTACATATTGGGCATATATTCATAATTTCGACTGCTGTCTTCCGCACAGGAAATCACACTTGCCGCAAAGATGAACAACAATAAATATCTTCTAAATGAACTTTTCATTCTGCCTGATTATTTTTCAATTAATTTAATTTCAGATGCACCGGTATCATACAAAAACTTCGTTAGACCATCTACATCATGTCCCGCGGCATCTATTTCCATAAGGAACATATCATCTGTTGTCCTTACATCGGGATTCTCAGCTTTCTTAAATGGCCATATTTTGCTTCTCATATAAAAGGTGATAACCATGAGGTGAGCTGCAAAGAATACCGTAAGTTCAAACATAATTGGCACAAAAGCCGGCATATTTTGAAGAAAACTAAAACTTGGTTTACCACCAATATCCTGTGGCCAGTCCTGTATCATAAGTCCGTTCATCATTACTACCGCAACGGTCAAACCAACTACTCCGTAAAGAAAGGAAGTGATTGCTAATCTTGTTGGAGCAAGCCCCATTACCTTATCAAGACCGTGCACCGGAAAGGGAGTATAAATCTCGCCAATGTGATAACGTGCTTCACGAACCTGCTTTACCGCCTGGAGAAGCAAGTCGTCATCATTGTAAATAGCGTGTATAACTTTTGATGCCATCTTATTTATTTTTTAATTCGTTCGCCTGTGCCGCCCAGTTTTTACGTTTCTCTGCACCAGGGAAACCTTCAATAACTTCATAAAGCAATACAAAATCTTCATCTTTTAGGTTACTTACCTGTTCAAACCTGTAAATCCCAACCTGATGCAGGCGCTGTTCAAGTAATGGACCTACAGCGGTAAGTTTTTGCAGGTTGTCCTGTTTATGAGTGGCAGGATCGTAAGTACCAATTCTGGCCAGCATTTCGTCTATTCTATCTCTTGTCACTTCGGAAACTGTAAGTGCATCGGCATTTACGGTATCTTCATGTTCATGTCCATCTCCATCTCCATCAGATGCAGTTTCATCGGAAGAAGTTACACGGTTATAGTTTTCAGCATTCTTTTCATCCCTGGAAGAATTTGCAGCAGGCTGAGGAGGATTTGGATCATAATGTTTAACATGATCTCCATGCTCGGCTCTTAGGCGCTTGTATTTTTCTCCAGAAGCTTTTAAAATAGATTTCACCTCTGCCTGCGCAATTACAGGAAATGAACGTGCATAAAGCAGGAACAAAACAAAGAAAAATCCAATGGTTCCTATAAATATACCAATATCAACAAAGGTTGGGGAGAACATTGTCCATGCAGAAGGAAGGTAATCCCTGTGCAGCGAGGTAACGATAATTACGAAACGCTCAAACCACATTCCAATGTTTACAATTATCGAAATAAAGAAGGAGAACATAATGCTTCTTCTTAATCGCGGGAACCACATAAACTGTGGAGAGAATACATTACAGGTCATCATAGACCAATATGCCCACCAGTAGGGCCCCGTTGCCCTGTTAAGAAATGCATATTGCTCATATTCCACTCCTGAATACCACGCGATAACCAGTTCTGTAATGTAAGCTGTACCCACAATAGAACCAGTAATCATGATTACGATATTCATTAATTCTATATGCTGAACCGTAATATAATCTTCCAGATTAGAAACTTTTCTCATAATGATAAGCAGTGTGTTTACCATTGCGAATCCGGAGAAAATTGCACCTGCAACAAAGTAGGGAGGGAAAATGGTGGTATGCCATCCCGGAATAACCGAGGTAGCAAAGTCAAAAGATACAATGGTATGTACTGAAAGTACCAGCGGAGTTGCCAGCCCGGCAAGAACCAGTGACACCTCTTCAAAACGCTGCCAGTCTTTTGCACGACCACTCCAACCGAAAGAAAGGATACTGTAAATTCGTTTGGTAAAAGGGGTAATAGCCCTGTCCCTGATCATTGCGAAATCCGGCAATAATCCTGTCCACCAGAAGACGAGGGATACTGAAAGATAAGTGGAAATCGCAAATACATCCCATAGCAGCGGAGAATTAAAGTTGGGCCACAAACTTCCAAACTGGTTTGGAATTGGCAACACCCAGTAAGCCAGCCATGGCCGTCCCATGTGAATAATAGGGAAGAGACCTGCCTGCATAACCGAGAAAATTGTCATCGCTTCTGCCGAACGGTTAATTGCCATTCTCCATTTCTGACGGAATAATAGCAGTACTGCTGAAATAAGGGTTCCTGCGTGCCCGATACCTACCCACCAAACAAAATTGGTGATATCCCAGGCCCATCCCACAGTTTTATTTAATCCCCATGTTCCTATACCTGTAGATACTGTATAAACAATACAACCTAATCCCCACATAAAGGCCACAAGCGATATGGAAAAAACTATCCACCAGGATTTATTCGCCCTTCCCTCAACCGGGGCAGCCACGTCTATAGTAACGTCGTGGTAGGTTTTATCACCAGTAACTAAAGGCTTTCTTATAGGTGCTTCGTAATGAGACATATCCTTTTAAAATTGATTCTTTATTAATGTTTTATTAAGCGTCAGCAGTGTTTCTAACTTTGGTTTGATACATTACATTCGGCTTAGTACCAAGATATTCTAACATGTGGTACATTCTATCGTCTGTACTTTTCTCATAAATTAAGGTAGAGTCGTCATTAACGTCTCCAAAAACAATAGCACCCTTATCGCAGGCCAAAGAACAGGCAGTCTGGAATTCTCCATCCTCCACAGGCCTACCATCACGTTTGGCATCGAGAATAGTTTTTTGGGTTCTCTGGATACACATAGAGCATTTTTCCATAACCCCTCTGGAGCGTACAGTCACATCAGGATTTAAAACCATACGTCCAAGATCGTTGTTCATATGATAATCGAACTCCTCGTTTTTGTTATACAGGAACCAGTTGAACCTACGTACTTTATAAGGACAGTTATTCGCACAATATCTTGTACCCACACAACGGTTATAGACCATCTGATTTTGTCCCTGACGCCCATGTACGGTTGCCGCTACAGGACATACAGTTTCACAAGGGGCGTGATTACAATGCTGGCACATAACTGGCTGAAAAATCACCTGCGGATTATCTGCAGGTTGCTCAAGTTCAGCAAAAGTAGAAAGTGAGCTGCCAAGGCCAGACATATTTTCTTTGGTTTCTATATCAGATCCAAAGCCTTCATCTTCAGAAGCGTAATATCTATCAATACGCAGCCAATGCATATCCCTGGATTTTCTCACTTCTTCCTTCCCTACAACCGGCACATTGTTTTCTGCGTGACATGCTATCACACATGCCCCACAACCGGTACAGGCATTGAGATCTATAGACATATTGAAATGATGCCCTATACTGCGGTCAAAGCTCTCCCACATATCCACTTCCGGAGCCGTAACCGGAGTCTCCTGGTGATTAAGGGAAACTTCAGGTACAGGGTTCCAAAAATGGGAATCCTTGGTATTGAAGATTTCAAGGGTGGTTTCTTTAACAATATCCCCCCTACCCATCAAAGTATTATGGAGCTGAATACATGCAAATTCATGTATACCTTCAGCCTTTTCCAAAGTAATGTTTTGGAAAGATTTAAAATTTTTATAAAGTGGGTAAGCATTCACACCCACCTGCATTTCTTCCTGAATTGCCTCAGTTTTACCATATCCCAAAGCCAGCGAAACAGCACCTTTAGCCTGTCCCGGCTGAATTATAACCGGCACATTTTTAACCAAAGTATCCCCCAGCCTAATGTTCACATAACTACCATTTAACCCCCCATTGGCCACATGGTAATTTTCAAGTTCCATTTCTTCGGCATCTGCCCTGGAAATTTTTAAGTAATTATCCCATGAAGCTCTTGTAAGAGGATCAGGCATCTCCTGTAACCAGGGATTATTAGCCTGCTGCCCGTCACCCATGGCAACCGAAGTATAAAGCTCCAGCTCCATTCCATTATTTTCAGAAGACTGGGAAAGATTTCTTGCGGCGGCTACATCGTTATTTATGCCCGCGCCACCTTCCGCAGATGTTTCTCCCGTAATTGCATTGTCAACACCATTTTCTACCTGAAAAGCTCCGTCATGCAAAGCTTTTGACCATGCTTCTTCACCACCAAGCATCCCGGACCACATTTGCCTGAGGTATTCATAATAAGTTTGATTATTATCACTCCATCTAAGCAACACATCCTGAATTTGCCTTGTATCAAACAACGGCCGGATGGTTGGCTGCATCAAAGTAAATTGCCTTCCGGTAAACTGAACGTCTCTCCAGCTTTCAAGATAATGTGGCGTAGCGCCAATAAATTCACATAATTTAGCCGTTTCATCTTCTTTGGAAGAAAATGCCACCCGCAGGTCTACTTTTTTCAGGCCTTCCACAAATTGATCTGCATTAGGCAGGCTGTAAACAGGATTTACACCAGCAATAAGAACAGCACCAATCTGGCCGGCATTCATATCTTCCACCAACTGCATTACCTGCGCAGCATTACCCTGACGAAGCAATCTTGGATTCTCCACATCTACAACTTCACTGGCAAGGCGCTCATTTATTGCAAGCGCCAGAGCCTGTGCGTCATCATCAGGAATACCGGTAATTACAACACCTCCGTTCCCTGATCTTCTAAGTTGTGCCGCAGCTTTAACAACAGCATCATCAAGTTTAGAAGGAAGTTCACTTGTAGAACCGCCCCCAACAATGTAACCATAAAGTGCAGCTAAAACTGCTTTTTGCTGAGATGGTGTTACAGGAATACGTTTATCTGCATTAGAACCCGAAAGACTCATATTTGATTCAAACTGTACATGCCTGGACATTCTTCCTTCTTCTTTAGGGATACGTCCCAGAGCATATTGTGAATCATAACCACCTCCCTGCCAGTCACCAAGGAAATCTGCACCAACAGAAACAATAGTTTCAGCTTTGGAAAAATCGTAAGAAGGAAGAGCCCTTCTGCCGTATCTTGCCTGAAAAGCGTTTAATGCCGAATCCTCAGAAACGGTATCATAAACCACATGCCTGACATTTCCATATTTCTGCGAAAATTCATTTATAAGCCTGGAAGTGGAAGGACTGGCATAGGTAGGAGTAATTAAAGCAATCTCTCCATCTACATTATCCAGCCGGCCTCTTACAGCACGATCAAATTCTTCCCAGGAAATATTTTGTCCGTTAGCTTTTGGACGCTTAAGCCTTTTACTATCATATAAAGATAATACCGATGCCTGCACTCTCGCATTTGCCCCGGTATTCCCCATCGTATTAACCTCAATTTTAATTGGCCTCCCCTCGCGGGTTTTCACCAACACACTGGAAAAATCAAACCCATCAGCCATAGTAGTGGCATAATAATTTGATTTTCCGGGAACAATTCGCTCCGGCTGCACCACATAAGGTATAGAGGTAACCACCGGCCCCTCACATGAAGCCAGAGTGGCCGCAGCTGTACTAAATCCAACATATTTAAGAAAGTCTCTCCTTGAAGTTTTTGAATTCTCAAGAGAATTTTTGTTCCCCAGAAACTCATCAACCGGTATTTCCTCAACAAATTCTTTCTGTTGGAGTGCCTCAACAATAGAACTATCTTCCTTTAGCTCTTCAACACTTGTCCAGTATTTTTTGTTTGATGACATATATTTCTAAATATTAACTTCTTGATTAAGCCTGCCGTTTAGCAGGAAAATAATTTTTTAGTAGTGGCATTTACCACATTCTATACCACCCATCTGGGCAGCAGTTACTTCTTCTACACCATATTTCCTGGCCAGCTCTTCATGAATCTTGTCATAATACTGATTCCCTTCCATTCTGACTTCGGTTTCACGGTGACAATTAACACACCAACCCATAGTAAGAGGAGCATTTTGGTACATCACCTCCATTTCCTGCACAGGACCATGACAGGTTTGACATTGCGTCCCCTGAACAGAAACGTGCTGCGAGTGATTGAAATATGCAAAATCCGGAAGGTTATGCAAACGAATCCATTTTACCGGCTTCGCTTCCCCAGAATATGTTCTTGAACCGGGTTCCCAACCGGTAGCAGCATAGAGTTTAGCAATTTCTTTATCATAAAATTGCTTTGAGAATTCTTCAGTAGCAGTTTCAGGGGCTACTTCAGAAATTGATTTATGACAGTTCATACAAACATTCAGAGAAGGAATTCCTGAAGTTTTAGAAGTCCTTGCCGAAGAATGACAGTATCTACATTCTATTTCGTTATCCCCGGCGTGAATCCTGTGAGAGAAATGAATAGGCTGAATAGGCTTGTAACCCTGATCAACCCCTACCTGCATCAAATAACCGTATCCAAAATAGGCTACCGTAAGCAACACAAAAACAGCTACTACAACCAGCAGAAATTCATTTTCAACAAAAGCCTTATGAATAGGTTTTCTTTTTGGTTTCTCCGGAAGCACCACCCCGCTAGCTTCTGCAAAATTTCTAAGCGTTTTGTTTACCAGGAACAATACCGCCAAAAGCATTAGCAGCACAAATGCAAGAATCCCTAGGATAATATCCATGGAAACCCCCTGTCCTCCACCGGAAGCACCTGCTTCCCCGCCAGCCTGTTGCCCTGCTGCAGGCTCAGGTTTAGGCTGCTCTACATAAGCAAGAATATCGTTAATTTGGGTTTCGGTTAACTGCGGAAAAGGAGGCATTACTGTCTCATTGTATTCCTCAAAAATAGCAACCGCTTCTTCATCTCCCGAAGCTATAAGGTTCCCGCTATTATTTATCCACCTATAAAGCCAGTCCATATCGTGACGACTTGTCACGCCATTTAAAGCAGGACCTATAGATTCTGAATATGGCTTATGACAGGCAGCACAAAGGGAATTAAACAATGATTTTCCACTGGCCGCATCACCCAAACCGGTTGCAGCTCCCGAGTCTTCAGATTCTCCGCCCTCAGACGGAGCCTGTTCCTGCCCCTGTTCAGCAGCATCCTGCTGAGCCGAAGCATCTGCCTGGTCCTGAGCTATCCCAATAACTGTAAACGAGAGAAAAAATGCTACCCCTAAAAGCAGTATTCGTGAAGTTGAATGGCGGTATTTCACCTTTTTCATATTATAAGTTGAATTAACGTCTAAACTTTGGTACGGTTTTTATACATAACTACTGCATTAAAAAACGCCTTTCGCACCCCTAAATTCGTCGACAAAAGTAATATATAAAGTCCATTTTAGGAATGTTACAATAGTGTTAATCGATAATTTATAACAGTTCTAAATAATAATTATGAACACTTTTATGTTTTTAATTTTACATTTGTTTTAAATCCCGTAAATATGAGAATCTTAGCTCCTAAAAAAATAATATTAGCCGGTTTGTTGGCAACATTTTCTTTTATGAATTTATCAGCCCAGGAAGGAAATTACAATGTAAACCAGGATGAAAAAATATCTAAACTTCTTGAAATAAAAACTGGTATGTCCCGCGAAAGTAAAATTGGGGACCGATATAAAATCCAATTGTTCTATGGCGACAATAATGAAGCAAGCGAAGTCTATAAAAAGTACAGCAGTGAGTTTGATTATCCGGCTATTATCGATTACGAAACTCCTAATTATAAAGTTTACGTAGGAAATTTCCGAAATAGGTTGGAAGCAGACCGGGCACTACTAAAAATTAAAGAAGCCTTTCCGGGAGCTTTTATTCCGAAGCCTAAAAGAAGGTAATTGCAAGATGAAGCATAAAAGTAAATGGACAGTGGAGAATGGATAAATGAAAACTATGTTGTTAAACATATAAAGGCAGAGAAATTCCACATTTATCGGCAAGAGAAAATCAACAGCCTTATTGATCCTTGGTAGGATATTAAACAAAAAAAGCCGCTCTCCTAATGAGAACGGCTTTTATATTTGATAAAACTGAACTTTTATTTCAATTTCTTCTTAACCTCTACTTCTCTGAAGGCCTCAACTACATCACCCTCTTTAATATCATTGTAATTCTTCACCTGCAATCCACAATCGTATCCTTTGGAAACTTCTTTCACATCATCCTTAAATCGTTTCAAGGAAGAAAGTTCCCCGGTAAATACCACCACTCCGTCACGAATAAGCCTTATTCCTGAGCTTCTGTAGATTTTTCCTGAAGTAACCATACAACCAGCAATTGTTCCAATTTTGGAGATTTTAAATGTTTCCCTGATTTCGGCAGTACCGGTAATTTCTTCTTTCAGTTCAGGAGACAACATTCCTTCCATCGCATCTTTAAGATCGTTGATGGCATCATAAATAATTGAGTAAGTCCTGATGTCTATTTCTTCCTTATCGGCAACCTGCCTGGCGTTTCCAGCAGGACGAACGTTAAATCCGATAATAACGGCATCTGACGCTGAAGCAAGTAGTACGTCACTTTCAGTAATTGCACCTACTCCTTTATGAATAATATTCACCTGAATTTCTTCCGTAGAAAGTTTCTGGAAACTATCTGTTAACGCTTCAACTGAACCATCCACATCACCCTTCAGGATAATGTTCAACTCTTTGAAATCTCCAAGGGCAATTCTACGTCCAATCTCATCAAGCGTGATATGCCTTTGGGTTCGTACCGTTTGCTCACGTTGCAGCTGGGTTCTCTTGGCAGCTATATTCTTAGCCTCCCTTTCATCAGTCATTACTTTAAAAGTATCACCCGCCTGAGGCGCGCCGTCCAATCCTAGAATAGATACCGGGGTAGAAGGTCCTGCCTCCCTTACCTCGTGACCACGCTCATCCTGCATCGCTTTAATTTTACCACTGCTCCTTCCGGCAAGAACGTAATCCCCTATCCTTAAAGTACCTGTCTGTACCAGAACTGTTGATACATACCCACGACCACGGTCCAGGTAAGCCTCCACTACAGTACCTGTAGCCAGACGGTCCGGATTTGATTGTAGTTCCAGGATTTCTGCTTCAAGAAGTACTTTCTCAAGCAGTTCCTTAACACCCTCCCCTGTTTTAGCTGAAATATCATGAGACTGAATTTTACCTCCCCAGTCTTCCACAAGCAGATTCATACCCGCAAGTTTTTCTTTAATTTTCTCAGGATTTGCAGTTGGCAAATCAGATTTGTTAATAGCAAAAACTATAGGTACACCTGCTGCCTGCGCGTGAGAAATTGCTTCCTTGGTTTGGGGCATCACATCATCATCGGCCGCAATTACTATAATTGCAATATCGGTAACCTGTGCACCACGGGCACGCATAGCTGTAAAGGCCTCGTGACCCGGAGTATCTAAAAATGCCATTTTCTGGCCACCTTCCAGTTCCACCCCGTATGCTCCAATATGCTGGGTAATACCACCACTTTCGCCCGCAATTACATTTTCCTGACGGATGTAATCCAGAAGGGACGTTTTACCGTGATCTACGTGTCCCATAACTGTAACAATAGGAGCTCTTGCTTTAAGGTCTTCAGGATTTTCTTCTACTTCCAGTGTAGTTTCCTCTACGTCTGCAGTTACAAATTCCACCTCATACCCAAACTCCTCAGCAACTATAGAAAGTGTTTCAGCATCAAGCCGCTGGTTCATGGTTACCATCATACCAAGAGACATACATGCGGAAATTACCTTTGTAACCGGCACATCCATCATGTTGGAAATTTCAGTAACCGTAACAAATTCGGTTACTTTTAATGTTTTGCTTTCAAGCTCCTGTTGTGCAAGATCTTCTTCGGAACGTTGACGGTGTTGATCCCTCTTACCTCTTCTGTATTTGGCACCTTTACCTTTGCCGGATTTCCCCTGAAGTTTTTCAAGAGTTTCACGAACCTGCTTTTGCACTTCTTCTTCGCTTGGCTCTTCTTTGGTAATAGGTCTTGAACGCGGCTTATTGCGTCCTTTTCTACCTCCGCCACCTCCCTGAGCACCGGGTTTAACATCTTTACTTATTCTTCTGCGACGCTTCTTACGTTTGTCTTTATCGTCAGCTTTTTTGTCTTCTTTTTTCTTTTCAGGTTTTTTGAATTTAGAAAGATCAATTTTTTCACCTGTAAAATTAGGACCATCCAATTTTGCATAGTTGGTCTTTAAAGTACTCGATTCCTCTTTCTCTTCAGTAGCCTCCGATTTTTCTTCCGGTTTGGCAGATTCCTCTTTTTTAACCTGTGGTTTCTCTTCTTTCTTTTCAGAAGCCGGAGTTTCCTTCTCAGGCTGTTTTTCTTCTTCTTCTTTAGAAACTTTTTCGGACTTTACTTCCTCAGGCTTTGCTTTCTCAGGTTTTGGAGTCTCCTCTGCCGCGGGCTGTTCAGCTTTTTCAGACTCTTTTTCCTTTTTAGGCTCTTTTTCCTTTTCAGCTTCTGTCTCAGATTCAGGTTCAGAAGTGCCAGATTTTTTATCGAGGTCTATTTTACCTACTTTTTTAGGCCCTGAAAGCTTAGCTCTTGCTGAAACAACCTCATCTTCCTCTTTTTTATCTTCAGCCTTACGTTTCTCTTCCATTTCTTTTTCGCGGGCCAGGCGAATTTCTTCCTTCTCTTTCCTCTTCTCCTCTCCTACTTCTTTGGAAGCCACCTTTTTACTTTTATCAGTTTGAAATTCATCAAAAAGTACCTGATAAGTTTCAGGGGAGATTTTGGTAGTGGGACGCGCCTCAATGTCGTAACCCTGAGAATTTAAGAATTCCACAGCCCGATCCAACGAAATATTGAATTCGCGTAATACCTTGTTTAATCGCATTGTTTTTGCTTCAGCCATAAATTGCCCTCTAAATTAACCTCTTTTTGTTATTATAAAAAATGTTCTGAATCCAAAGCATTACTCTTCTTCAAATTCATCACGCAACACCTGGAAAACCGCCTTAATCGTTTCTTCTTCAAGATCGGTACGGCGCACAAGATCATCAACATCCTGCTCTAAAATACTTTTTGCAGTGTCCAGGCCTATTTTAGAAAATTCAGCTATCACCCAATCTTCAATTTCATCTGCAAACTCACTTAACTCGACATCTTCCTCTACACCTTCTCTAAATACATCTATTTCAAAACCTGTAAGTTGCCCTGCAAGTCTTATATTATGTCCTCCTCGGCCTATAGCCTTGGAGACTTCTTCTGGCCGCAACATCACCTCAGCCCTTTTATTTTCTTCATCTAATTTAATCGAAGTAATTTTAGCTGGACTAAGTGCACGGGTTATAAATAATTGGTCGTTATTGGTATAGTTGATTACATCAATATTCTCATTACCTAGTTCACGCACAATACTATGAATTCTGGATCCTTTCATACCCACACAGGCCCCTACAGGATCTATCCTGTCATCATAAGAATCTACTGCCACTTTAGCCTTTTCACCGGGAACCCTAACAACTTTTTTAATAGTAATAAGTCCGTCAAAAACCTCGGGGATTTCCTGTTCAAATAATTTTTCAAGGAATCCCGGTGCTGTACGGGACATCAAAATAGTAGGTTTATTCCCTTTAAGCTCCACACTTTCAATAATTCCTCTTACGTTTTCTCCTTTTCTGAAGAAATCTGAAGGAATCTGCCTGTCTTTAGGCAAAACAATTTCATTACCCTCATCATCCAGCAGGATTATTGCTCTATGCCTGATATGATGAACTTCCGCATTGTAAATTTCGCCTTCAAGCTCTTTAAAATGCTTATAAATATTGGTATTATCATGTTCATGAATTTTGGAAATAAGATTTTGCCTTAGCGCCAAAATTGCCCTTCTTCCCAAATCTTTCAATTTCACCTCTTCAGAAACATCTTCCCCAACCTCAAAATCCGGCTCAATTCTACGCGCTTCGCTTAGCGAAATCTCCTGGTTTGGATCCTCCACCTCGCCATCAGCAACCACCACACGGTTTCTCCAAATCTCAAGATCCCCTTTATCGGGGTTTACAATAATATCAAAATTATCATCTTCACCATACTTTTTCTTTAAAGCATTTCTAAAGACATCTTCTAAAATCGACATTAAAGTAACACGATCTATTAATTTATCATCTTTAAATTCTGAAAATGACTCTATCAAGGCGATATTTTCCATATCAATTTTTGATTAAAATGTTATCATAACTTTAGCTTCCACAATATCTGAATATGGTAAAACAGCTTCTTTCTCTACGGTATGCTTCCCTTTACCTATAGGTTTTGGCTCCCGGGCTTTCCATTTCAGATGGATTTCCTCATCATTTGCATTGGTTAAAGTACCTTCAATTTTGTCTTCGCCGGTTTTAACCTGCAATTTTCTTCCAATATTTTTTTTGTATTGCCGGGGCAGGCTTAGAGGCTCTGAAACTCCCGCAGAAGTCACTTCAAGAGAGAAATCTACCTCATCTCTATCCAGATTATGTTCAACACTCCGGCTAATCTCTATACAATCATTAACCGAAATTCCCTGGTCACCATCAATTATAACCTTTATATGATTATTGCCGCTAACGTCAAGACTGATTAAAAATAAAGAATTATTTTTTTCGAAAGCTTCATTCAGTAACTTTTCTACTTTCTCCTGTAACATACTGTTATAAAAAGAGGGGACTTTTCGTCCCCTCGCTGTACTTTTTAGTTTCAACGATGCAAATATAGAAATAAAATTGGAGATAGAAAACCGGTTATACAACGATAATTTATTCGTAAATTTATGATTGTAAATACTTTCCCAATTCGTTAAATACAGGAGATATGAAAAAAATTCTTGTACCGACCGATTTTTCTGATCAGGCTGAAGTTGCATTAAAAGTTGCCGCCAGCCTAGCCAAAAAGTTTGATAGTGAAATTTTTCTCCTTCATATGCTGGAATTGCCGCTACAACTAATTGACCCCATCCAGGGAGCTTCTTCCCGTAATTTGCCGGAATCAATATTTTTTATGAAACTCGCCCACCAGCGATTTACAAAACTTATGTCCAAGCCATTTTTAAAAGGAATCCGCGTTCATGAAACCGTACAGTTTCACCAGGCTTTTGAAGGCATAAAAGATTTTAGTAAAGAAATTGATTGCGACCTTATAATTATGGGGTCCCACGGGGCAAGCGGGTTCAAAGAAATGTTTATAGGTTCCAATACTGAAAAGGTAGTGAGGTCTTCTGAAATCCCGGTACTGGTAATAAAAAATACCAATGCTGAATTAAATACAGAAAAACTTATTTTTGCTACAGATGCCAAACCTGCCACTATCCATACTCTCCAGAAAGCTGCAGATTTTGCCAAAACCATAGATGCTGCTTTACATCTTTTATACATTAACACCCCAAATGATTTTATAACATCAAAAGAAGCCGGAGAACGCCTTAAAAATTTAACCGAAAAAATAGATATTAAACCACATTTTCATATTTACAACGACATAAGTGTAGAAAAAGGAATTTTAAATTTTGCAGCCGGGACAAATGCCGGATTAATAGGAATAGGAACACATGGCAGAAAAGGCCTGGCCCATTTCTTTAACGGGAGCATAAGCGAAGATCTTGTAAATCATGCTCAACACCCTTTAGTAACCTTTAAAATTTAAAGAAATGTTTTAAGAGCCCCCTCTCGAACAAAAATCCACAGGTAATTCCAGAAAGATTTTGTTTTATTACGAGCTATCTCTATATCCTTAAAGTTCTTCCTCGAATCTGTTTCACTTTTCACGAACAGATTAGCTACTGTAGAGAGGAAATTATTTTTTTCTTCTCCATTCTTCTTTAATACTGTAACCTCAAAATTTTCGTAGGAAAGATTCAAATCGCCACCGGCTCTATCATCATTTCCTGAAAAATCAAATACCAGATCACTAATGCTTCCGGACACCTGTACGTTCATAGCGGGTTTTAAAAATTCATTAATTTCCTCACTGGCTAACTGCCCCATATTGCCCGACATCTGAAAACGATCTGACACATCGCTAACATCAAACTCCCAATGTACTTTTAGCGGCGCTTTTTGGAAAAGATCCGTGCGCACATCAATTTGAGTTTTAGGAAAACCTGGTTTATCCATACCTATATTGGTAAGATTGTACACAGAAGCATGCATATTTGAAAAATCTACCGCTCCGGGAGGCCTATCATCATGAACTTTTTCGGAGTATTTAATATAAACATTGTTCATGTCCATGCTGTCTATACCAACTTTAAAAGGCAACTCCCTTAACATCTGGCTATATAAATTTTTAGTTCTGGGATCATCCGGAGGACGCTTATCCCTATAGATCATAAATTCGATATTGTTAAGTTCCAGAAAAGGATTTTGAAACTGAAGGCTGTCATTTTGAAATTCCCATGAAAAATCGTTCATAATTAATTCTTCAATATTTAATTCATAACGGTCTTTCTCATAAGGGATATGCTGCTGGTGTTCAGTTTTGCTGTATTTTGGCAACATTCTGATTTTGCTGATATTGATCTTTCCGTTGTTCGCACTAATCCCCCCTATGGTAAGAGTATGAAGATCGTTCATCTGCAAAAAGAGAGAATCACTTTCTATAGTGTAACCTTTATATTTAAATGGCACCGGTTCGGAAAGTGTTTGTTTATTTACTTGAACTTCCTGAAGATGGATACGGCTGAAAGTTGTAAAGAATTTTGCAATTGAATCCTGCTGAGCAATTTTCACATCACCATTATTAATTGTAAGATCCTTTATAAGCACATCTTGTTTAAATGTGGAATTCTTTTTTTCGGTTTTAGATGCTGAAGAATCCCTGGATTGCTCAATGAGCACGTGTGGTTCTGAAACAGAAAGATCTCCAATAATAATTTTATTATTGAAGATATATTCAACAATATCGATACCCTGCAGGCTCGCCTGCGCAACAGAGATTTTTTTTCCTTTTACATCAACTTTTGCCTGGGTTATTTCAGCACTTTGATTTAGAAGGTTTACATCCAGACTTTCGTAAGAAGCCTGAGCCTGGGTTAAAGCACCCTCAAGTGCTTTTTGCAGTTTATTTTCAAGGATATTATTAGCAATTAATAACAAGACGGCTAAAGCCGCCACGATTCCAGCAATAACAACTAACGTCTTTTTTGATTTCTTCAAAATGTAAGGGAAAAATTAGGTGAAAACCCAATTTACAATTTAAAGCCTCCTGCCAATGATAATTAATAATAATTAACTTAATTCTGAAAATCCTAAGAGAATGGTTGTTAAATTTTAGTCAAACTATTGTAAAATTCTAACAACGATTCCTTTTACAATGTATATTTGTTTCAAACCTGATAAGCAAGATGTTATTAAAGCTAAGTATAAAAATCCTTTTTATTGCCGTAGAGCTGTTTCTGGGCTTTTACAGCATTATTCTTAGCGATAGCCTTCTTGTAAAATTTATTTTCTTTGCTGTTACTGCAGTAATGATTGCCTTTGCCGTTACCAAAATTGTTAACAAGCTATTACCTGTAGATAAGGATTATATTTCTCTTGAAAAACAGGAACAAATGGATGATAAATAAATCTCCACACTTTCTTATATCAGGAACTACTAAGTAATCATTCAAATTTTTCATCTAATAATTTTCTGAAGAAGTTTCTATTATGGAAGTCACATGCATTTCAGATACACACAACAAGCATGATGAATTATCCTTACCGGAAGCAGATTTATTGATTCATGCAGGTGATTTTACAGAAGCAGGCACAAAAAAAGAAAGTTTGGAATTCCTTAACTGGTTTTCTTCTCAGCCTCACAAGAATAAAATCCTTATAGCCGGTAACCATGATTTTTATTTTGAAAAACATAAAGATATATACAATATTATCCCTGAAAATATTCATTACTTAAAGGATAGTGGCATTGAAATAAACGGGCTTTATTTTTGGGGTTCCCCAGTAACTCCCGGTCAACTGGGATGGGCTTTTAATCGGGAAAGAGGCAGGGAAATTAAAAAGCACTGGGATAAAATTCCAGTAAATACTAATGTTCTTATTACTCACACCCCCCCTTATAAAATAATGGATGTTCTTGATAACGGAGAGCATATAGGTTGTGAAGAATTACGAAAAAAGATAAATGATCTACATCTAAAAATGCATGTGTACGGACATCTTCATGATTCCTATGGCTCTGTAAAAGCTGCAGAATGCCTTTACGTGAATGCCAGTTGCCTTGATCAAAAGCATCGAAACATCAATATTCCCAATACCTATACCTTATAAATATTAAAGAGATTTTAAATAATCTATCGTAAGTTAAATATTTATTAAGCAGGGCATTATTACCTTTTTTTTAACATGAAATGATCTTTCTCATATTAACTTAGCGCCGTATTAAAAACAGTTAGTAATTTAAAGAAGATTTTTATGGAACAAACCTACACACCAACAGAATTGATTGAGGAGGTTAAAAATCTTATATCATTTAGTATTTCTAATCTCGAGGCAGAAAAATCTGATTTTAAGATTATGCACAGAGCGATTATTAAAAAATACTTTGAGGCTAAAAATGTTAAAATAGATTATGATAAGCAGCTGGTAGAAATGCAGATTCCTGTGGGAAGAAAAAAGTATACTAATATAACTTTTGAATGTCAGGATATAGAGCGATTTTTAAAAGCATGTCTTAAACGGGATGAGAAAAATCTATACTTTTATCAGGAACTACTTTCTCATTACAATATAATTGTAGCTGCTTAAAATCTAAACTTCAGCCAAGAGCTGAAGTTTTTTATTTCTGCGTAGTTTAAATCCTTTTTATCCCATTCGCTTTTGCTATCTCCTGAATCTTTTCAATACTCACCGGTTTGCTTATAAAACCTTCTATCTCGTTATAAAATCCAGCTTTCTCAATATCAGAATTTGCGATTGAAGAAGTAACTATATAAATTCTCGTTTCCAATGCAAAATCCGGTCTTATTTCCCTCATTTGTTCAATGAAATTCCATCCATCAATCCGGGGCATATTAATATCCAAAAAAATAACTGTTGGTAAAATCCTGTCCGGATCCTTAAAATCCTGCAGTGCTTCAGAAGCACTGCAATATGTTTGCTTCTCCCTAAATAAGCCCGTCCTGCAAATGATTTTACTCATTATCATCTGGTAAATTTCATCATCATCGATAACACAAATAGTTTGCTCCACACCCGTCTAAATTAGATTTTAAAAGTTATTACCTCTATCCATTTCAATTTCTTCGCTTGTGCAATTAGCGTATATAAAGCGATTTTTATAAAATTATCCAACAATTTCGCAACGGATGAGATTTAAGATAATCTTTCAATCCGAAAAACTCCGGATTTTCTCTTTATCAATTCCCATACCAGTATTTCCTATATTTCTAATTATGTATCTGAAGGATAGTTGGCTATAAGCTAATTAATCTAGCTGTATTAAAAGCAACATACCACTGCTCCAACAGTATTAAAATCTACTTTAATAAGATACAGAAAATGTAGGATACCGGCAGAAGCCGCTCTCTCCATAAGAGGACGTGAAATGAGAATAGCAGTATTACCTATCATAGGAATTGGGGCACACCTGAAATCCATAAATTTACCTGAGGCTGACAGCAATATACTAAAAAATAAATTGCACTTTAATTTGACTGCTGTCCTTCATTTTAAGATATTATGAGAGCCAAACTCATATTTTACAGTTTCCCTTGATCTTAAATATCACATATGTAACAAGACAGACATTAATTTTGCCGCTGCTCGAAAACAAAGAAGAAGCAAAATCTTAGAGAAGAAGTTTTTCTTAAGAAAGAAAAAACCGAACTGCTTTCACAATTCGGTTTTACACTTGTTGTTGGCCTACTAGGGCTCGAACCTAGACTCTTCTGGACCAAAACCAGACGTGTTGCCAGTTACACCATAGGCCAATGCTTAAATGCGGATGCAAATTTAAAACAAAGTTCTTTACACGCAAATATTTTTTCAAAAAATTACGGAAAAAATTTAAATTCATGCATATTACTTTTTGATGCAAGAAATAGATTTTAAATATTCGCATGACTTTTGAAAAATATTTCGTTTTAAAGGCCGTTAATCAAGCATTCACATATTTATTATTAAATTCGCCACATTATAATATAGAACCTGTTGGCAAACCTGCAGGATGAATTGGAAAATAATTTAAAGTTCGAGCAAAGCCTCGGGGAATTAAACCCTCTTAGAAGGATTCAACCTTAAGATAAAATGACAGATTTCAACTTTGGTAAATGGAATAAAATACTGGGATGGCTGGTATTTGCCATTGCTCTTACCACTTATAGCTTAACCCTGGAGCCTACGGCAAGTTTCTGGGACGCGGGAGAATATATTGCAACCTCGGCCAATCTGGAAGTAGGGCATCCTCCAGGGGCTCCATTTTATCAAATGATGGGAGCATTTTTCTCTACTTTCGCACCCGATGACAGCAATGTGGCACTAATGGTGAACTTCATGTCTGGCCTGGCTAGTGCTTTTACCATATTATTCATGTTTTGGTCCATAAGCCTGCTGCTTTTAAGAATTACCGGCCCTGTAGCCAAACTTTCACCCTCTAAGAAAATGGCTGTTTTGGGAAGTTCTTTAGTTGGATCTTTAGCCTTCACTTTCACCGACAGCTTCTGGTTTAGTGCTGTAGAAGCCGAAGTTTATGCTATGGCTTCCTGTTTTATGGCAATTATGTTTTACCTCGGGCTGCTGTGGGAAAGAGACATGTTTAAGCCACGGGGCAATCGTTGGGTAATATTAATCAGCCTTGTGATTGGCCTTACCTTTGGAGTACATTTCCTTAGCCTTTTAACGATTCCGGCAATAGGGTTTCTTTACTTCTTTAAGAATTACAAAAAAGTTACCGTAAAAAACTTTATTATCGCCAATCTTGTGGTAGTGGCCGTATTATTATTCATTTTTAAACTTCTGTTACCATACACGCTAACCTTCTTTGCTGCCTCAGAAGTGTTTTTTACCAACTCCCTTGGTATGCCTTTCAACACAGGAACCATTATTGCTTTCCTGATTATTATAGCGGCTTTTTACTTCGGAATCACCTATACCCGCAAAAGAAAATACTATCAATTAAATACACTTTTCCTGTGCATCCTGTTTATCCTGATTGGTTTTTCCAGCTGGATTATGCTTCCAATACGTTCCAATGCCCCAACAGTGATTAACGAAAATAGTCCTGACAATGCCAGGGAACTGCTTGCTTATTACAACAGGGAACAATACGGGGAGACACATTTATTTTACGGTCCGCAATGGTCTGAAATGTATGCCGGTCTAGACGAGGATAATCCTTACATGGATGCCAAGCCTAAATATGAAAAAGACGAAGAACTGGGTAAATATGTAATAGTAAACGACTATAAAAATGCCCGCCAAAACCTGGATGATGATCATAAAGCTTTGCTGCCAAGGATGTGGAGTACAGAACATGCAGTAAATTATATGGAGTTCACAGGGCCGCTGGATTTTACTGTAAAACCGGAATATCAGGGAGAGCAGCAGCTTATGCAGGCAATCAATGAATTTAGAACCAGCTATTCCAGGGGACAGCTAACCAATGAAGATTATCATAATTTCCTTCGTAGGTTCAGCAACTATATTAATGTAGAAAAACCTTCGTTTGCTTCCAATATTGCCTATTTACTGGAATATCAGATAGGTTATATGTACTGGCGCTACTTTATGTGGAATTTTGTAGGGCGGCAGGATGATATTCAGGGAAAATATACCGATATGAACGGAAACTGGATTAGCGGCATAGACTTTATAGATAAAATGCATGTGGGCCCGCAGGAAAACCTTCCCAGTGATGCATTAAACAATAGTGCCCGGAACACCTATTATTTCCTCCCGCTGTTGTTGGGATTAATCGGCTTTGTTTTTCAGTTTAAAAAAGATAAAAACACCTTTTGGGTACTACTGGTATTTTTCCTGTTTACAGGTATTGCCCTAAAAATTTATTTAAATGAAAGGCCATTTGAGCCGAGGGAAAGAGATTACGCCCTTGTAGGTTCTTTTTATGTTTTTGCAATCTGGATAGGGTTCGGTGTTTATGCCCTCATAGATAAACTGAAGAATTTTGTAAAGCCGAAAATTGCTGTTCCTGTAGTGGTAATTGCAACCCTCCTGGCCGTCCCAACACTGCTGGCGAGTGAGAACTGGAATGATCATGACCGTTCTAACAAATTCACGGCGCTTGCCATGGCGAAGATGTACCTGGATTCGGTAGAAGAAAACGGGATAATTTTCACCATTGGAGATAATGATACCTTTGCCCTCTGGTATGCCCAGCAGGTAGAGAAATACCGTACAGATGTAAGGGTGATCAACACCAGCCTTTTCGCTACCGACTGGTATATAGACCAAATGAAACGAAAGGCTTTTGAAAGTGATGCCATTCCATCTCAGCTTACTCATGATTTCTATACCGGGAAAAATGATGCAATTTTTCTGGAGCAGAGAACAGATGATACCTTGGCTATAAATACCTGGCTGGATTTTATTGAAAGTAACGATCCGCGTACGCAGGCTGAACTGCAGGGGGGGCAAATGGTAAATACCTACCCTACCCAATTTGTACGTATACCTGTAGACAAACAGGCGGTTCTTGAAAATGGCATAGTGGAACAAGATGAAGCCGCCGAAATTGTAGATCATATAGATATTAAAATAGATGGACGCGTGCTTTACAAAAACCGCCTGATGATGTTAGATGTTATTGCCAATAACAACTGGGAAAGACCAATTTACTTTACCGGCGGCAGCTTTGGAGATGAAGATTATCTTTGGATGAAGGATTATCTTCAATTAGAAGGGGTTGCCTATAAATTAGTACCAATCCACACACCGGTAGATCCACGAAATCCTTTTGAGATGGGCAGGGTTAATACCGAAAAAATGTACAATATCGTCAAGAACTGGGACTGGGGAAACATGGGAGATCCTAATATTTACCATGATCCTGAAACCCGCAAAAATTCTATTACTTACAGAAGCAACCTGGCAAGACTGGTGGAAAACCTGCTCAACGAGGAAGACACTACCGCAGCCAAAGAAATTCTTGATCTGGCTATGGAAAAAATGCCGATAGATGAATATGGCTACTATTCACTTTTGGAGCCTTACATAAATGGTTATTATGAAGTTAATGAGCCTGAAAGGGCACGGGAAATCTGGGAACAGGTTACACAGAAATACCAGGAAGAGCTGAAATATTACAGCAATTGGAATTTGGACAGACAGTATAGATATGCCGATGAAATAATTTCCAACATTGAGCGCTACCGCAGTCTTGTGGATATCCTTATTAGGCAACAGGATGAAGAAATTGCTCGGGAAAAGGCTGAAGAATTTAATAAATATTTGAAAATGTTCAGGCACTTCTATGCAGAGGAAGAAGAAATTCTGGAAACAAATCCGCAGCAACAGATAATTGAAGAGCAGTATGACCGGGAAATGAATCCGCAGGGAAGAATAGATTCAGTTCCGCCCAATTCCCTAGAGAAATTGAAGAATAAGCAAATGCCATAGATTTACCGCTTTTATTGGTGAAATTGGGCATTTTGCTACTTGCATTTCCTGATAAAGCTTATGAACAAATTTATGGTAAAATATCCTGCTGTTCTCAAATGGCTATATCCTCGTAGATTAGCCAGATTAAAGGAATCGCAGGTTATTTCTATCACATTTGACGATGGCCCTATTCCTGAAATAACCCCATGGGTTTTAGAGCTTCTGAAGAAATACAATGCTAAAGCAACCTTCTTTTGCATTGGTGATAATGTTAGAAAAAAGCCGGAGCTTTTCCGCAGGATTATTTCTGAAGGACACTCCATAGGAAATCATACTCATAATCACCTCAACGGGTGGAAAACATCAACTTCAGCATATATGGAAAATATCCTTCAGGCCGAAGAAATTATGAACGCTGAAGTAAAATTAGAAAAGGGAAAGAGCAAAAGAGGGATTGCGAAATTAGGAGAAAAAGAAACTACAAATACCAGATTACAAACACCAAACTACAAACTTTTCCGCCCGCCCTACGGAAAAATTAAAAACAGCCAGGCCCGGGAACTTTCAAAATCGGGATATAAGATTGTAATGTGGGATGTAATCAGTTACGATTTTAATAAGAATTTATCTCAAGAAGATTGCCTTCAAAATGTACTTAGGCACGCCACAGAGGGAAGTATTATTGTATTTCATGACAGCACAAAGGCTTTTAAGAATTTAGAAACAGTGCTTCCGCAGGTGCTGGAATATTACAGCCGCAAGGGCTATAAATTCAGGAGACTTTAAGCATATTCTTTCAAAAGATCAATAAGTTTACCGGCCTCCTGCCCTCCACTTTCTCTCCACTTCATCTCACCGCTTTTATAGATCATTAATGTAGGAAGTGTTTTTACCCGAAGTGCCTCAGCCAGCTGCGCGTTTTTATCTACATCTATTTTGACCACCCTTGCTTCATCGCCTAAAGCTGCGGCAACGTCCCGCAGTACGGGGTGCATGGCTTTGGAAGAATCATTCCAGTCGGTATAAAAATCCAATAACACCGGAATGTTTGTATCTACTAAATCTCCAAATTTTGACATACTAAGCGTATTTTATACTATCAGGCTATTACCTGAAATCAGATCTTTTATCAAATATAATAATTTCCCATTACTATGCAGGCTTAGGCCCCTTTTTAAGCTCAATAACGGTAATCTCCGGCCAGATCCCGACTCTCCCAGGATAGGCTAAAAATCCGAAGCCGCGGTTCACATTCATTGCCCTGCCCAATTCCTTATAAACTCCAGCCCAATGCTTATACCTGTATTGCACAGGACTCCATTTAATCCAGCCTGGAATTTCTATTCCAAACTGCATTCCATGCGTATGGCCGCTTAAAGTAAGCTGATAATGTTTTTCATCATATCTCACCTTTTCCTCCCAATGAGAAGGATCATGGCTTAGCAATACTTTAAAATCTTTCGCACTTAATCCTGCTCCTGCCTTATCCAGATCACCTTTCTTTTTAAATCCGCCGGCACCCCAATTTTCAACTCCCACAAGTGCAATTTTTTCTCCATCCCTTTCAAGAAAACGGTGTTCATTCAGCAATAAGTTCCAGCCCATTTCAGCATGAACGTCTTTTAACCTTTCCAGGTTGGCTTCTTTTGCAGCGGTGCTCTCCCACTGCACGTAATCTCCATAATCATGATTTCCTAAAATAGAATACACACCGTCCCGGGCTTTAACAGAAGAAAACATTTCTTTCCAATCATCCATTTCTGTAGCTTTATTATTCACCAAATCCCCGGTAAAAAAGATCACGTCACTCTGCTGCTCTTTCAGCAAATCTACTCCGTATTTTATTTTTTCAGGATTATCAAAACTGCCACTGTGAATATCACTAATCTGGCTAATCCTGTATCCATCAAAAGCAGCCGGCAAATCATCAAAATATAGCGTATGCTTCAGTACCCTGAAGTTATACCTTCCTTTATACATTCCGTAGAGCATGGAAGCAAATGGAACGGCAGCCAGCCCCAGCGCCACCTGACTTATAAATTTTCTTCTGGACGGAAGACTAAAGTTATTACTGTTATTCCCGATCTTCCTGAACGTTGCTACAATAAACCTCACCACATCTTCCCCAAACATAAAGATGAAAAAGATAAGTTTTGGCAAGAAGAATACCAGGAAAAAACCTATAGCATAAGATTTGGCACCGGCCCAACCTTCTCCACTCCCACTGTTAAACTGGTAAAGGATATTGGCCAGAATAACAAGTGAAAAAAACAGATAGAGATAATATATCCAGGAATACCTGCTAATAGTCCTGAAAACCTGGTAAGCGTAGATATCCAGTAAGACGTACACAACTACAAAAATGATCCAGCGCATGAAAATATAATTTTCGGCAAAGGTAATTCTAAAGAAGCTTTCTTCCCCAGATTACCTGATTATTAATCCGATAGCGAAATAAGCAATTTTTATGCTAAAGTATCTTTTCTTAAAGCTAAATTTCGCCTTTGCATATTGCTGCCGAAAGCCTAACTTTCCGCCGCTAAATACACATTCGCCTGCCTGATGAAAAGAAGAAAATTTATCAAAACCACGGGAATGTCGGGTGTGGCCCTTGCCGGCAATTCATCAATGTTTAGTGCTAACTTTTTAAGACCTTTTTCCACAATGAAAAACACGCCAATAAGTATTGCCACATGGAATTTTCAAAAAGCCACTAAAAAAGCAGGAGAAATGCTTTTTCAGGGAGCGGGTGCCCTTGATGCTGTAGAACAGGGAGTGCGGGTGGAAGAGGCTAATCTTAAAAACACCACTGTGGGAAACGGCGGCGCGCCGGATAGAGAGGGAAATGTTACCCTGGATGCCTGTATAATGTCTCCGGAAGGCAATGCGGGCGCTGTGGTTTATCTCAAACATATTGCACATCCGGTTTCGGTAGCGCGTAAAGTAATGGAAAAAACTCCGCACGTGATGCTCGCAGGCGAAGGGGCCTTGCAGTTTGCCCTGGAAAATGGCTTTGAGAAGGTAAATTTGTTAACCGAAGAATCTGAGCAGGAATGGAAACAATGGCTGGAGCATAAAAATTACAAACCTATTATAAACATCGAAAATCATGACACTATAGGGATGTTATGTATAGACGAAAAAGACGATATCTCCGGGGCGTGTACCACTTCAGGTCTTTCCTATAAAATGAACGGCCGTATTGGCGATTCTCCTATTATAGGTGCCGGATTGTTTCTGGACAACGAAATTGGCGGTGCTGTTGCCACAGGAATGGGAGAAGCGATAATGAAAAGCGTAGGCAGTTTTCTGATTGTGGAATTGATGCGCCAGGGAAAGTCTCCCCAGGAAGCCTGTGAAATTGCCGTAAAACGAATTGTAAAACAAAATTCAAATTATAAAGATTTTCAGGTTGCCTTTGTTGCTCTAAATAAAAATGGTGATATAGGTTCTTATTGCCTGCATAAAGGTTTCTCCTACGCAAAATATCAAAACAAGAAAACTTCCAATAATCCAAGTCAGTTTTATATCTAATCTCCGAAGCAATTCAAATGAATCAAAAAAAATCTTATCGCACTGCATTTATTTTCTTAACCATTCTTTTCTTTCTCTGGGGCTTTATCACCGTTCTGGTAGATTCACTTATTCCAAGGTTACGTGAAGTTTTTACCCTAAGTTATTTTCAGGCAGGAATGGTACAATTTGCTTTTTTTGGTGCCTTTTTCCTCCTTTCTATTCCGGCGGGATATATTCTATCTAAAATAGGATACAAAAAAGGAATAATATTAGGCCTTAGCACCATGGCCATAGGTTGCCTGCTATTTTATCCCGCAGCATCCTACAGGATCTTCGGGATTTTTATGCTGGGCTATTTTATTCTGGCCGGCGGAATTACCATTTTACAGGTTGCCGCCAATCCCTATGTGACAATTCTGGGGCCGGAAAGTTCAGCTTCCAGCCGGCTAAATCTATCCCAGGCCTTTAATTCCCTGGGCACTTCTATAGCCCCGCTTATTGGCGCGCTTTTTATACTGAGCGATAAAGTTATGACTTCAGAAGAAATTGCTTCCATGGATGCCGCCAGACAAAAACAATATTATATTTCTGAAGCTGCCGCCGTACAGGAACCTTTTGTGGGAATTGCCATTTTTATTGCAATTATAGCTTTGGTTTTTTCCTTTGTAAAACTACCAAAAATTGGAGATACCGCTGCTTCAAATGATTATGGGAAAGTACTGAAAAATAAAAATCTCCTGCTGGGTGCGCTTGCGCTCTTCTTTTATGTAGGAGCTGAAGTTTCGCTGGGCAGCTATATGGTGAACTATTTTTTAAGCCTTGACCTGAGCGAGACCATTATCAAAACACCGCTTATGCGCAATATTGCTGAATGGCTCCTTTCCTCAGGAATAACCGAAGCCAGCAGCATGGCCGTTGTAGGGGTTTTTGTAACCTTTTACTGGACCGGCGCAATGATTGGCAGATTTATTGGCTCTTATCTTACAAAAATCATGAATCCCGCCCTGGTGTTGAGCTTTTTTGCGGCCTGCGCAGTAACAATGCTTATCATCACCAATTTCACAGTTGGCTTAGTTGCAATGTGGACCATAATTGGTATTGGCCTTTTCAACTCTATTATGTTTCCCACCATTTTCAGCCTTGCACTGGACGGCCTGGGAGACGACAAACCACAAGGCTCAGGAGTTTTATGTACCATGATTGTAGGAGGCGCAATTATCCCACCCGCTTACGGTTTCCTTGTAGACAGCTTTAGCTTTAACATTGCTTTTATACTGGTAATGTGCTGCTATGCTTATATCTTCTATTACGGCTACAGAAATAAACGCCGGCAGGTAAGTATCTAATTATAATGAAAGCCGTTCTCATTTTGAACGGCTTTTCTTTTAGTAAGATTATCTTTGTAGTTTTGAAACTTTCAGTAAAATAACATTTCCACATATATGTCTTCTCAAAAACGATTATTTCTGGTTGATGCCTACGCCCTTATTTTCCGCGGATATTATGCCTTTATCAAAAATCCGAGGATCAATTCCAAAGGTTTTAATACTTCAGCCATAATGGGCTTTATGAACTCCCTTTTTGACGTAATCCGAAGAGAAAAACCAGATCATCTTGCCGTTTGTTTTGACAAAGAAGGGAGCGTGGTTCGAACTGAAATGTTTACCGACTATAAAGCGAACCGGGATGCCACTCCAGAGCCTATTATGCAGGGCATTCCTATTATTCAGGATATTTTAAGAGCCATGCATATTCCCGTTGTGGAACTTCCCGGGTGCGAGGCCGATGATATTATTGGAACGCTCGCGCAACAGGCCGAAGGGGAAGGCTACAAAGTTTTTATGGTTACTCCAGATAAGGATTTTGCCCAGCTTGTTACTGAAAACATATTTATGTACCGCCCTGCAAGAATGGGTAACGGAATCGAGATTTGGGGGATTCCGGAAGTGCAGAAAAGATTTGCCGTAGAACGCCCGAAACAGGTGATTGATTATCTTGGAATGATGGGTGATGCTGTAGATAACATCCCCGGTTTACCAGGGGTGGGCGATAAAACTGCCAAGAAATTCCTGAAACAGTTTGGCAGTATGGAAGGCCTTCTTGCCAATACCGCTGAACTGAAGGGAAAAATGAAAGAAAAGGTGGAAGCCCATGCCGAACAGGGAATTCTTTCCAAGAAACTGGCGGCAATTATAATCGACTGTGATGTAAAATTTCATGCAGAAGATTATGAACTTTCCATGCCCGATGCTGAAAAGGTACAGGAAATTTTTGACGAACTGGAATTCCGTAGGCTTAAGGACCAGTTTATAAAATTATTCAGCGGGGAAGAAGACCATCCGCAAACGCAGGTGAGCAACTCCTCATCAGCACAACAAAATGCGGAAACTGCGGGGGCAGGTCAGTTTTCACTTTTTGGTGCGGGAGATGCAGAGAAAATCGAGGCCACTTCAGGACGAAAATCACTGGAAAACACACCTCATGTTTATCAGGCAGTAGCTACAGGAATGGCGCAAAAACTTTTTCTTCAGAATTTAATGAAGCAAAACAGCGTATGTTTTGAAACTGAAACCGACAGTGAAAATCCGTTGGAAGCATGTCTTATAGGAATTGCTTTTTCCTGGGAATCCGGTAAAGGATTTTATCTTCCGTTTCCCGAGGATCAAAATGAAGCGAAAAATCTTATTGAAGCGGTACGGCCATTTTTTGAGGATGAAAACATTGAAAAAACAGGTCAGAACCTCAAATATGATATTAAAGTTTTAGCCCGCTACGGCATTGAAATAAAAGGTACGCTTTTCGATACCATGATTGCCCATTATCTTATTAATCCCGATATGCGCCATAATATGGATGTTCTAGCCGAAACCTATCTTAATTATTCCCCGCAACCACTATCGGAACTAGTAGGCAAAAAAGGCAAAAATCAGAAAAGCATGCGGGATATCACGCTGGAAAAACAGTCGGAATATGCGGTGGAAGATGCCGATATTACCCTTCAGCTAAAGCAGTTTTTTGAAAAGGAGTTAACCGAAGCAAATACGCGTAAACTTTTTGACGAAATTGAAATTCCGCTGGTAAGAGTTCTGGCAGGCATGGAACTGGAAGGCATTAAACTTGACCAGGATTTTCTTGGCTCCCTTTCTGAAGCTTTAAACCGTGATATTGCTGAACTGGAAGAAAGGATTTATGCTGATGCTGGCGAAGAGTTTAATATTGGCTCCCCGAAACAACTGGGCATTATCCTTTTTGAAAAGATGGAACTGGTAAAGAAGCCGAAAAAGACCAAAACCGGGCAGTACTCCACCAGTGAAGATATACTTTCGGTTTTGGCCAAAGATCATGAAATCATTCAGCGGGTACTGGATTATCGTGGACTTGTTAAGCTGAAAAACACTTATGTAGATGCTTTGCCGGGGCAAATTGAAAAAACCACCGGCCGTGTTCATACCGATTATGTCCAAACTATCGCGGCCACAGGAAGATTAAGTTCAAATAATCCTAACCTTCAAAATATACCTATAAGGACCGAAAGGGGACGCCAGGTGCGTAAGGCCTTTGTCCCAAGAGATAATGAGCATATTCTTCTGGCTGCCGATTATTCCCAGATTGAACTCAGAATTATCGCGGCTCTTAGCAAGGAAGAGAATATGATAAAAGCTTTCCGCGAAGGTGAAGATATTCACGCTTCTACCGCTGCCAGGGTATTTAATGTGCCTATTGAAGAAGTTACCCGGGAACAAAGAAGCAATGCAAAAACGGTTAATTTTGGTATTGTGTATGGTGTTTCTGCCTTTGGATTGAGTAACCAAACCAGC
This sequence comes from Autumnicola musiva, assembly GCF_031846585.1. Classification (NCBI taxonomy): domain Bacteria; kingdom Pseudomonadati; phylum Bacteroidota; class Flavobacteriia; order Flavobacteriales; family Flavobacteriaceae; genus Autumnicola; species Autumnicola musiva. The sequence continues at coordinate 162,529 of NZ_JAVRHK010000001.1, forward strand.
CTTTCCAGATCGGAGTCTAAAGAACTGATTGATACTTACTACAAAACATATCCAATGCTCAGCAATTATATTAGTGAGCAGGTGGCTTACGCCAGGGAAAATGGATATGTGCAAACTATTTTGGGCAGGAGAAGGTATTTAAAAGATATAAATTCTCAGAACGCCGTAGTAAGAGGTGCTGCGGAAAGGAATGCAGTAAATGCGCCAATCCAGGGAAGTGCCGCAGATGTTATTAAACTTGCAATGATCAATATTCACCGTAAACTGAAGAACAGCAATTACAAAACTAAAATGCTGCTACAGGTACATGATGAACTCGTGTTTGATGTTTATAAGCCGGAATTGGAAGAGATAACCAAAATGATAAAATCTGAAATGGAAAGTGCTTACACTATGGAAGTACCTTTAGAGGTAGATTTGGGCACAGGACAAAACTGGCTGGAAGCCCATTAAAGAAGGCTTCAAATAAAGAAATATAAGTGTCTCATTGATTTGGAGTATGTTCGTTATTTAATTGTATAGATAAAAGAGGAAATTAAAAGTTCAAATAGGATCGGCCCCCGTAAAACTTCAATACCTTCAGGAAAAATAAAATTGTTACTAAAATGTCTGCTAATCAGAAAAAAGAAACACATTATTCTTTTGTACAGAAGGTTTGGATTGTTGGCCTTATATTTTCTTTAATAGCTACAATCCTTCTAATTTTTGAGGCTACCTTCAATATTCTTATCCTTGTTTTGGCCGGAAGCCTTTTTGCCTGCTTTTTTAGAGGAATAAGCTCCTATATTAGACATAAAACAGGATGGAGTGTAAAAATCACATTATCTATTTCTGTTATTGGAACGCTGTTAATCATTGCCGGAATTTTCTGGCTTATTGGAGCAACAGTTTCCTCACAGACTTCACAAATTGAAGAAACCTTTCCAGTTATAATAGAAGACGCACAAAATTCACTCAATGGCAGCCGGGTGGGCCGGGAGATTATGGAGCAACTGGAAGAATTACAATCTTCAGAAAAAATTCCACAGTACCTGTCCAAGTTTTTTATGACTACCTTTGGCGGGATAGGAGACGTTTATATTATCCTTCTTATAGGTATTTTCTTCACCATCTCTCCTCATTTATATAAAAGTGGAATTGTTCTGCTTGTTCCTCCCGGGAAAAGGGATAAAGCGGAAGCAGTACTGAAACATTTAGGATCTGGCCTTACAAAATGGCTAGCGGGAAAATTCATTGCTATGTTCGCAGTATTCATTTTAACCGCTATTGGCCTGGTTATCCTGGGTATGCCCATGTGGCTCACACTGGCGGTTTTTGCCGGGATTTTAAACTTCATACCTAATTTTGGTCCATTGGCGGCAATGGTTCCCGCAGTATTAATGGCACTGGCTATTAGTCCCACCACCGCGCTCATTATTATTATTATGTATACTGCAATACAACTTATAGAAAGCAGTTTTATTACCCCAAAGGCCCAGCAAAGGTTAATAGAGATTCCACCGGCATTGATCATTATTTCCCAAATTTTTATAGGTGCGATGACGGGGATATGGGGAGTGATATTTGCGACCCCATTAGTATTGATAATAATTATTCTTGTACAGGACCTTTATGTGAAGCCCATGGAAGAAAAAGACACTTAATCCTCGCGGTAGGAGTAACTTGTGGATTATGCATTGAAAAGAACATTAATAGTTTAAAAAAGAAAGCCCCACAATTGGGGATTATGTGGAGCTTTCAAACTAACAAAAACTAACAAGTTTAAATTTTCTTATACACAGTTTCTATTTGTGTAACATCACCTACCACTGTGTTTTCCCTGCCATCATTAATATAACTAGCCCCGTCAACTTCTGCTGCCGTCAGGGTGACCGTAAGATACTCACCATCTGTCTCACTGGAGAGCGAAATATTTTTAGTTTCGGTAATGGTCATTCCATTTAAGTCAAAAGTTACTTCCAATTTAGTAGTATCATTTTCATTTACCACATCATAATTTGCAGAATAGGCTCCATAACTACAGCTAAAGCCTCCGGGGGTGGTAAAATTTAATTTAGCCTGCCCTGTCTCAACATTCCCGTTATCATAAAAATGAAAATACATAGCATTAAAGCAATCTGTTTCTTCAAGAATATTGGTACTGCTGTCCGGCTCTCCATCGTTAAGATTAACTGCCACATCAGAAGTCATGGAAACAAGCTCCCACCTTCCTACAAGGTCACTACTTTCTATGGTAGCATTAGCCGTAAGCATTTTAGACTGAGTTTGCTGCACTTCCATCATTTCGTCCTGATCGGCTTCACAGGACATTATTGAAAATGCCAACATAATACAGGCAATAGGGGTAATTTTTAATAGGTTCTTCATCATAGTTTGGGTTTAGATTCGGGAAGGGCAAAAATACTACAACTCTTCCTTTATTTATGACTATATTAACATAAACTATGCCACTTATCGATAAAAAACACATCTTTGACTTGTTTCTACGCTTCTACTATCCATATTGTAGGAAAAAGAGGCTTCATACCAGTTAACCATGCAATATCATTCAAAACATGTTTAAAACAATAAAAGCCTTCTGAAAACCAGCATTTTCTACTTAGATAAAATATTGAATGGCGTGTTTGCTATATAGATTAATAATTGTACATTTGCAGCCCATTTTCCCAGGATCAAAATTGGGATTATGGGAATGGAATGTTTAATTATTAAGTAAAACTATTTAGTGTGGACACATTAAGTTACAAAACAGTATCAGCCAATAAGGCTACCGTTACCAAAGAATGGGTACACGTAGATGCTGAAGGACAAACACTGGGACGTCTTGCTTCTAAAGTAGCAAAAATACTTAGAGGGAAGTATAAACCAGACTTCACCCCACACGTTGATTGCGGAGATAACGTGGTTATCACAAACGCTGAAAAAATCAACTTAACCGGAAAAAAATGGGATTCCAAGGAATACATTCGACACACCGGTCATCCAGGGGGACAAAAAAGTCTTACAGCATCCGAATTATTCAACAAAGCTCCTGAGCGATTAATTGAAAAAGCGGTAAAAGGAATGTTGCCTAAAAACAAACTGGGCGCAGACTTATTCAGAAATTTAAAGGTTTATGCAGGATCTGAGCACGGCCAGGAAGCACAAAAACCTAAAACTATTAACTTAAACGATCTTAAGTAATGGAGGTTATTCACAAAATTGGTCGTAGAAAAACGGCAGTTGCACGTGTTTATGTTTCTGATGGAAATGGGAACATTACCGTGAACAAAAAAGAGATGAACGATTATTTTACTACCGGTACACTTAGGTATAAAGTAAATCAGGCACTAAACCTTACCGGAAACGATCAAACTTTTGATGTTAAGGTAAATGTTTACGGTGGCGGAATTACAGGACAGGCAGAAGCTATTCGTCTTGCACTTTCCAGAGCAATGGTAGCATTAGACGAAGAGCACCGTACAACTCTTAAACCGGAAGGTTTATTAACAAGAGATCCACGTATGGTAGAACGTAAGAAGTACGGGCAGAAGAAAGCACGTAAGAAATTCCAGTTCTCTAAACGTTAATTATCCGGGCACAGCCCTTAAAGTTCATTTAAATTAAAAATATTTTTGTTGTTACTCCGGGGTCACACTAAGCTTTGCGAAGTGCCGGTAGTTAGTTTAGCATCTAAACAAGCAAGGCCATGTTTATAACAGCCACTTGCCTGTTGCTATCTTCAACAGAACGTAAACTATTACAAAAATGGCAAACAAAGTAGAAGTAAAAGAATTACTTGACGCAGGTGTACATTTTGGACACCTTACAAGACGATGGAATCCAAATATGGCTCCTTACATATACATGGAGCGCAACGGGATTCACATCATCAACCTATATAAAAGTGCTGCTAAAATGCAGGAAGCCGGAGAGGCTTTGGCAAAAATCGCAGCGAGTGGTAGAAAAATACTTTTCGTAGCTACCAAGAAACAAGCTAAAGAAATTGTTGCTGAACAAGCAGAAAGAGCAAACATGCCTTACATCACTGAAAGATGGCCCGGTGGTATGTTAACCAACTTTGTAACTATTCGTAAAGCTGTTAAAAAAATGGCTTCTATTGATAGAATGAAAAAGGATGGTACTTTTAATACCCTTTCTAAAAAGGAACGTCTGCAGGTAGATCGTCTTAGAGCAAAGTTGGAGAAAAACCTTGGCTCTATTTCAGATATGTCCAGGCTTCCAGCAGCTCTTTTCGTTGTTGATATTACACGTGAACACATTGCAGTTAAAGAAGCTCAAAAATTAAACATTCCAATTTTTGCGATGGTAGATACAAATTCTGACCCTCGTGAAGTAGATTATTTGATCCCTTCAAACGACGATGCTTCTAAATCTATCAGCAAAGTAATTTCTTATGTTGCAGATTCTATAATTGATGGCCTTTCTGAAAGAAAGTCTAGCAAAGAATCCAAGAAAGAAGAAAAAGCTGAAAAAGACGCTAAAGGGGAAAAGTCTGAAAAAGCAGCTCCTAAAGCCAAAAAAGAGAAAGCTGAAGCGCCTTCTACAGATGCCGAAGATAAAAAGGCTATGAAAGACGCCAAGAAAGATGTAAAGCTTGAATCTAAACAGCAAACTTTAGATAAATCTTCTTCTAACGAAGAAGAAGAATAAAATATAATAGTTTGGTAAATTTTACAAGTCGTTTAGTTCGTTTTTTCAATCTGGCTAAACGACTTTTTAATTCTAAATAAAATCAAATACTATGGCTAAGATATCCGCCGCAGAAGTAAATAAACTAAGAAAAGCTACCGGTGCAGGAATGATGGACTGCAAAAAAGCTTTGGTAGAAGTTGATGGTGATTTTGACAAGGCAATTGAAGTTCTTCGTAAAAAAGGACAAAAAGTTGCTGCCAAGAGAGCAGACAGGGAATCCACTGAAGGCGCTGCAATCGCTAAAGTAAATAATGACCAAACTAAAGGTGTGGTTATTTCTCTGAATTGCGAAACCGACTTTGTTGCTAAAAATGATGATTTCATAGCACTTGCACAAAGCCTTGCTGAACTTGCCCTGGACTACAACACAAAAGAAGAGCTTTTGGCTGCAGATTATAAAGGAATCACTGTTCAGGATAAGCTTACAGAGCAAACCGGGGTAATTGGTGAAAAGATAGAGATTGGATCTTTTAAAACCCTGCAGGCTCCTTTTGTAGGATCTTATATTCACGCAGGTAACAAAATTGCCGTTGTAACAGGACTTTCTGCTAACGTAGACGGAGCTGATGAGGCTGCCAAAAACGTTTCTATGCAGGCTGCCGCAATGAATCCTGTTGCTTTAAATGAAGAAGGCGTAGACCAGTCAACTATAGACAAAGAGATTGAAATTGCCAAAGATCAATTGCGCCAGGAAGGCAAACCTGAAGAAATGCTTGATAAAATCGCAAAAGGTAAAATCAACCGTTTCTTTAAAGATAATACTTTGGTGAATCAGGATTACATTAAAGGTAACAAAGAAAGCGTTGCCGATTATGTAAAATCTGTAGATGCTAACCTTACCGTTATTGGTTTTGAAAGAGTAGCTTTAGGAGAATAATTTTTTCAATACAAAACAAAAAACCGCTTTCTGATTCAGGAAGCGGTTTTTTTCTTTTAATTACCTAAGATGAAGTGTCACCTTTAAGCGTAGTGGAAAGTTCAGCTTCCCTTTTACGTTCAAAAGATCCTGAACCAGGTTCAGGAGGAAAAACCTCTTCATTAATACTCTGCTTTTCCCAGTTTTTCTGCAAAAAATATCTTAAAACTTATGTCGGCTCAAACCTTCAAATTCAAAGAATTCTCCATAGAACAAGATAAATGCGCCATGAAAATAGGAACTGATGGTGTCCTGTTAGGCGCATGGGCTTCCCTTAGCAATCAACCGGAATCTATCCTGGACATTGGCACCGGCACAGGGCTTATTGCTTTAATGACGGCACAACGTTCTGATGCTCTTCTTATAGATGCCATAGAAATTGAAGAGAACGCTTATGAACAGGCGGTTGAGAATTTTGAGAGTAGTCCCTGGGGTGACCGCCTTTTCTGTTATCATGCCGGTTTAAATGAATTTGCTGAAGAAATGCAGGATGAGGAAAAATACGACCTTATCATTTCAAATCCGCCCTTCTATGCTGCGCCTCTAGCTCCGGAAACAGCCGAAAAAGAGGAAAAAATGACCAAAGCCAGGAAAATGGCCCGATTTGCCGATGCACTGCCTTTTGGCCATTTAGTAAGAGGAGTATCTATGCTACTTTCAGAAAAAGGAAACTTCAGCGTGATTATCCCCTTTTCTGAAGAAGAAAATTTTATTAAACTGGCCGCGGAAGTAAATTTGTTTCCGCAGAAAATTACCCGTGTAAAAGGCACAGGAAAAAGTCCTGTAAAAAGATCGCTGCTAAACTTCAGTTTTCATAAAACCGCAACAGAAGAAAATGAGCTCGTCTTAGAAATATCACGCCATAATTATACGGAAGAATATAAAGATCTGGTGAAACCTTTTTATCTGAAATTATAGCCCAATTTTAAAGCCTCTCCTGGAAGATTTGGACCTTATAGGTTTTTGATAGGTCAGTGTTTGCAAGATAAAAAAGATTGGTTGCTGTAAAACTCTTGGTTACATTTGTGTAAAACCACATATGAATGAAACCAGATCAATTCGAATCCCCTGATTATTATAATCTTGACGAGCTACTTTCTAACGAACATAAAATGGTTCGTGAGGCTACAAGAGAATTTGTAAAACGTGAAGTTTCCCCTGTTATTGAAGAAGCAGCACAAAAATCAGAATTCCCAAAACAGCTTTTAAAAGGCTTAGCTGAAATTGGCGCATTTGGATCTTATATTCCTGAAGAATATGGCGGTGCAGGCCTGGATCAGATTTCTTACGGATTGATTATGCAGGAAATTGAACGAGGGGACAGCGGGATACGTTCTACAGCTTCGGTGCAATCTTCACTGGTGATGTTTCCTATTTTTGATTACGGAACAGAAGAACAGCGTAAAAAATTTTTACCTAAACTCGCCAGCGGGGAAATGATTGGCTGTTTCGGCCTAACGGAGCCAGATCATGGTTCAAACCCCGGCGGTATGACCACCAGCTTCACTGACGAGGGAGACCATTATTTGCTGAATGGCGCGAAAATGTGGATTTCCAATTCGCCTTTTGCAGACATTGCCATAGTATGGGCTAAGGACGAAAATGGAAGAATTCATGGGCTTATTGTGGAACGAGGCATGCAGGGATTCTCTACTCCCGAAACTCATAATAAATGGTCTTTACGCGCCAGTGCCACCGGTGAATTAATTTTTGACAATGTAAAAGTCCCCAAAGAAAACCTTTTACCAAATAAAAGCGGTCTCGGAGCTCCATTGGGCTGCCTGGACTCAGCCCGCTATGGAATTGCCTGGGGTGCCATTGGAGCCGCAATGGATTGTTACGAGACTGCGCTTAGATATGCCAAAGAAAGAATTCAGTTTGAAAAACCTATTGCCTCAAAACAACTTCAGCAGAAAAAGCTGGCGGAAATGATTACCGAGATTACCAAAGCACAGCTCCTGGCATGGAGGCTTGGAGTGCTGCGGAATGAAGGAAAGGCCACTTCAGCTCAAATATCTATGGCCAAAAGAAATAATGTAGAAATGGCCCTTAAGATAGCTCGTGAAGCACGGCAAATTTTAGGCGGAATGGGAATTATTGGAGAATACAGTATTATGCGGCATATGATGAACCTGGAAAGCGTAATTACCTACGAAGGTACTCATGATATTCATCTGCTTATAACAGGAATGGATATTACAGGGCACCCTGCTTTTTAATCTTAAGGAAATGACCTTTATCCAAAACCCCGGGACCGGGCCGAAAGGAATTCCCAATTTAATATAGTAGTAAGCCTCATACCCTATTCAGAAAATATTTTACATTAAATCGAAACAGGGGCAGCGTTTACACCGCTTACCTTTTTTATATTTTTCGCAACATTTATTCTTTAAAAGCTTCCGCTTTTTTGCCACCACACCATCCATCTGTAAATAATCCTTTGATTTTTCAGAATAAAAAATGATTATGCACAATGTAGTACTCATATTATTAATATACCTTAAAAGTGGATAGCTGCGTGTTAATCAATCCAAAAAATGTGCCTGAGATTTTAGAAATCCCTGAATAACTGTAATTTTGCAAAAAAGCAGTCAGTATATGATTCAGGAGATAAATGAAAATCTTAAACCACAGAGAGAGCAGTTATTAAATCATTCTTTATATGAAAAAATTTCTACTCCACAGCAACTCCAGATTTTTATGGAGCACCATGTTTTTGCGGTTTGGGATTTTATGTCTTTACTTACTGCATTGCAGCAACGGTTTACAAGAACCACAAACCCGTGGATTCCTGTAGGCGATCCGGATGTAAGATATCTTATCAACGAAATTGTGCTTGCTGAAGAAACCGATATTAACCTGGAGGGAAAACACCAGAGCCATTTTGAAATGTATCTTGATGCTATGACTTCAGCGGGAGCCGATACCCGTAGAATAAAAGATTTCCTATTACAGGTTACCCACGGTACCGATATTTTTTTGATTATTGCCGCTATAAAACTTCCTGTAAGTATTAAGCAGTTTCTAAAAAATACCTTTAATGTCATTTCTGAAGGAAAGCCGCACAACATTGCTGCTGCTTTTACTTTTGGAAGAGAAGGGCTTATCCCTGATATGTTTTCTTCAATTATAACCAACATTCAGAAAAAGTTCCCTGATAAAGACCTGGAACAATTCAAATACTATTTTGACCGCCATATTGAATTAGACGGAGATGAGCACGGGCCAATGGCTTTTAAAATGGTGGAAAAACTCTGCGGAAGAGATGTAGACAAGTGGGCGCAGGCCAAAAATACTGCTGAAAAATCTCTTCTAAGCCGAATTGAATTGTGGAACGGGATAGAAAAGGAAATTGAGGAAAAAACACTGGTTCATAAATAATCCTTTTCAAAACATCTGGCCGGCACTATCCTCTAAATCATTAATTCTACTACATCGATTCCGGAGCCAATTTAACTTCCAATCCGTCAAGTTCTTCGGTAATTGGAATCTGGCAGCTTAACCGGCTGCTATCTTCAACAAAAAAAGCCTGGTCCAGCATATCTTCTTCTTCTATACTCTGTTCCGGAAGCATATGCCCAAGATTAAGAATATAACACTGGCATGAAGCACACATGGCCATTCCCCCGCAAATTCCTATTGTTCCTTCAGGAGCAAGCTCATATGAGCGAATCACTTCCATAAGGTTCATATTCATATCTGTGGGTGCGTCTACAGTGTGCGCATCCCCTTCCCTGTCTATAATAGTAACTTTAATATCAGACATTTTTCTTGATCTAATCAAACATCGCCATTCAGAACTAATTACTGCCATGGGCAGGTTTATTTCAGAATTAAAAAGAAGCTGAAATAAATTCAGCCTGACGATAATATTAATTTATATTTTAACTATTTCTTTTTTAACTTCTTTTCCTATTGCCGCCAAAGTCGCTAAGTGTGATAACCACATATACTGATACGTGATCAGGCATATTATAACATTCCCCTTCAGGATCTGGTAAGGTGCTTTAAGCTTAATGCTTCAAAAATAGTTAAAAGCCCTGCCGGGCCTGCACAAAGCATAATTATATGTATCCTGATCATATTAAGAACTTGCTTCCTGGTCTAACGTTCAATATTAATTACCTGCTCAATTTGCGGCACGTATTTTTTAATGGTCATTTCAACGCCCGATTTAAGAGTCATTTGATTAACAGAACACCCCACACACGCGCCTTCCAGCTGAACCCTGACGAGCCGGTCATCTTCAATAGAAATAAGAGAAATATTCCCGCCGTCACTTTCCAGAAACGGGCGAATTTCTGCCAAAGCCTTCTCTACATTAAATTTAACTTCTTCGCTTGTCATCTATTTCTTTTTTACTGCGCTGCATCCAGCCATTGTAGTAATTTTAATCGCCTCGGTTGGCGGTATATTTTCATTCCTGTTCACAGTTTCCTGCACCATGTTCCTGGTAATATCTTCAAAGGCCTTTTCCAGCGGAGTTTCAGCCTGCAACGCAGCTGGTCGCCCAATATCACCAGATTCTCTCAGGCTTTGTACCAGAGGAATTTCCCCCAAAAATGGAACCTGCAAATCTTCAGCAAGATGTTTTGCTCCCTGTTGCCCAAAGATATAATATTTATTATCAGGCAGTTCTTCCGGAGTAAAATATGCCATATTCTCTACAATTCCCAATACAGGCACATTAATACTTTCCTGCTGGAACATTGCCACTCCTTTTTTAGCATCGGCCAAAGCAACATTTTGAGGTGTACTTACCACCACGGCTCCCGTTATAGGAAGTGACTGCATAATGGAAAGATGAATATCGCCTGTTCCAGGAGGAAGGTCTACAAGTAAAAAATCCAGTTCTCCCCAGGCTGCATCAAAAATCATTTGATTTAAGGCTTTCGCCGCCATTGGCCCTCTCCAAACCACAGCCTGGTTAGGCTTGGTAAAAAAACCTATAGACAAAATTTTTACGCCATAATTTTCAACAGGTTTCATTTTGGATTTACCATCTACATTTACCGAAAGTGGCCTTTCTGCTTCCACATCAAACATCATAGGCGTTGAAGGACCGTAGATATCAGCATCAAGAATTCCTACTTTAAAGCCCATTTTAGATAAAGTCACCGCAAGATTGGCTGTAACGGTAGATTTTCCCACACCACCTTTTCCTGAAGCAACAGCAATAATATTATTTATACCGGGTATTGGCTTACCTTTTATTTCCGGCTTTTTCTTTTCCGGGGCCTCCACCTTTATATTTACCTTTATTTTGGCTTTTTCATAAACCTTCTCGTGGATAGCCTTCATCACATCAACCTCTGCCCTCTTTTTAATATGGAGTGCGGGAGAACCCAAAACAAGGTCTACCTCTACCTCATCTCCAAAAATCATAATGTTCTGAACCACTCCGGCTTCAACCATATTTTTACCATCTCCGGCTACGGAAACCGATTCAAGAGCTTTTAAAATATCCTTCTTATTCAATACCACAATTTTACATTTTTCAGCAGAAAAATATTCTGCTCAATTCTTAGCCTGACAGGCTTCTCTTTATATCAAATTCCTAATTTTAGAACCAGCTTATATAGACTGATTCTAAATGCAAATATAAGTTGAAAACCTAAGAATACGAAGTATTTACCTGGAATTGATTAAGGCAGAAATACGCCTGATCTTAGATTTTTAATACTAGTAGGATTTATGATTAAGTTCCTTCAAGGGATTCCAAAATATTTCTTTAAAATTCTCTATTTGAAGCTCTTTAACTTTAACTCCCTCCTCCTCCAGTAATACCTGCATTGCGTTTGTCCCGCTAAAATGATTTTTCCCGGTAAGCACTCCATTCCGGTTTACCACTCTGTGAGCAGGAATGCCGTCCATTTCTTTTGAAGCATTCATTGCCCAACCTACCATTCTCGCACTTTGGGGAGAGCCTAGAAACCGTGCAATTGCACCATAGGAAGTTACCCTGCCGGCCGGAATTTGCTTTGCTACTTCATAAACTTTTTCAAAAAAGCCGCTGTTAGAATCTTTTTTCATGCATTATAAATTCTAACCAGTGTAATAATTACCAAAATTAGCATAAGGGCCGCCATGAAATAATTAGAATATTTGGCAAAAGTATCTGTTTTACCTTCAATCCTGTTAAAAAAGATCACGTACAGGTACAAACTGGTAAAAGTTCCCATTGAAGCAGCCACAGCAAAAGTAATAATCCTGTACCAGTGGTAATTCAACCCCACACCTACATTTAAGGCTCCTGCTATTGCAACAAAATACGGAATAGGAAAAACATTTAAAGCTGCAATCAGCATCCCTTTAAACACGCTGTTGGAATTTGCTTTGTGAGATTTATGCTCTATACCCGTTTTTCTTTTTGCCATCACAAAAAAATAAACCCCAAGGATTAGAAAAATAACCAGCCCAGCACGAAGCAGAATGTTCTGTACAAAAGGATTTGCAAAAATGTACTTAGCTAGCAGCACCGCTATAAAAGCCTGCAGCAATACAATGGTTGAAGCCCCGGATGCTACATAAATTCCGCTTTTTTTACCCGCTTTTACGCAAGTTTTTGCCACCGTCATATTCACCAAACCGGGAGGCAGGACTCCAAGCAAGGCTGCAAAATAAGTGATAACAAAAAGTTTAGCTTCTTCCAATCTTCTATTTTATCCTGAATTTCACGTAAGTAATAGGTTTTCCTCTTTCAAGATACTGTTTTTCATAGAAAGTTTGAATCTCCCGTACTTCTTTTGGGGAATATTCATTTTTATAAATATCATGATGAGCATAAATTACTTCATGACCCTCTCCATGCAAAAGCCCAAGGGTATAACCATGCATAAATTCGCTGTCGGTTTTTAGATTAACAAAACCTTCCGGTTTAAGAATATGTTTATACTTCTGCAGGAATTCTGTATTTGTTAAACGGTGTTTTGTTCTTTTATACTTAATCTGCGGATCGGGAAAGGTAATCCATATTTCTTCCACTTCATTTTCAGCAAAAACGTGATCAATAAGTTCTATTTGTGTGCGTAAAAAGGCAACATTGGAAAGATTTTCTTCCAGAGCGGTCTTAGCTCCACGCCAGAACCGTGCACCCTTTATGTCAATTCCTATAAAATTAGCTCCGGAGTTTTGCTTTGCCAGCCCAACACTGTATTCTCCTTTTCCGCAGCCCAGTTCCAGGATAACAGGTTTATTATTTCCGAAGAATTCATTCCACCGGCCCTTCCATTTGAAATTTTCATCGGTTAATTCTTCCCGTGAAGGTTGAATAACATTTGAAAAATTCTCATTTTCCCTGAATCTCTTAAGCTTATTTTTACTTCCCACGTGATTATTTAATATTTTGGTAAAATTAACGAAAATAGACCACTCCATTAATTCCCTGTCCTTTACGCTTTGACAATTACCTTTTTATCCAACATTTGTCTAACATAAGCTTTTTTTAAGAGTATCTTAAGACTATGGTGGCCAAACAAACCTTATAAAAGCTCAACCCTTTTTAACTTAAAATACTTTGTAAAAGTACGGTTTTTAGATAGATCTTATTTTATCCGTGGTATATGAGGTAAATGATTTTATGATAAATCCAAAGGTGTGAAGCCAGATAGCACAACCCACCACATTTAATAAATTACATTGATGAAACCTTGGATAATGTACAAATGATTGATGGTAGTGATATCATAGCCAGAATGTTAATAGAAGAGGGTGGAAAATAAGGTTCTTTAAATACTGTATTGATTTTTCTTTCTCTTCATAGTTGTTCTAATAATGAATTAAAGAAATTAGCCTCCTAATTTATAAAAGATTAAATTTCTAACGTTTTAATTATAAAGTGCTTCCAAATAAATTACCAAATATCCTCTAGGTCTCAAAATGACTATATCCATAGTTCTTTTGATAAAAGCTAATTAAATAGACTTCGAGTTATCATTACCTTCTTAACTTTTGCTACGGTAGCTGTACTTTTTCCAGTTATGTCAGCAATGTCTCTATACTGCATGCCCTTCTTCAACTTAGCTACAATAAGAGGATGCCTTTCTAACAGTTTCGTATCGGACTGTATTGACCCTGGTTTACGGCCCTTAAACTTACCTTTAGCCTTTGCTATCTGAATACCCTCTCTAGTCCTTTCTTTGATTCTTGAACGTTCCATCTCAGCAATAGAACCCATTACACTAACCACAACCTTCGCAATAGGGTTCTCCTTACCATTAATAATGGTTTGAAAACCTTCCTTGTTACTCTGAACATTAATTCCATTTTGGGTAAAGAGTTCGATGGTATGAAGAATATCTATTAAATTACGTCCTAGACGGTCAATGCTGTCGATATATACAGTTATATCTTCAGAAGACTTTTTAAAAGATGTTATTTGGTCAAATAATTTTACGGCTTCGGGCCGCTCCATAAAAGGGATATTACCCTGAACTTTATCGACAAATAAGTTGTTCGGTTTAAATCCAGTAATCTTTTTAAAGCTTTCAGTTTGTCTACTTAAGTTTTGACCTGCAGTTGAAACCCTAGAATAAAAATATAAAGGCATGGTGGAATAGTTTTGAATAAAAACAAAGATACAAAATAATTCATTTTTAGACTATAAATTATTTTAAAACATTATGGACGGTTTTGCTGAGCCTGGCGATTAATTATTGAATTAATTTAAAACTACAGTCTAAATTTAAAACATACTATTATCAAAAAGGATTTCTTGATTCCTCCTTTGTGATAATCATTCCATCACCAACAGTTTTATGATTTTTTAAAAAGGTGACAATAAGACTGTTTTAAAAATTCAAAAACCGTTAGATTCGTATCAATATAAAAAATAAATGTAATAGGGCATTTATTAGCTTGGTACCAGTAATTTAAAAACAGATGTTTGGAATAAAAAGTAAAATAAATGATGGAATGCTATATCTCTTAAACGATATGGTCGAAAATCAAGTTGTTAATGCAAAAAAAGAATTAACTGAACTTCCAGAAGAAAATAGTGAAAGAAGAGAATTTTTAACTGCTCAAATTGCAGCTTATGAAGCACAACTTAAACAATTCAAAGAAGACATAGATAAACAACTGTCTGAGAAATTTCAGTTTTCTGTTGAAGAACTTTATGCAATGTATGGTCAATATGACCGTAAATATATATCAGTAGAGTTCCATAAATTTTCAGAGTCTGCTGCAAAATTTGGTAGGAATATTGGTGGAGTTCTAACATATTATAAGAAAGAACGAGAGGAGTTAGAGGATGCTATTTCACAAGAAAATGTTCCGAGAACAAATGGATTGGTAAAGATTGACTGTTCAAAAGACGAGAAACTGTCTGATGGCCAAAAAAAAGAGCTAATCGAAAACGGATTTGTTTCAGGCGATATTTATGAAGTTTTAGCTTCTGACTTTCCAGTTGCAAAATCTTATAATCAGACTGGAGTAAAAGATATTCCTAACACAATTACTGTAAATGTCGACCCGACTGACTTTGACCCAAATAGCGCTTACTTATGGTTATATGGTCAGAGAATAAAAAATGGAGTCTTTCTAATCGAGGAAGAAATTGCTAAATTCTGCGGACTTTCTTTGTATTTAAAACCTGGTTCTGAAAACTATGATTTCGTTAAAGAAAATGGTTTTGATGAAAATGGTCAAAAACTGACAAAGGTTAGATATTTTGAACTTGAGGCTAAACTTTACGCCACAGATATAAGTAAAGAGGAACTTTTAGAATTTAACGAATTTCTTCAAGCTCGCAAAGTAGAAAGAATTGAAGCAATCAAAAAGGAAATTAAGAGGTCGACTAATAAAACCCTCGAACAATTTGCAGAAGAATATCCTGATATTTATTCTGAACTTCAAAAATCAAGGGTTCAATTTGAAACCGAAAGTCTTGAATATCATGAGGTAGTTATACCAATTTATTGGGATTACCCAAGTTTCCTTCATATATATTTAAGACATTGTGATGAACTTGCTATTGAAGGCCATTTTGAGAATAAAACGAAATTTCAGTACACTCAAAAAGATATTAAACGGATTTTAAAAATTGCAATAGAAGAATTAAAACCACAAATAAACGAGAAATTAAAAGAAGGAAAGGATTTCAGAATTTATGGAGATAGGTCATTATATTTTAATGGTAATCACTATTCTCTACATATTTTGGCTGATGGTCGAGTAGCAGCATTCCATCCAATGGAAAATCCGACTGAATAAAACTACTGGTAACACATATAAAAACAATGCTAAAATCTGTCTCAAATCCAAACTCCTTGCTCGCTTGCTTAGTGGATTCTCCTGCTTACAATCACGCTTGCCAGCTCGCTGTTTTTATACGGGCCGTTGGCGGTAATTAGAAAAAATGACGGATATTGATTTTGACATCTTAACTCAGAAGGTAACGAATACAGCATTACAAGTTACACCAATTATAAGTGTTCCCAATCCACCTTCTGCCATTCCTTTGGGCTGTGGAATTTTTCTCAAAATAAATGATGACAGATATTTAATTAGTGCAGGACATCTTTTAAACTTAGAGGATTGGCCAAAACTTATGGTTCCTGGAGCTGATGATAAATTGGTTTTACTAAACGGGGTTGTTATAACAACGTATAAAGACTCAAGTACTAACAATAAAATTGATTTTGGCATATTAAAATTTTCAGCAAGGCAAAATAAGCATTTCGTTGGTGGAAATTTAGGTTTTTGTAATCCTTCAAATATTATTGTAAATCATAAAGTCCAACAAGGTGGATATTATGTAATTGCAGGATATCCTGTCTCGGGGGTAAAAAAAACAAGTGGCAAAGCTGAATTCAAGCCTATTCCAGTTAAATTTTTGACATACCCAATAAAAGAAAATAAATATGAAAAATTTGGTTTCAACCCTGACCACTTTATTTTAGTGAAATATCAAAGAAAACTAGTCCCATTTGGTTCAAAGGAAAAACAAATTACCAAAGAATTAAAAGGAATTAGTGGAAGTGGACTTTGGTATATTCCAAATTGGAATGACAGAAAAAAAGGAGTTCCTAAATTCTATCTTGTCGGGATTATGACTGAGAACTATAAAGACAAAGGATTTGTAGCAGCATTGAGAATTGATTTTGCGACAGAGGCAATTAAACAGTTTTTTATTTATTCACCATTTGAGCATACTCAATTTGATTTCGGAGTTAATATTAAAAACTTATATGGTTCGGAAATAAAATAACTACCGCCAATAACAACATATCTAAAAAATGCTTAAACCTGTCTTAAATCGAAACTCGGTGCTCGTTTGTTGATTGACCTGAGGAAAAAATTCGCCATCTTGCACTGTCAAAATTTAAACATAAAAAAATCATTAGAATGAATAAAGAACAACAAGAAGAATTTGAAAATCAGAAAAAACAATCGATTTTAAAGAACTTGAACATATTGAATAATGACCCAAAATTTGCAAATATAAAGAAATGCTATTTCAACAATTTTGAAACTATCAAATCTTTGATTTTAAGCAGTAATTCGCACCTTGCCATTGAGGATATAAATGAATTATGTCAATTGGATTACAATAAAATGGACAGTTTTGTAATGAAGGATATCAACAACGGGATACAGCAGAATATTATAAATAAATCCAACATAATATAGTCCACCGAAGATTAATATCCTTTTTCTAATGATGCTGCCCCAGGGATGAAGTCGTAGGGCACGCTCGATTTTTCATTACAATAATTGGAAAGGTCCAATTACGAAAAAATTGGGGGTATGAAAAGAGATTTTAGCTTTAAGAAGTCGTGAGTAAAAAGGATTGAGGCTTCGGGAAGGTGTTATATGTTGTAGAAGTACTTTGAAATTATCAGTAAAACGAGTTAGTTACCCTTTGAAATGGGCTATTGGGGAAGCCCCATAAATATTGATAAAAGCTTCGAGGGTTCTGGAGCCTCTTTTTCTGACTAAAATCACTCTTATTTACCAGACATATAAGAATATCTTGCCAAATCTAAATTGGAAACCATTGTTAAAGTATAGTCTGAACTGAAACAAGGGGTAAATGGAATTGAAATGCACCTTGAATATGCGTAAGAGCTAAAACTTATCTATTTTTAATTTGTGCCTGTAGTAATAGGTCTTTTCACGTGGCAACATATTCTCCCTTGAATCCTTCCTTAATTTTTCTATATTTATCTTATGGGAAATAAGGGTTATATAAAGGCATATGGTATTCATTATATTGGTGCTTTGTCAAAGATTAAAAAAAATGACAAATTTCTACAGCCAATTTTTGAAGCTATTACTAATTCCTTAGAATCAATCAGGATACTAAAGAAGAAAACTGGAATTAATAGAGGACCCCAAATTAATCTGAAATTGTACTTCACGAAAAATCTTTTATCAGAAGAGGATAAAAAATACAATTTTGAAAAACTGGAAATAACAGATACGGGCATAGGTTTTGATGATACTGAATTTGAAAGATTAATTGCCCTTAACAATGATGAAAAAGGCTTCTTCAATAAAGGTACGGGAAGAGTTCAATTTCTCCACAACTTCAATAAAACCAAGGTGGTAAGTTTTTTTAGAGATGAAACTTCCTTAACAGGTTTCAGAGAACGGATATTCACTTTGTCGAAGTCCAAACCCTTCATGAAAGAAAATTCAATCATCAGGCTGGAAGAAGGGAATTTCAATGAAATTAAAACCAATAACTCCTTTACATCCCTCACTTTCGAGGGGTTACTTGAGGAGCGAGATAAAAGTTTTTATGATTCATTGACAGTGGCAGAATTAAAAGAGCAAATTTTAACACATTATCTTGCATATTTTTGTGAAAACAGAGAAAATTTACCTCGCATTCTTATAACGCCCATTATTAATAACAAACCAGGAGAATCTTTAGAAATTATGTCTGAAGATATCCCCATTCCAGACAAAGAAGAGAATGTTATTGTTCACTACTGTACAATGCAGGAAGGTCAGGTTAAAAAAACCTCAAAGAAGGAAACTCTGAAACTTAAAGCTTTTAAGTTATCTGCAGAAAAATTGGAGAGAAATGAACTTAAACTTGTCAGCAAAGGAGAACTTGCTAATAATATTAAGTTAGAAAATCTTTTGGCCCAAGATGAAATAGACGGGAATAGATACCTATTCTTATTATCAGGCGATTATATTGATGAGAGGGATAGTGATACGAGAGGTAAAATTAGGATACCCCAAAAAAAAGAATTTAAAAAGCGGGATAGCCTTGAAATTTTCGAGGATGAGGAAATTTTGCTGGAAGATATTGAAGAGAAAACTAACAATGTAATCCTATCAATATATGATGAAATAAAAAAACACATTGAAGATAAACAGAAGAACATTAAGCAGCTTCAAAAAATGTTTTTGTTAAATCCTAGAATATTAGATTCTGTAAGAAATAAAATAAAAATCGGGGATTCAGATGATGTCATTCTGCGAAAGGTCTATGAAGCGGAGGCAAAACTAACAGCCGATGGAGATGCGGAATTGAAAAAGCAAATTGAAGCTTTGTCTCATTTGAATACCTCCCATCCCGATTATAACCGTGTGCTTATGCAGCAAGTAGAAGAAGTGGTTCGAGCCATTCCGCTGCAGAATAGAACGGCTCTAACTCATTATGTAGCTAGGCGTCAGTTAGTACTTGAGCTGTTTAATAAAATTATAAGAAAAGAGCTAGACATTCAGAAAGACAGCAAAAAAAATATGGATGAAAAACTAATGCATAACTTAATTTTCCAGCAGAGTACGGATGATACGGAGCATAGCGATTTATGGTTGCTAAATGAAGAATATATCTATTTTAGAGGGACATCTGAAGGGCAGCTGAACAAAATCTCAATAGATGGTGAACCCATCCTTAAAGAAGTGTTAACAGAAGAAGAGGATGAATACAGATTAAAGCAGCAGGGTGATGCTAACCAAAAAAGACCTGATATTTTGCTTTTTCCAAAAGAAGGCAAGTGTATAATAATAGAATTAAAATCTTTAGATACAAATATATCTGAACACCTCAATCAAATAAATAGGTATGCCTCTTTAATAAACAATCTTTCAAAAGAAAAATATAACTTCCATACCTATTATGGATATTTAATAGGTGAAAATATCGACATAGATGACATTGAAGATAATGATAGTGATTTTAAACCTGCTCATCAATTAAATTTCCTGTTCCGACCCCACAAGAGAATTGTAGGGAAATTTGGTAAGAATGATGGTGCACTTTATACGGAAGTTATAAAATATTCTACTATTCTAGAGCGGGCCTTAGTCCGAAATGAAGTTTTTATCCAAAAATTAACCACTCCAATAAAACCCAATAAAGACCATTCTATTAAAGTAACCACAGAAACCGTTGATTTATCAGAATTGGCGAAAAGGTGATTTCCAATTTTTCGAAATGCTTCACTTGTCCAATGCTCTGTGTGAAGATTTATCGAATCACCTATAATAATGACTCAAAATCAATCCAAAAAAAGATGGTAAAAAATGAAACTAAATATCTTCAATGGCTAAATGATAATGGTGTGGGTAAAAGAGATAATATTGCTTCTTCCCCCAAATCTTATATTTCCTATTTAAATACAGTTTCTCAGATTATTGGAGAAGATATATCGGAAAAAAACCTGTATAATGAAAACTGTATTTCGTTCTTGGAGGAAAAGATGAAGGGAGCAAGAAGTGCTAAATCCATTTCCAATTACAAATCTGCTATGCGGCAATATGTGAAGATGGTTCAGAAATAAAAAATACGGTTACTAGGAATTATCAAATTGGTCACACCCCTATGGTGGAGTTAAAGGAATATTTAAAGGACGGTAATAGATGCATCCTGTGCGTTGCACGAAAAAAACTTATCAGAATAACTCCTGAGGAAGTTGTTCGTCAAAGAACAATAAATAAACTTATTTCTGAAAATGGTGTCCCCCGTCAGATGATTGATGCAGAAGTTCCTCTATCATACTATAAAAAAGGTGCTAGTGGACGTGCCGATATCATTGTATCGGGTATTGCTAAAGATGGCGATAACCATATACCACTAGTCCTGGTGGAGTGCAAAGAACCCAATGTTCTTTTGACAGATAGGGTGGAATATCAAATTCTTAGGTACGACAGTGTTGTGCGGGCAAAAATTTTGCTTTTAACCAACGGGCGGGATGAAATTGTGTTCCATTATCTTTCTGAAGAAGACCGATATCAGCAACTAAATGGTTTACCACAGTATGAAGACTTGCTAGACACGGATTATTATGAGCCCAAAGAGCTTGAAGTTGTTGATTGGCAAAGGCCATCTCATAACATTCTTGATGATAGACTTATCAAAGAACTTAAAGAGTATGGTCATATAGGAGAAGATTCTGATTCACAATACCATTCCCTATTGGTAAATCTATTAGGTTTAATATTTGACCCCAATTCCAATATTGAGAGTCTAAACCTTCCGTCTAGAAGGTTGATAGAAGATGGCGGTATGCGATTTACAACATTCGGTAACGCTTCAGGAGGAGGTTTCCCTAGAGATTACAGATATTTAATTTTTGAACGAAATGACGGAGAAACTCAAATTTTAAGCTTTACCATTATGGGAAAACTTAGTGCTGTAAATCATCCCTTATATAGAAATAGCAACGGTCACTCTCTGTTCCTTTTTGCAATTGATGATTACGAAAACAGCCACCTTTCATTTGAATATGCTATTGATAGATTTGTAGTAAAAGAAAACCAAACGTTTACTTTTTGGCACGATGGGACCTTAACTCTAGGCAAAAGGGGAAGAGTTAAGAATCAGGAGGTCATAGATTACATGAAAGGTCGCAGACCTGAATTAATAAGAGATGGTAAAGTTTATTTAGGTCAAGTAGACAACAGCATCCAATTCGAGTGGCACCAAGAGGATGTCCAAAATTTAATAACAAACTTTATTGCATACTCCTTCCTTCGGGATGAGTTTAGAAACAGCAAAAAGTATTTAAGTTAATCTCTGGGTGCAAGTGAATATAAACCCCATTATGGTCTGACATTATCTTTCCTTGAGGGGTGAAATTGTACCAAGCCCATATCTCCGTATTAGTCTTATCAATGACCTGAAGAACCAACGATAATATGAGTTAAAGAGGAAGCCAAAACACTAAGCATTTTTCACGTAAGAACTGGGGGTTAAGTATAGTGAAAGCTTCAAGTTCTCATTACAAGAACTTAAATGAAATAATTAAGACAAAAGAAAAGAGAAAAAAGAATCAAACTGCAGTTCAGAAAAATTACGGATAAATTTAATTAAGATATTTCAGAACCAAAAAATCTCGCAGTCTTTGAAAAAACCGTAAAATTATTTTGCTCCATTAGCAATAGTAAAAAAAGTATAAAGGCTTTACAAAATATTAAAAGCTTTAAACTTTAATGTAAAAAATGCGATGAAGATTTCAATTTAGAGAACTATTTCAACAAGCAGTATTATTTGGTCGTTTTTAAAAAAGGACATTCCCGATTTATATTACTTGAATGTATTGAAAAAGCCAAAAGAAAATAGAAGGTAATTGAAAGAAATTGCTGCAAAACTCGCTACTTACCTTATTGGTCATATGAGCTCTGAGTGTTTATATGGTTAAGTTTTTTCCATTCTTAATAATCAGAGAATTAAAACTTTTTACGGTCTTCTATGCTTGACCTGATGACGCCATAGTCAGATTTATCAATCATTTCATTTCTTGCTAATCCATTTGCAGGTTTCGTCAGGTGCCAATTTCTACCCATTAATTCTCTTACGGGTGGATATGCCGTTATTTTTCCTTCTGGAACTATCCCGTAAATTTTTTTAAAAAGAACCGCCTCAAATAATTCATCTAAGACGTAAGTCAACATGCTTGCCCAAGCTAGTATAGGGAAAATCATAGGCCAAGCAAAACCAAAGTATTCCGCAACTAGAGTAATAGTAATAATAAAACAAATTACAAATAGCGGTAAGGAAATATATAGAAACTTTAATTCGTGCTTGTTATGACACTTTTTACACCGTGGTATATTCAATTTTTTTGTCCTGTAGGAGTAGCCCGTTATTTCCACTAAATTCTGCTTTACCACACCCACCATTTCATGTGTATAAAAAGACTTTTCATCATGAGTATAGGCTCCACAATAAAAGCATTCTTGTAAATCCATTATATATCTTTTATATAGTTATTACTCTGAATGAAATTAATGTACTCTTCCGAATAAAATCTTTTTTGAATATTTTCCTCGGCTTGTTTTTGATAATAACCTTGGGATATGAGGAATTCCAAAAAATCCTCATCATTCCATCTATCAGTAACACCGTCATCAGGTCTGTATTTAGATTCTACAATACGTTCTTTAGGTTCTCCGCTTTTATGTTGTGTAATAAAGTATATTTGAGAATTTTGTAAATCAAGTAAGTAATAACTCTGATAGGTAATATATGCGGTTTTAGAAAATTCACCCTTTTCATCATAATATGCACCTGCTTCTTCCAAACTCAATGTCTGAAAGACTAAGAAGTCAGACTGATTTACATCTAATGAAACCTGGTAGGAATGAGAAAGCAATTCCTTATTTAAAAAATGGTCCATTTCAAACACATCTTGGGCATTTTCATCAAGAGATAATCGAGCTGTAATAACTGAACTACCATCCAAAGGGAGTATCTGTTTTTGATAGGCTAAATGATGGAACCTATCTCCATCATCAATCTTTCTAAGTTTATTCTTTATCTCTGAATTTAGACTCGTATTAAACCTATTGTCCAAATCCTTGATGTACCTGTCCTCTTTATCATAAGCACTCTCGCAGCTAATTATTATTAGCAGTAACGTTAATAAGGGAAATAAGGATTTTTCTCTCATACTTTTTAACCATTTAACTGTTTATAAACTCTCTTAAGAAGATAATTTTTCACCAATACCCCAAATTCCTTATCATCCATAATCTTGGTAAAGATGTCTTGATTTTGCTCCATACGACCTATTAGCTTGTCCATAAAGGCATCTTCAAAGCCAAACTTAAAGTTCTCCATAGTATTGCTTTTAGCCTGCTCAGATAGCTTCTCATCTTTAGCTAATTCCGTTTCCATCTGGTCAAAGAATAGTTTATCTGCATCGTTAAACTCAGTTCCAAAACGGTGGTTTAATACCTCTATTATTTCGGATAATTGACCTTCTTCTTCCTTAGGTTTTCTTATACCCGCATCACCACCACTTTTCAGCTCTGCTTCTCCTTCACTTACTAGGTTTATATTTGCATCTGCAATTTTCTGTAACCTATAATACTCCAATGATACTTCATCTCCCAATTCAAATTTATTGGCTTGATTATTACGGGGTAACTTCTTTAGTAAGAACCTTCCGTATGTGTAAAGCTTTTCTAATTCAACATCAGAAAACGGCATAATTTGGGTTAAAAACGAATACAGACGAGTAAAAGACTGTAGTGCATTTTTAAAATCATCCTGAGATATTTGGTTGGTCAAATTATTACGTAATTCTCCACTACCATCTGGCAAGCGTTTATATCTTTCTACTGCAGGGTCTATAAATCCATTAAGTTTCTTCTGCTCCCCTTTGGATAAAGTAGCTGAGGATTTGTAAAAAATATTACAAAAGTTATCTACTTCAGTATCCCAAATTATCTGAGCATTTTCAATCACAGATTTTAAATCATATAAATGGTTCGGGTCTGAATTTTCCTGAATGGTCGTTAACTCGTAATAGTCCTGAAATGATTTTAATATATCTTCGGTATCATTAGCAAAATCCAGAATAAAGGTATCTTCTTTACCTGGATGGGTTCTATTTAACCTGGATAAAGTTTGAACACACTTAACACCTGATAACTTTTTATCTACATACATTGTATGTAATAATGGCTGGTCAAAACCTGTTTGATATTTATCAGCAACCAATAGTATTTGGTATTCATTAGAAGAAAATTTTGTAGGAAGTTCTTTTTCCTTAAAGCCGTTTATCTCAGGTTCTGTGATTCCTTCTGGATAAGTATCGTACATTACCTTTCCTGAGAACGCTACCAGGGTTTTAATATCCTTATAACCCTTAGACTTAATATATTTATCAAACTCTTCTTTATATCTTACCGCATGGAGCCTAGAGCTACTAACTACCATAGCTTTCGCTTTACCTCCTATTTTTTTGGCCACCACCTGTCTAAAGTGTTCTACCATCACTTCTGCCTTTTGAGCAAGATTATGAGGATGTAAAGACATAAATCTACCTATGGCCCTGGCTGCTTGTTTTTTATTGACCTTTGGGTCATCTTCAATCTCTTTAGATAATCGAAAATATGTTTTATAAGTTGTATAATTTTTAAGTACATCCAGAATGAAGCCTTCTTCAATAGCCTGCCTCATCGAATATAAATGAAAGGGTTTGGGTTTACCATTTTTATCAGGAGTTCCAAATACTTCTACTGTCTTAGGTTTTGGCGTAGCGGTAAACCCGAAAAAACTAAGATTGTTCTGCTTACCCCTGGACTCCATAGACTTTCTTATACTATCTTCAGCATCTTCATCAAGACCTGAATCCAGGTCCTCTTGCTCTGCTTGTTCCAAGGATTTAGTCGATAATACTTCTTTCATTTTTTTTGTTGCTTCACCACCCTGAGATGAATGTGCTTCATCAATTATAACGGCATAATTTCTTGAAGGTAGCTCCTCAATCTTATCCAGAACGAATGGAAACTTCTGGAGGGTTGTAATTATAATATTACAACCAGCCCCTAAAGCATCGGCAAGTTGTTGGGAATCTTTATCAATTTTTTGAACCACACCCTGTTTATGTTCAAACTGGTAAATGGTATTTTGTAATTGGGAATCGAGAACCCGTCTATCTGTAATAACGATAACGGAATCAAAAACCCGTTCATCTTGATTATTATGAAGACTGGATAACCTATAACTAAGCCATGCTATGGAATTTGATTTTCCTGAACCAGCCGAGTGTTGAATTAAGTAATTTTCACCCGCCCCTTTTATCTTGGCATCTTTAGTCAACTTTCTAACCACATCCATTTGGTGGTAACGAGGAAAAATCATTGTTTCCTTGGTTTTAACTACCCCATTCATCTCAAACTCTACTACATTTAAATGAAGAAATTTTCCGATTAGGTCTAGAAAGGAATCTTTAGCCCATACTTTCTCCCATAGGTATGAAGTCCTATAATTATCTTGGATTGGTGGGTTACCCGCACCATTGTTGTAACCAGTATTAAAAGGTAAATATCTTGTATTTTTCCCAGCTAATTTAGTAGTCATAT
The DNA here is from genome assembly GCF_031846585.1 of Autumnicola musiva. Lineage (NCBI taxonomy): Bacteria > Pseudomonadati > Bacteroidota > Flavobacteriia > Flavobacteriales > Flavobacteriaceae > Autumnicola > Autumnicola musiva. The sequence goes on from NZ_JAVRHK010000001.1 coordinate 188,420, forward strand.
AACACTCATCAGTATCTACTGCAAAATGAACTAGAGAACGTTTTTTAAATTTAAATATAGGTTCGTTAGGCTCACGGTCAAAGATATATTGGGTTTTTGCATTACCTACATTCTGACCAGAAAACTGATTTTTAAGCTCTACAGTCGTGATTGGCAAACCGTTTAGGGATAATACCAGATCTAAAGAGTTCTTCCCTTTACGCTCATAATACAACTGCCTGATAACGGTTAAGCTATTCTTGTTGTATAAAACTTCCGCATCTGGATTTAAATTGGTTTCAGGTTTAAAATATGCCATCTGAAATTTCACCCCATAATCAGTAAATCCATTTCTTAAAATATCCAGCGTACCCCTAAGGTCCATCTCCTGAAGTAACCTTCGAACCACTTTGGCTTCTACATCATCAACATGAATACTTTCAAGCTTTTGCCAGGGTTTTGGCTGGGAATTCTTTAAAAAATCTGTGATATACTCAGGAAAAACCCCTAGATGCGTATCAAAGTCTTTAGAATAACCACGCTTATACCCACCATCTTCAATTAAAGAATGTTCTATACTTATTTCGAATGTTGTTTCCGTATGTATATTATTGCTCATAGGCAGTTAGTTTATCTTTTTGCATTACAAATTTGATGGAGTCCAGACAAAGTACATTATAAACAAGGTTGAAAATTATATTTACCGTCTTGCATACTAACTTTTAATTGGGTTTCGGGCCTTACTCTCATCTTATCAAAGAAGTTCTTCCCTACCTTTAAAATTGAGGACCTACCTTCTTTATGGATGTAATTTATTGAGTAATTCTTCCCCAAATACTTAATGTTTACTACACGAGATTGATTGGGGAAGTAATCCTTAAAATCTACTGTAATTCTCAATTGCCCTTTTTCAATATCCTTTTTAGTGATACTATTACCAGGTTTCGGTATAACAAATGTTTTTTCACTCTTGTTTATGGGTACCTTCTTTTTCTCAGGGCTACGCTGAAATTGTGTAGCAAGTGTCTTCTGGACTTTCTCAGCCTCTACACCAATCAGTTTAGAATAGTAGGAATCTTTATTAGGTAAGGTGGCATTATGAAAAGGAACTTCATAAATAGCCGTATTGCCGTATGTTCCTATTTTCCCATAACGGTTTTGATTAAAGGTAATACCTGAATACTTTCTAAACGCTTCACCAACCTTACTATGCATAAGGCAAAGCCTATCTACTTTATTATTTTTTAAAATACCCAAAATACGTCTTACATCTTCAGGCTGAGTCTCAACTTTAGTACTATCAGTTTCCACAATAGTTCTTATCAAATCAGTAACCCCAATTCTCCAATTTTTATGATTAATAGATGTGCCACCAAATACCAATTCATCTCCTTCCAGTTTGTTGGCTATGGGCGTTTTAATTATTCCAACCCGATACAATAAGTTCCAAAATGATAGATTGTTGGTGAACCAGTGACCATTATTATTTGAGTTAACGGGTGCGTTCAAGGCCACAAAAATTAAGTCCATCTCTGGATGTATATATTCACTAAGGTTAACTTTTGCAGACATATTTTTTAATTGACCATTACTTCTTCCCGAACATCTATCTTTCCTGTTACCACCTCACTGATTAATGCTGTTTTATATTCTTTAAGAAGTTTGATTTCCTTATCAACTTTCATGATAATCTTATCAGAACGTTGATTCTCCCTGAATATAAAGTTTACGATATCGATTTGTTCTTTTTCCGATGGAAATGGAATCGGAAATTTATTCAAAGAATACAGACTTAAATTATTAATAGTCGAACCTGATAACTGTAAATTAATAAAATCAGAAGCTGATTTAGATTTGAGAAAATAATATACATAATACTTGTTTATCGAATTTATTAGCTTGAGATAGCCAACGCTCTTACTTAACATTACTTTCTCTGTATTATAAAAAGCTAAATTACCAATGGTCCCGTTTAAAGAAATTAATAAAGTGTTTTTGTCAAGACCCCTATTATTGGACATATACTCCTTTTCAGATACAAACTTTGTTTTATCAGTAATTCTAATTCCTCCTTTATAGAGATTATTACCATTTATAAAAGGGAACGAGGATTTTTCCACATAAGCTGGAGTTCCATGTAAACCATCACCAATTTTATTCGTAATAAAACCAATTCTATTCATTTCCCAATGCTTAGGAATTTCCCCTAGCCACTTCACACCAGAATTTTTCATGGGTACCTCTGCGTTTAATCCTTTTGTAACTGCTTGGTTGATAACAGCCGTTTGTTCTTCTTCCAATAGCTTAATTAAGCTTTCCTTCTTGATAACGAGGTTATCGATTTCTGTAGTTTTTTGGTTTAGGTAAGTGGTAATTGCAGTTTGTTCTTCCTTTGACGGGAGGGGAAAATTAAATTCATCAAAAACATACTGATATAGATGTTGAATAGTAGAACCAGATTTATTAAAATCGTAAAAGGCAGAAAATATATCTGATACTAATACCCAATAAAGGAACTTATTAGAATATTCTATATTTAATGGTCTGGTGACAAAAATCCCACTATTTAAGGTTGCCACTTTAGGCATATCTTCTACCAATGCTATCTTCCCAATAGTACCATCTTTAGTGATCAGCAAATCATCTTCCTTAAGTTGGATGTATGGGTCTTCATCGTAACGGTCTCTACTTATTTGATAACAATTCTCCCAATCAATTTTCCCATTTTTGAAATCTGTTCCAGTCACAGCAATACTATCACTCTCTTTTCTAAACTCATCGGAACGCAGCCCTTTCCAGCCAATCCTACCTTTTACGTAGGTGGTATGTTTTATTCTCTTTAATGACCAGGATTTAGGAATTGCACCAATCCATTCAACACCCGAATCTTTATATGAATCGTATTTATTCATTAGAAGTATTTTCCAAATTCTTTAGCCATTTTTTCCGCAGTGGTCATTAGCCACTGGAAATATTCAGGCCAATTATCCTCTATAGATACATCAGCAGTTCTTTCAGTTTTTATTCTAGAAGCTTTACGATTTTCCAATTCCATCCATACCAAATCAAAATCCAGATTATTCGAAATGGATTCCTTATTAAATTTAAGTTTTTCATATAGCTCTGGACAGTCAGGGATATAAATACCGCTGGATATCAAATTTTCTCTTGAGCTTATTGTTAGGCTTAAGTTAGCATCTGAAGTCCCGATACTGATATCATACCAATGCTGAGCCCGAGGTTTTCTTCCGACACGTAAAGAAGTATTATGCTCTTCTGTAAAGTTTTTAAACTCTTGCCAGAATTCTAATTGTGATAATTTAGTATCGGTAAGTTCTTTTGATTGACCTTCGCCTTCCTTTAGCGTTTTTGCCCATTCGTTGGGTTGAACAAGTATATGAAACTTCGGGGCAAAAGGGGATTCCCCTATTTGCCATAATTCCATGCGAATTAGAAAAAAACTAAATTGGGCGTTGGTGTTATTATTTAACCATTCTACCGCCTTTTGATGTTCTTCTCTAACATCCTTAACTATCCAGATTATAACATCGGCATCATAACCAGAAGCATAAGTAATTAACTGACCAAGATGTTTATGGTCAGTATATTCCAATTGATTCTCAATTATCACTCTCTTTTTCGAATCTTCATCCACGGCTACCAAATCAACATTATATCTTCCAATTGCCTCTTCAGCCTGTACTTCTGTAAGTGATATTCCGATTTCATCACTTAGCAACGAAATATTTTCTTCTCTGGCCAGCCATCTGGTAAAATCTAAGGCTTCATGTGCCCAATAGCTTCTTAAATCTATCTTTTTTAATGTACCTAGGTTAGTTGTCATTTATTTAATATCTTCTAATACTTTTTATTAAATGTTTTATGAAATTACCTGCTTAACCATATTATCAGTTTCCTCTTCTAATGCCAGTATATCAGCTCTAATCTCATCCAGTGAACGCAATGGCTTGTATTCGTAAAAATACTTGGTGAAGTTTATTTCGTAACCTGTTTTAGTTTTGCTTTCATCAATCCACGCATAAGGAACATGAGGTAAAACTTCCCGTTTCATATATTCCTGAATATCTTCTTTTAAGGGTATGTTTTCAGTATCACGTAGGCTACTATCGGGTTTAGGCTTACCGTTTTTATCCTTTACGATTTTGCCGCTCTTTTTAAGTGGTCTTTCTACAGTTACTTTATGATAACCAAAATCTTTATTATCAAATACTTTACAAAATTCACTTTCATCAAAATTACCATACACTTGTGTGAGTTGCTCTATTTGAGAATCAGATATTTCTTTACGCTTATTTCCTAAACTTTTACTCATCTTCTCATAGAACCCAACCCCATTGATAAGCTGTACCTTCCCACGCCTTTCAGGCTCTTTATGGTTACTTAAAAGCCAAATGTAAGTGCTTATCCCAGTATTATAAAAAAGTTGGTCTGGAAGCGCTATAACGGCTTCTAAAAGGTCGTTCTCTATTATCCATTGGCGAATTGAACTTTCATTCTTCTTAGAGCTTGGTGAACCACTAAATAAGGGTGAGCCATTTAATACAATAGCCAACCTGGAACCTTCAGGTTTCATTTTTGAAATCAAGTTCATTAGGAATAGAAAGGACCCATCGCTCTTTGATGGTAAGCCTGGCCCAAAACGACCACCATGTCCCAAATCATCATGTTCTTCCTGTACCTCTTTAGCAACTTTACCCCACTTCACTCCAAATGGTGGGTTGGTGATGAGGTAATCAAATTTTTGATTTCGGAATTGGTCACCCTTTTGCTTTGGTGAATCCTTATATTTAAGGCTATTACCTTTTTCTATATTGGAAGCTTTCTGCCCCTTTATTAGCATATCACTCTTACAGATAGCATAAGACTCAGAATTCAATTCCTGGCCAAAAACCTGTAGCCTAGCATCTGGATTTAATTCGTTAAGATATTCTTCAGCAACCGACAACATTCCTCCAGTTCCTGCACAACAATCAAAAATGGTTTTTACCACACCTTTTTTTGTTAGGATATCACGGTCGTTCATAAATAGAAGATTAACCATGAGTTTTATAACTTCCCTAGGGGTAAAATGTTCCCCAGCCGTATCATTACTTATCTCAGCAAATTTTCTAATGAGTTCTTCAAACATATAACCCATTTCCAAACTGGTCACCTTTTCTGGGTGTAGGTCCACTTCCTGAAACCGCTTGAGCACCATAAATAGTAGATTGTTATCATCTAAAATAGTGATTTGAACATCGAAGTTAAACTCTTCAATTATCTCCCTGGCTTCTTGTGAAAAACCGTTGATATAGTTCCTCAGATTAGATGCTAAGTTATTCGGGTCGGCAATAAGTTTATCAAAATTGAAGTTGCTTCGATTATGGAAGTTATATCCAGCCTCTTTATTTAGTATTGGGTCCAGGTTTTGAATATTCATGTTTTTAACCTGATCATATTTCTTTAAAACATTGACTTTGGTGTTTTCCAAGACACAATCTAATCTCCGTAGTACTGTGAACGGAAGTATTACCTTTCCATAGTCACTTTGCTTATAATCTCCTCTTAGAAGGTCTGCTATAGACCATATAAAATTAGCTGATTCTTTAACGTTGGTCATTATATTCTATAAATCTTAATTTTTGTTAAATATATAAAAAGTATGTCTAGAAGCTTTATATCTTCCCGTAAGGGATTTGTAATCTTCTAAACTCATATCCCCACCCTCTTTTTTCATTATTTAGTATTTACTAAAGTATTCTTATAATTAAAAACCCCTCCAGGTGTACACCTGTGGAATGATTTACTATAGTAAGTTAAACTAGGGTAGAGCCTAAATTAAAAAGGTAAATTACCTATAGTAATATTTTCATGAAGTATATCTCCAATATATGATTCATTTGAGTTGAAGTAGCTTACCTCGAATTCATAATTATTAACAAAACGTGGTAAAGCTGAATTAAGTTTCCATGGTAAAAACAAAAGACCATCGTGTAATCTTATACCTTCATTATCCAGATGGTCATTATAGGTAATTATTATATCTTTCTCAAATCTTGTCATTTGTTTATAAAACGAGCCTTTTTCCACCTGAGCTGTAAGTGAAGCCAAATTTGCTGCACTACTTTTCTCGTAGCCACAAATTTCATGATAAAACCTTTCAGCTTCATTCCTCTTCAGATGATAGGAGTTTAAAATGTGACTATATAATTGTTTAGCTTTATTTCTACTGATGTCTTGATTAGAAATAATGTTCCCGTACACATCCTTATACATTTTTGTGCCAATTAATTTATCTACAAATTGGGCGTTGGCACTTACTAAATCAACAAGCACCAATTTAAATGGAATAAGGGGACGAAAAAGTTTAGGTAATCTAGTGGCGGGATTAAATACCCTACTGTTTTTTTCTTCAAAATCAGCTTCAGGGTTAATAAGATATAGTATAAAATCCTTAAAAGAATTTTTTATTGATTTCTCACTATATCTGCAAAATGCTAAGGATTTTGGATTATCCAACCCTGTTTCAACAATTCGTTTTATATCAGAAATTTCGGAATCTGTTAGGGCACTCCCCAATTCTAATTCTACTTTACTTTTAACCACATCCAAGGCACTAGAAACAGATTTATTTTCCATTTCTAAAATTTTTAAATCAGCCGCAGAAGCTCTAATAATAAAATATCTTTTGATATCTATAGGCAAATCCAGTTTTTCCATTCGATAGACAGCATAAAATAAGTGCCAATGATATAGATAATCATCAAGCTTTTCCTTAATTTCTGGCTTTACTAAATCTTTGATTTGACGAAGAGATTGGTCAGTTCGTTTCTTGAAATCTGTAAAATTTTTATCGGTAAAGTTGCGCTGGAAAAGCTTATCTAAATAAGCATATAAATCACGTTGTTTTAGTTTTTCATTATTTAATTTTTTTAATATTTCCGTATCATTTATAATCTTTAATATAATGCTAGTAAGGCGTTCCATAACTTGGTTATGATTATGAGATCCTTGTTGAGCAAAGTTCACTTTACTAACCACCTCGTCATACCGCAACTGCATATTAATTAAATCCCCCCTCATCAAATTAGTAAGTCTCTCATTGAACCTGATTGATTTACTATTTAATTCTTCCAAATTAGGTGCTTGGTAAGGAATCATACTATAACCATAACTTTGAAAATAAGATTTAATAAAATCTTTATTCATTAACTGATATCGATATATCTGTGTTAGCGTATTGGTTGCTATCGCAGCTCGATCACAAAAAAGTTCTTTTGTGATTTTATCACTTTTTTTAATCTGAAATGAATCCCAATATTTAGAAGCCTTTTGGGTAGTAAATTCTATTTCTTCCTTAAAATTATCTAATTCTAAATTTACAGCTGAGTCCACATCACCATCCAATTTACCTAATCGTGAATTCACAAATAATGCATTATGAAGCGTCCCACGGCACCTATAAAGGGCCTGAATAACCTGGCTTAAGGGTGTAGTAGTTGCAGGATGACCAGCCTCACTTATCACTACAATAGAAATATCCTGCTCGATATCAAAGCCAATAAAATATTTCCCGCTATATATAATTAAGTTATTAACGTCAAATAAATCCTCATCAGTTAGCACATCGGTTTTAACATCATATGCTTCCAATTTTAATTCTAAATTGTGGCCGACTAAACTTTTTTGAAGTTCAGATATTTTTTTGCGATGAACTTTACTGTTGTTTGAGAAACAAGCTACCTTCCGCCCCTCTTCCAGTTCCCTATGCATAAAAATGAAGGCATCTTTATACTTTGTGGTATATAAAAGATTTTTTGTTTCCTTCTTAGATGGTCCTATTTGAATATAATTAATCTCAATATTGGATGGCACATCTATATTCCTATAATTGGGAGTAGCCGTAGTAAGGGTAAAATTGGCCTTCCATTTATTAAATAGAAGTTCCAGAAAACGACCGCAATTAGCTCTTAAACTCGACTGAAATACTACATTATCATACTCATCAACCACCACAGGAATTGTTAATAGTCGGTCAAATAAATTTGGATTCTTGTCTCGGATACTGCAAATAGAATCAGGTGTACAATTAATTATTAGGTTTTGTTTATTTTTAGGAACAGAAATAAAGTAATCACTTACCGTCTTCCATTTACCATTTAAACCTGTACACTTAAAAAACTGTTTATCGCTTTTATAGCTTGAGGCAGCATATGATTTTTTTTTAATCATTGGAGTTAAGGGGCTAATTATGATTAAATTTCCAGCCTGATAATTCATTAGAGCTGTGGTCACTCCCACCCCAGGAGCAGTTTTAGTAATATATTTATTTTTCGAAAAGTCATATAGCTCTGCTAATGCTTTTCCATTTATATATTGGCCTTGAAATAGTATTTTATTTTCGTTCATTTTAGACAATAATTTACACCCTCGTAAGAGGCGAGTGTTTTTTTAGTACTTGGTTTGATTTTTAGTCAGTAAATACATCAGTTGGAGCAAACCAGAAATTAATGATGCCCTACAAATTAACTATATGTACTACTTATTGTAAGTAATATTTCAATCGATAAATATTATACAAATATATTTTGTGAAGAGCATAAAAACAACGGTTCCAACTGAAATTAATTAACAAATATTCTCTAGAATTTTAACATTTAATCAAACCTCCAATAACCCGCTTAAAAATTCGTTGTTTACTCCAATCTCATACCACCCCCTACTTGGGTTTTTCATTATACCCAGTCCTTGCCCCGTTACCGTTCTTTTCATACCTCCCTGTTAAGTAAAAATTCTATCCATGCAGGTATCCGCTTTAAAAAATTTTCATGAAAATTATGCGATTTCTATAGGTCCTTTATTCAAATTCTATGACAAGTATCTGCTAGGGGGATATGAGGTGAAAAATGTAACCTCAGGGGGATATGAGGTGAAATAGTAGCCTTCTATGTGAGATAAGCAATCTAATATTAACTATTTTTTAGTTACAACAAAAAGTCCAAAATTGGAATTATTAAATATGGCTCTAAATATTGATTTCTTAACGAAACTATTATTATAAATCATTTTATAACATTAAAATTCCTAGAAAGAATAATCACAAGTCGGCTAACTGGTCGTTGTAAGAATCTAATTTAGCATTATGTAAGCTGCTAATATAGTTTTGGGTAATAGCTATTGATGAATGTCCTAATAACATACTCAAGTGATGTACGTTCGCACCCATATCCACCAGCAATTGGCTGTATGTATGCCGAGCAGCATGGCTTGTAAATTTAGGTATTTTCAGTTTTTTAGCTATTTCCTTTAAATTGTAATTTAGCCTTTGATTTGCACTAATTAGCTTATTTTTTGCTGCGGTAGACATATATCCGTTTGGCTGCACTTCAATATCCTTGGCAAAGTCAAAAACGGTAGTAGTAAGTTCATTCGCTGTCAGTTGATACAAATACACTTTAATTAACTCATTAAGTTGCGCTTGTGAAGCTTTTAGCTTATTTGCTAATTGGAGTTGGTCCAATTCCGTTTTTTCGTGATTATCAAGCTGTAATACATACCCCTCGATATTGCTTAGATATAAATCAATCTTGTGCCTTATATCAATGGGAAAAGCAATGGATAAAAAATGGATGGCCTTGTAACTCAACTTGCTATTCACATTTTTCTTAGTTTTATTTTGAAAATAGCTGAGGTATATACCATGCTCCTTAACCAAAATATTTTCCCACTTTAATAATAGTAAGTCTCCTACCCTCATGCCACCACCATATAGCTGAAAAAGGAACATTTTGCGACCATAGTTTTGTTTGCTTGGCAATTCGATACTTGATATTTGATTAACCTGCGAAATATTTAGGCTTTTACTCTGTTTACGACACGTGGGCTTAGTTTGGGTGTCTATAAAAGGATGCACACGATATTGAACAATTTGGTATTTTACCGCCTTATTCACAATAGCTTTTAGAAAGGATAAGTATATTTTTCCAGATAAATTTCCAATACCCTTTGTAGTTAAAAATGTTTGATAAGCCTTTACAATTTCGGGGGTAAGGAATGCTAGCTTTAATGCTGGTTGTTTGGTATTAACTAAAAACAAACGGAAATTATTAAATGCTGTTCGGTATGCTGCCTTTGTCGATGGGTTTTCAATGGTAGGTATATATTTCTCCCAGTAATCCAGTATAATGGTGTTGCCAACATTTAATACCTCTATACTATTATAATTTTCATTAAGCTGCCCTAAAATGCTATTTATCTTTTCATTAAATTTTTTATAGTTAGCATTTGCTGATAGAACTTGTTGTTTATCTTTACTCCAGTGCGTTTTTAAAACCTTAATCCCTAAAGATTTTAATCTAGATTTTCGGTTGGTAGTAGTACGAACATTTAAATAAATATAACGTCTATTTTTTGGGTCTTCTTTGCCTGTAATTTTCACCGTTGTGCTCATCTTTGTTTAGAATAAATTATTAATAAAAACAGTAAAAAAGCTTTGTCCAACATTTGTCCAACAAATGGAGGATTTTAACGGTATTTATCGCATCTTGAGAGAGTACGAGATTCTAAAAAACAGGGAGGGAAATATTAACACAAAACGTTCGGAAGCCTTTCTCTAACTCTTCTCTTGATGGCTGAATTACATTCGAAAATTCTTCGTTTTCTTTAAATCGTTTAAGCTTATTTTTACTTCCCACGTATAATTTAATATTTTGGTAAAATTAACAAAAATAGCCCACAGGCAGATAACAATATATTTGTTATATGCGAAAGAAAAGAATTTTAGTAGCACCGCTTAACTGGGGCCTTGGTCATGCCACACGTTGCATTCCCATAATCAATGCTTTACAGGAAGAACAATTTGAGCCTGTTTTGGCTTCAGATGGAGCAGCACTCCTTTTACTGGAAAAAGAGTTTCCTCACCTTCCCGGTTTTGAACTACCTTCATATAATATTAAATACACCCAGTCCGGCAGCAACCTGAAATGGAAAATGATGTGGGACAGCCCCAAAATACTGAAGACTATAAAAGCTGAAAAAAAGTTCACCAAAAAACTGGTAGAGGATTATAACCTGAGCGGGATAATTTCTGACAACCGCTTTGGGGTAAGGTACAAGCACCTGAAGAACGTATTTATCACCCACCAGTTAAACGTTCTGAGCGGAAGCACTACCTACTTCAGCAGTAAAATCCACCGGAAGTATATTAAAAAGTTTGATGAATGCTGGATTCCCGATGCTCCCGGCAGTAAAAATCTAAGCGGGATCCTGGGCCATCTGCCAAAAACAGATGAAACTATAAAATACATGGGGCCGGTTAGCCGTTTAAAGAAAGAGGAGCTCCCGATAAAATTCAAATATCTCATTCTTCTTTCGGGGCCGGAACCACAAAGGACAATTTTAGAGAAGTTGCTTCTCGAGAAATTTGCAGGCACTTCAGAAAACATATTAATGATTCGCGGACTGATGGATGAAAAAAAGCAGCTTATAGGACCCACACACATTACTATTGAAAATTACCGGTTTGGGCGCGAACTTGAAGAAGCTATTAATTCTGCAGAAATAATCATCTCCCGGTCCGGTTATACCAGCATTATGGACCTGGCAAAACTGGAGAAAAAAGCTTTTTTTATCCCCACTCCCGGCCAGTTTGAACAGGAATATTTAGCTGAAAGATTAATGAACCTTGGTATCGCCCCGTTTGCCAGGCAGGATACGTTTCAACTTTCTCTACTCAAGGATATTAAAAATTATAAAGGCTTAAAGAATATTAGCTGCAGTAACAAACTAAGGGAGCTCTTTACTCTTTTCTAAAGTAAAGGAAAATTCGCTTCCAACACCAAATACACTTTCCACATATATTTTCTCTTCATGGGCTTCAATAATGTGCTTTACAATAGAAAGCCCCAACCCGGAGCCGCCTTCTTTCCTGGAGCCGCTTTTATCTACCCTGTAGAAACGTTCAAAAAGACGCGGAATATTTTCTTTGGCGATCCCTTCCCCATTATCAGTTACCCGCACAATTACCTTATTTTTAATAAGGTTTTCTATGGTAATTTCTGTAGTTCCGTCTTTTTTGCCGTATTTGATGGAATTTACTATCAGGTTTGTTAATACCTGCTGGATTCGCTCCCTGTCGGCATGCACATAGATGGTTTCCGGATAATCGGTATCAAAAGTAAGGGTGATGTTTTTTTTTGCTGCTTTCATTTCAAGCAGGTCAAAAGTATTCTGGATTAAATCTACAATATTAAAATCTTCCAGCTGAAGGTGCAGGTCTCCTGCTTCCAGTTTGGTGATCATATCCAGATCTTTCACAATATAAATAAGACGTTCTACGCCTTTACTTGCCCTGTTAAGGTATTTTTTTCTTACCGACTTATCTTTCATAGCACCATCCAGCAACGTTAAAATATATCCCTGAACGGTGAAAAGTGGCGTTTTAAGTTCATGGGAAACATTACCCATAAATTCTTTCCTATAGGTTTCCCTTATTTTTAAGGCTTCAATTTCAAGCTTTTTTGTTTCGGCAAATTTTTCCACCTCTTTGGTAAGCGTACCCATATCTGTAGTTACCTGGCCGGGGCGTAAAGTAGTAGAATCCAGCAGGGAAACATCGTCGTAGATTTTTTTAATACGACGGTAAATGAAATATTCCACCCGTTGCTGTATAATGATAAAAGTAAAAATATAAGTTACCGCTATAAAAACAATTATTGGGACCAGCTGCAGGTTCCCTACGAAAAACAGAAAAGTACTCACCAAAAAACTTACGAAAATCGTAATATAGACTGATGTCTTTATTGCAAATTTGTATGAACGCTTAAACTTTTTTGCCATTAAACTACAAACTTATACCCTACTCCTTTTACAGTTTTAAAACTGGCGTCACCAATTTTCTCCCGTAGTTTTCTTATATGAACATCTATAGTCCGGCCACCTACCACTACATCATTGCCCCAGATTTTGTCCATTATATCTTCCCTCTTAAACACCTTTCCCGGTTTGGAAGCCAAAAGGGATAAAAGCTCAAATTCCTTACGGGGAAGAAGCATTTCCTTATCGTTTTTTATGATTTTGTATTCTTCCCGATTTATAGTGAGATCGCCAATTTTAACAATATTGGCATTAGGAGTGTCGTCCTTAAATCTTCTCAACAATGCCTTCACTTTACTAACCAACACCTTTGGTTTGATTGGTTTTGTAATATAATCATCGGCACCAGCATCAAAGCCAGCCATCTGAGAGTAATCTTCTCCCCTGGCGGTAAGAAATGTAATAATGGCATCTTCCAGTTCAGGAATTTTCCTGATTTTCTCACAGGCTTCAATGCCATCCATTCCCGGCATCATCACATCAAGGATAATCAGCTGTGGATTTTTCTTCTTAGCGAGCTTCACCCCTTCTGCACCATTATCGGCAGTAATTACTTTATATCCTTCCGAAGAAAGGTTATACCCAACGATCTCCAGGATATCTGGCTCATCGTCAACCAGGAGGATAGTGATGTCTTTTTTCTTCATGTTATTAGGTAGTTAAGATAAATTAAGGGTAAAAATAAAGATAAATTTCATTCCAGGCCTCAACCTGCTCATTGGTAACCTTTAACTAACATTAACATCATAAACGATTAATATGTAATTAACCATGTGTTTACATACTTGCACTTTATTTGCGCCAGAGAATTAAACACAGGAATGAAACAAATTTTAACGTTTTTCGCAATATTATTTTTAACAGCATTACCAATGTTGGCCCAGCAGGAAACTACTGGCTCCATTGTGGGGAAACTAACCGACAAAGAAATGAACGGGGAACCACTTCCCTTTGCCAATGTAATAATTAAAGGTACATCAAAAGGAACAACTACAGATTTTGACGGCCTGTATGTACTAAATAATCTTCAACCGGGAACATATACGGTAGAATTTAGCTTTGTGGGGTACGAAACTTTAGAAGTACCTAATGTAGAGGTGGTGGCCGGGAAAGTTACTGAAGTAAACACAGGAATTGGTGCGAGTGCTGCTTCGCTTGACGAGGTAATAATCTCTACCGTTTCCCGAAGAGATTCTGAAGTTGCCCTTTTACTGGAACAAAAAGGCGCTATTGAAATTAAAGAGAGCATTGGTGCACAGGAGCTGGCTAAATTAGGAGTTTCTGATGCTGGAACAGCCACCACAAAGATTTCGGGAGTGACCAGTAGTGAAGCATCCGGAGATATTTATGTACGAGGACTTGGTGATCGTTACCTTTATTCTACTTTAAATGGCCTGCCCATCCCGTCAGATGATGTGGAACGTAAGAACATTGATTTGAACTTGTTCCCTACCAGAATCATAGAAGGGGTTGGAATCAGCAAAACTTATTCGCCACAATATTCCGCAGATCAAGCTTCCGGAAATGTTAATATTGACTCTAGGTCTTTAGTTGGCTCGCAGGAATTAAGTGCCAGTGCGAGAGCAGGTATTAACACTAATGTGTTTCAGGATGGCGTAGTAGATAACTTTAAGGCCTCCCCTAATGCTGATGATGTATCATTTGGATTCTACTCCAAGGACCTGCCTACCCAGACTGCGCTTACTCAACAAAGCTGGAATACGCAGACTGTGGATCTTCCATTAAATTATCGCTATACATTAAATGGAGGTACGAAAATCGGCGAAAAATTCAAATTTTTCTTTTCCGGGTCCCAAACTATAGAACATGAATACAGACAGGGGTTATTTCAAAATTATGACACCAATACCTTGGAAGATTATTATTCTGATGCCACTCGTTATTCGAAAACAATTAATACCACCGGACTTTTAGATTTGGGGTATGAGTTTAATGATAATCACTCACTAGGGGCTATAAGTCTTCTAATTAATAAAACCAGCGATATCGTTTATGAAGCTGGCAGAAATGGAGAAGGTTTTACCCAGGATGAAACTGATCCGGCACAAGATTTAAATCAATTCGTCAGGGATCAAAATCTACGAAATACCAGGCTATCTGTTAATCAATTGCTTGGTGACCACCACTTAGGAGATAAAAACCATCTCACCTGGGGTATTGGAGCGAATATTATTGATTCCGATGAGCCCAACCGTATAAGAAATGAAATTAATTTTAATGAGGAGCAGGTTAGCCTTGGTAGACAGGGGAACTATCAAAGCAGGAAGAGCACGCAAACTATACATGACAATGAGATAGGTGCACGCTTAAACGATGAATTTAAAATTTTTAAGAAAGATTCCTCCAGTTTAATTTTAAATATTGGAGGAAACTACAGAAATAAAGATCGGGATTTTGCTTCACAATTTTTTGGACTTGACGAACCTGATGGCACGGTTCTAAGGGCCAGCTCCATCGATAATTTAAACAGCATCTTAAATCAGGAAAATGTTGATAATGGCAGTTTAAGAAGTAACGAACAAAAAGAAGATACCTACACCGGGAACTTAAAATCAACTGCAGGATATATATCGGCAAATTATACAATTAATAAGCTCAACTTCAATGTAGGCGCCAGGTATCAAAAAGATGATATTAATGTTCATTATAATGTTAGTAATACATTTCCAAGAGAGGATATTGTAGAGAAATCTTATGATAATATCTATCCCTCTTTAAATATTCGATACGCCTTAAATGACAGAAATAATTTAAGACTTGCTGCAAGTAAGACCATTACGCTGCCAGAATTTAAGGAAATTTCTCCCTTTCCATATGTAGATCCAAGAGCACAAACTACACAGGGTAATCCTGACTTAATAGCTAGTAACGCATACAATTTGGATATTAAATGGGAGCTATTTCCCTCAAATGCTCAACTAATATCTTTAACAGGTTTCTATAAACAAATTGAGGATCCTATTCAGAAAAGCCAGGTAACGGGTTCCTCCGGATATTTCAGATTTTTTAATACTTCAGAAAAAGCTGAAGTATACGGTCTGGAATTCGATGCTGATCTCAAAATTTTAAATCCGAAAGAAGGCAGTAGTTTGGATTTTAGTATTAATGCAACAAAAATGTGGCACGAGCAGGATCTAAAAGATGTTTATAACGAGGAAGGTGCTTTAGTAAGAACTTTTAAATACAAAAACAAAACCAGCAGCGGATTGCAGGGAGCATCTGATTGGATCTTTAATGCCGCTTTAAATTATGAGACAGATTGGGAGCGATCTTTATCCGCCAATTTATCTGCTAACTATGCCTCGGATAAAATTTTCGCCTTAGGATCTACTAACAATGTTAGGGATTATGAAAATTACTATAATGACGAGATCATTGAAAAGGGTTTTGTTTCGTTAAATGCAGTATTGGTACAGGAGTTAAATGAAAATTGGAACCTAAGATTTACCGGAAAAAACCTGATTAATCCCGAAATAGAAAGAACTCAAAAAATTAAACCTATAGGCGGCCAGGAAAGAAACGAAACAGTGTTTTCCTATACACGTGGTACAGTACTTAATTTAGGAATAAGCTATAAGTTCTAGACATTACTACTAAATTTTAATAATTATTAATCAATCTTAATTCAAACCATGATGAAACTAAATTCAAATTTAACAATGGTGTTTTCGCTACTCTTACTTGCGGTTTTTGCAAGCTGTAGCAATGATGACGATCAAGTAGATCCAAATCCAGAACCTCCGGTTGAAGAGGAAAACGAATTGGTTGGATCTTTAGAAGAAGATCTAACGCTAGATTCTTCTGTAGAGTATCAATTAACAGGTATCTATAGCGTCGAGGAAGGTGCTACTTTAACAATTCCCGCTGGTACTACTATTAATACTGCAACAGGAACTGATGTTTTTATTGTTGTTCAGCAGGGCGCAATGATAGATATTCAGGGTACTGCAGATGCACCGGTAAGAATGAGACCTTCTGAAGAAGGCGTTTGGGGAGGTCTTATCCTTTTGGGTGAAGCTGAAACTACAGCAGGTTCTGATGCAACAGCCGAAGTTCAGGACCTTGTTTATGGAGGTACTGACAGTGAAGATAACTCAGGATCTATTCAATACTTAATTATCGAAAACTCAGGTGCCCAAATCAGTCCAGATTCTCAGTACAACGGGCTTACGCTATATGCAGTAGGTTCTGGTACAACTATTGAAAACGTAGCTTTATTAAACGGGGAAGATGATGGCGTGGAATTCTTTGGTGGTAGCGTAAATGCTTCAAATATCTACATAGAAAACCTACAGGATGATGCCATTGACTGGACTGAAGGATGGAATGGAACGCTTACCAATACCTACGTAAAACATACACGTAACGATTTCTCGACAGCTTTAGAGGCTGATGGTACTGAAGCGCAGCCTACCATTACTAATTTCACTGCAGTATCAGAAACCGGTGGTACTGCACTGCAGTTTAAGGCTAGTTCAGGAGCTATTATTACGGGACTTTCTTTATCCGGATATGATACCAGCATTGAGTTAGCCGATGAAGATCAGGGTGACTTTGCTAATATTCAAATTAATGGTGCAGATTCAAATCCTGATAATTCTTATTCAACTCCTAACCAAATAGACCTTTCTATCTTCTCCTGGGTTAATGATGCTTTGACTGAACCCGAAGCCCTGGCAGGATCAGTTGAAGAGGATATGACTTTAAATGCTTCCACTACTTACTATTTAGATGGCATTCTAAGCATTGAAGAAGGTGCAACTCTAACTATTCCTGCTGGTACTACAATTAATACCGCAACAGGAACTGATGTCTTTATTGTTGTTCAGCAAGGGGCAATGATAGATATTCAAGGTACTGCAGATGCACCGGTAAGAATGAGACCTTCTGAAGAAGGCGTTTGGGGAGGTCTTATCCTTTTGGGTGAAGCTGAAACTACAGCAGGTTCTGATGCAACAGCTGAAGTTCAGGACCTTGTTTATGGAGGTACTGACAGTGAAGATAACTCAGGATCTATTCAATACTTAATTATCGAAAACTCAGGTGCGCAAATCAGCCCGGATTCTCAGTACAACGGGCTTACGCTATATGCAGTAGGTTCTGGTACAACTATTGAAAACGTAGCTTTATTAAACGGGGAAGATGATGGTGTGGAGTTCTTTGGTGGTAGCGTTAATGCTTCAAATATCTACATAGAAAACCTACAGGATGATGCCATTGACTGGACTGAAGGTTGGAATGGAACACTTACCAATACCTACGTAAAACATACACGTAACGATTTCTCTACAGCTTTGGAAGCTGATGGTACTGAAGCGCAGCCTACCATTACTAATTTCACTGCAGTATCAGAAACCGGTGGTACTGCACTGCAGTTTAAGGCTAGTTCAGGAGCTATTATCACAGGCCTTTCATTATCCGGATATGATACCAGCATTGAGTTAGCCGATGAGGCTGGTGACTTTGCCAACATTCAAATTGAAGGTGCAGATTCAAATCCTGATAATTTCTACGATGCTGATGCTACTGTAGATTCCAGCATGTTCGATTGGGTAAATTAATCTTTGTATTTCTTTAATGTAAATTAGCCATTTAAAGGCCGCAAAATGCGGCCTTTACTATTTTTCAAGAAATCATTAACGTATTTGGCAAAATTTTATGGCAGGGTTTTTGAATTTTCTTTGTAAGTTTGTAGAAACCAGCCAGGAAAGAATGAAGCAAAAATACTTTTTTAGTTTCTTCATAATATGTTTACTGTTCTTCGCCATTCCGGCTGAAGCTCAGGATACTACTAGCACCGGGAATAAAACCGAAGTGCCTATTTCTGGCCTTTCCATTTATCCTAATCCCGTAACTGGCGGTAAAGTATACATAAGTACCTCCAGAAACCTTGATAAAGAAATTGAAATTTATAATGTTCTTGGCAAACCTGTTAAAAGACTAAGATTAAGAGGAAAGGAACTTGATGTTTCCTCGTTAACTCCAGGCATTTATATTCTTAAAATTGAGGAAGAAGCCAGTAAGGCCACTCGGAAGCTGGTAATAAAATAAAAAGAAAATATTTTTAACAAGCAAATAAGCTTCTATTTATAGAGGCTTTTTTACTTTCGGGTATATTCAAAAGGGATTCAATGCTTAAAGACAAAATTTTTAATATTTCTTCTGAAAAAGAATTTTATCAAACCGCTCTGGAGGTTTTTAAATTCCAATATCAACACAATAGCGTATATAAACAATTTTGTGATTTACTAAAGAAAAACCCTGAATCTGTAAATGAGCTTAGTGCAATTCCATTTTTGCCAATTGAGCTTTTTAAAACAAAAAAAATTCTTTCTTCCCGGGAAGAACCGGAGATAATTTTTTCCAGTAGCGGCACTACCGGTACAAATGTTAGCAAGCATTATGTAACTGATTTAAGCCTTTACGAAAACAGCTTTCTACAATGCTTTAAAAGCTTTTATGGCAAACCCGAAGAACTGGTAACCTTTGCACTGTTGCCCTCTTACCTGGAGCGGGAAGGTTCTTCTTTAATCTATATGGCAGATTACCTTATAAAAAAAAGTCAACATCCTGAAAGTGGTTTTTATCTGAATGAACTGGATGAGCTTGCTAAAAAGCTAAAGGAAATAGACAGCACAGGCAGGAAAATTTTACTCATTGGCGTTTCATTTGCTTTGCTTGACCTTGTTGAAAATCATAATTTTCAGCTGCAAAACACCATTATTATGGAAACAGGTGGAATGAAAGGCCGGCGTAAAGAAATGATAAGGGAAGAACTACATAATATTCTTGCAACAGGATTTGGTGTTGACAAAGTTCATAGTGAATATGGAATGACAGAATTATTATCCCAGGCGTATTCACAAGGTTCGGGAATTTTTAAATGCCCTCCCTGGATGAAGATTATTATTCGTGATCCTGAAGATGCCGTAACTGTTCTTCCGCCGGGGAAAAACGGCGGAATAAACATTATTGACCTTGCTAACTTAAACTCCTGCTCCTTTATTGCCACACAGGATCTAGGAAAAAAAATAGCTGGAGAAAAATATGAAATTCTGGGAAGATTCGATAATAGCGATATACGCGGCTGCAATTTAATGGTCCTGTAATTTCCTGAAGCAGCATTCTCTTTATAAATTCAGAAAAAATTTCTTCACATTGTAATGCAGGGAAGTTTTAGCGACTTAATATACGCGAAAGAAGTTGTCATAAATAGCAAATTTCGTTAGCCTGAACTTATTTCAAAACTACATTATCCATTTTGAAATTCTGAAATAATCCTGCCTTAACGGAAGGCATTTTTAGAGTAACGATTTTTATGATTTCCAGGCAACCACAACTTCGCAGGTTGTTAAGTTTGTTTTTATAGTTGATTGGTTAGTTAGTTGCAATCCCTCTGTGTCTCCTACGATGCAGAGGGATTTTGCATTTTAAACCACTCTTATTATATAGGTATTCTTCTTCCCTTTGTTTAGGATCACATATTTATTATTGATCAAATCTGTTTTGGTGATTAAATAATCTGCATTTACCTTTTCCTTATTTACTGAAACAGAATTCTCTTTTAAAGCCCTTCTCGCTTCACCGTTGGATTTCAGGAAATTAGTACGGGCACATAATGCACCAATCATGTCCAGGCCGGTTTCCACTTCTGCTACATGAACTTCCGCCTGCGGCACTCCTTCAAAAATGTCCAGAAATGTACTCTCATTCAGGCCTTTTAAATCTTCAGCAGTACTTTTTCCGAAGAGCACCTCCGAAGCCTTTACAGCATTCTCAAATTCTTCTTCGCTATGCACCGTAATAGTAACCTCTTTAGCCAGCCTCTTTTGAAGTAAACGCTGGTGTGGCGCTTCTTTATGCGCATTAATTAGCTGCTCTATGGTCTCACGTTCCAAAAATGTGAAAATCTTAATATATTTTTCAGCATCCTCATCACTGGTGTTAAGCCAATATTGATAGAACTTATAGGGAGAAGTTCTGTTAGCATCCAACCATACATTGCCGCCCTCGCTCTTACCAAATTTACTACCATCACTTTTGGTAATGAGCTGGCAGGTAAGCGCAAAGCCTTTTCCGCCGGCAATACGCCGAATCAATTCGGTTCCGGTGGTAATATTTCCCCATTGGTCACTGCCACCCATTTGCAGCGTACAATCTTCATTTTTATATAAATGAAGAAAATCATAACCCTGTACTAACTGATAGGTAAATTCGGTAAAAGACATACCTTCGGTTCCTTCTCCCGAAAGTCGGTTTTTCACCGAATCTTTCGCCATCATATAATTTACCGTTATATGTTTTCCTACATCCCTGATAAAGTCCAAAAAGGAAATTTTCTTCATCCAATCATAGTTATTTACAAGTACGGCTTCGTTTTTACGGCCCGAATTGAAATCCAGAAACTGGGACAATTGCGCCTTTACACACTCCTGGTTATGCCTGAGTGTTTTCTCATCAAGCAAATTACGCTCGGCAGATTTTCCCGAAGGATCACCAATCATTCCCGTTGCCCCGCCAATAAGGGCGTAAGGCTTATGCCCGCAACGCTGGAAATGGCCTAACAGCATAATTGGCACAAGATGACCAATATGAAGGGAATCTGCAGTGGGGTCAAAACCAATATATGCCGATCTAATAGCAGCATTAAGATGTTCCTCGGCTCCAGGCATCACGTCATGCAGCATTCCGCGCCACTTCAATTCTTCTATAAAGTTTTTAATCATAATATTACATTCTTCTAAAAACAGCCGTAAAGATACCATAAACCGTTAATTTTCCTAAGTGCTTTGGTTATATTTACTGCATGATTTTAGTTACCGGAGGTACAGGACTTGTTGGCTCACACCTGCTGTTTAATCTCACCAGGTCAGAAAATAAAATCCGGGCCACTTATAGAAAAAACAGCAACATTAAAGCCGTTGAGAAAGTCTTTTCCTATTACGTTTCTTCTTCGGAAGCAAAAAACCAATTCAGCAAGATTGAATGGTTTGAGGCCGATATTCAGGATATCCCTGCTCTTAGCCGTGCTTTTAGAGGAGTGAAATTTGTTTATCATTGCGCTGCCCTGGTATCTTTTGATCCAAAAGACGCTAAAAATTTAAGAAACATCAACATTGCCGGTACGGCAAATATTGTAAATCTTTGCATAGCAAATTCCATCATAAAACTTTGCCATGTAAGCAGCACGGCAAGTCTGGGGAAACCTTTGGAAGGAAAAACAATTACAGAGGAAACAGCCTGGAACCCGGAAGAAAACTACAGTGACTATGCCATTTCAAAATACGGAGCCGAAATTGAAGTGTGGCGCGGTACCCAGGAGGGAGTACATGCTGTAATTGTAAATCCGGGGATTATAATTGGTCCCGGTTACTGGGATTCTGGTAGCGGACTTTTATTCAGCAAAGTCAGTAAGGGGTTTAATTTTTATTTTCCAAAAATCACGGCATTTGTAGATGTGAAAGACGTGGTAAGGGCGATGCAGGAATTAATGATTTCTGATAGAAAAAATGAGCAATATCTTTTGGTTGCAGAAAACCTAAGCTTTAGAGAAGTCCTTTGTTTAACCGCGGGAAGCCTGGATAAAAACCCACCTTCAATAGAATTAAAAAGGTGGATGGTTTTTACCGGTTGGATTTTTCAAACCTTTGGCAGTCTTTTTGGCTTTAAAAAACAAATTACCCGGGATGCTGTAAAAACGCTCTTTGACGAATGGCACTTCAGCAATAAAAAAATAAAAAATGATCTTGATTTCACATTCACTCCTATAGCTGATAGTGTTTTGAAAACAGGAAAAATTTTTAAAAATGAAAATTAATTTTCCCGATTTCTCCTATATTTCACAGGTGGCGCAAGGCTATCTGGTGATATAGCATCTTCCCCTGGTAATTCTTTAATTGAATCACGATGTATGGAATCCATCCTGGCTATGGAGTCTTCTATTCGCACTTCCTCCTCTCTTATAGAATCTCGTATCGTTTTAATTTTTTCCAGCCTTTCCTTTACCCGCTGAAAAATACCCTCATAAATGGTGAAATTTTCAGAATAATAATCGTTGCTTTCCTGAAACTGAAGACTGTCTATATTATATTTTTTATAGATGTAATTTTCCGGCTGTATTCCTGCTTCCTCAATTATATTTCGATTTAGATTTCTTGCCGACTGCAGAATGGATAATTCCGTAAGCACATCTACCATTTTATCTTCGCCAATAAGATTATCGGGCCTTTCAGTACGCTCAATATCCTGGCAGGCTGAAATTAACAGCAAACTTATAAATAGGACTGAGAGCTTTTTTTTCATATTATCGGTCAAACGTCAATCGTTCAGCTACCGGTGCAAAAGACTGGTGTTTAAAATTTCGGTAAACCAGACGGCCGTTCACGAAAGTATGGGTGATGCGCGATTTAAAAGTAGTCCCCTCAAAAGGAGACCATCCGCATTTATATAAAGTATTGTCCGGCTGTACTGCCCACGGCGCATTCAAATCCACAAGCACAAGATCGGCTTTGTAACCTTCTTTTATAAATCCGCGTTTTTCTATCTGAAACAAAATAGCCGGATTATGGCACATTTTTTCAACAATTTTCTCCAGACTTATTTTTTCCTGATGATACATTTGGAGAAGTGCCGGTAAGGCATGTTGCACCAGCGGCCCACCACTTGGCGCCTTGGTATAAACATTTTTCTTTTCTTCCCTGGTATGCGGAGCATGATCTGTAGCGATCACATCTATAAAATTATCTTTAACTGCCTGTAGTAAAGCATCTTTGTCTTTTTTTGTCTTTACGGCAGGATTCCATTTTATAAAAGTTCCTTTTTTAGCATAATCTGATTCATCAAACCAAAGATGATGAATACAAACCTCTGCAGTAATTTTTTTATCCTTTAGTGCTTTCTTATTACTGAAAAGCCCTATTTCCTTTGCAGTAGATACATGAAAAACATGAAGCCGTGCTCCGGTTTTTTTGGCGAGTGCCACTGCTTTGGAAGAAGATTTATAACAAGCTTCCTCACTACGTATTTTAGGATGCAATTCAATTGGAATATCGTCTCCATAACGTTCCACACATTCCTGCATGTTTTTTTTAATAATTGCCTCATCTTCACAATGTGCGGCGATCATTAAAGGAGATTTGGCAAAAATTTGCTCCAGTGTTTTTTCATCATCCACCAACATATTTCCTGTAGATGACCCCAGAAATAATTTAAGTGCTGCTGTAGTTTTTGGATCAACTTTCAGGATTTCTTCCAAATTATCATTTGTTCCCCCAAACATAAAAGAGTAATTGGCGTAAGAAGATTCCTTAGCTAATTTAAATTTTTCTTCCAGAAGTTCTACAGTAGTGGTTTGTGGCAGCGTGTTGGGCATTTCAATAAAAGAGGTAATTCCTCCAGCCACTGCAGCCTTTGAACCTGTCTCAATGGATTCTTTGTGTGTTAAACCCGGCTCCCTGAAATGAACCTGGTCATCTATAAGCCCCGGCAAAAGGTAATTCCCTTCTGCATCAAAAATATTCACATCCGGGGATTTTGCACTAATGCTCTCAGCTATTTCTACAATTATTCCATCTTCTATAAAAACATCGCCTTCTTTTATTTTACCTTCATTTACGATCCTGGCGTTTTTTATCAAAACCTTTTTCATTGCACTTCAACCTTATTAAAAAGACTTTTAATCTTCATTTTTATTACCCCAAAAACAGCTTCAGAAATTATAGAGCTGCTCATTTTAGATGTTCCCTTTGTCCTATCGGTAAAAATTACCGGTACTTCTACAATTCTATATTTTAAAAGATGGGCCTTAAATTTCATTTCAATTTGAAATGCATAACCCACAAATTGTATTTTATCTAAATTTATATTTTCCAGCACTTTTCTTTTGTAACAAACAAAGCCCGCCGTGGTATCCTGAATATCCATTCCCGTAATAAAGCGCACATACCTGGAGGCCAGCCAGGACATTAATACCCTGCTCATTGGCCAGTTTATCACATTAACCCCGGTTTTATACCTGGAACCGATACTAACATCTGCACTATCCCTTCTGCATGCATTATAGAGTCTTACAAGATCATTGGGATTATGGGAAAAATCGGCATCCATTTCAAAAATATAATCATAATGCCGCTTCAGAGCCCATTTAAACCCGGCGATATATGCCGTTCCCAAACCAAGTTTGCCCTGTCTTTCTTCCAGAAATAGCAACTCCGGGAATTCAGCCTGCAAAGTACGTACACTCGTTGCAGTACCATCGGGAGAATTATCATCAACCACCAAAATATGAAATTTACGCCGTTGAGAAAATACATTCCTTATAATGCGTTCAATATTTTCAATTTCATTATAGGTGGGTATAATAATTATCCCTTTTACCATCCCGGAAAATTTTGCACAAATGTAGACATTTTAACTAATGCTTTCCCTTGTAACAAGCCCAAGTTTTTCCACCAATATTATACATTTGTAAAAAAATACCCTTGCAAGCAATAGAAAGACAAGTAGATTCTACAGATTGGATAACAATAATACTTGTGGCCTGCATTCTGTTGCTTGCCATAATAAGGAATGGTTATCCACAGCGTCTCAGAGAGTTCCTGTCATTACTGACGTCCAACAAATTTATGATGTTTAGAGGAAAAGAGAACAATGCTTTTCATCCTTTTAACATATTATTGTTTACAGTAAACATGGCAGTTGTATCCCTTTTCCTGTTCATGCTTTTCACTTTTTTTGTGGACAAAGCAGAAGAATTTTCTCCGGTAATTTTATACATTAGAATCGCCACGGGATATACCTGCTTTGTGATGGTAAAAACAGGTGTGGAAAAAATAATTGCCAATATCTTTCAGCTGGACCAGCAAATGGATGATTATATCTTCAGGAAGCTGGGTTACAGGAATTTCCTTTCTCTTTTTCTTTTTTCCGCAGTTATAATGTTAACCTATACCATTAGTCCCACCCGTAATATCTTATATGGTCTGCTGCTGTTTCTGCTCGTAAGCAACGCTATATCTATGGTTATGGTCATAAAGCAAAATCAACGGATAGTTTCACAGCAGTTGTTTTATTTTATTTTGTACCTTTGCGCTCTCGAAATTGCCCCTTATATTATTTTGTACAAGCTATTTACAGATAATTGGGGATAAAATAAAGACCGATATATGAAAGTGAAAACAATTTTGATTTCTCAACCTGAACCTAAAGTAGAAAACTCTCCATATTTTGAGCTTGAGGAAAAACAAAAAGTAAAAATTGATTTCATCCCTTTTATACATGTTGAAGGCGTGCCATCTAAAGAAGTAAGACAGCAAAAAATAGATCTTACCAAATACACCGCCATCATCTTAACCAGTAGAAACGCCGTAGACCACTTCTTTAGAATTGCTGAAGAAATGCGTTATAAAGTGCCCGATACCCTTAAATACTTTTGCCTTAGTGAAGCCGTAGCCTATTATCTTCAGAAATATGTTGTTTACAGAAAACGGAAAATATATGTAGGAAAGAGAACTTTTGCTGAACTTTCCCCGCTTATTAAGAAATATAAAAGTGAAAAGTTTTTACTTCCTTCATCTGATATGCTGAAGCCTGATGTTCCTAAAACCCTTAATAAATTGGGGGTAGAATGGCAAAAAGCAGTGCTTTATCGAACTGTGGTAAGTGATTTGTCTGATTTGAGGGAGGTGACATATGATATTCTTGTATTTTTTAGCCCTAGCGGTATAAAATCCCTTTTTGAAAATTTCCCTGATTTTGAACAAAAAGAAACACGAATAGCTGTTTTTGGAAATACTACCATTAAGGCCGCCAAAGAACACGGTCTAACCGTTAATATTAAGGCACCAACAGCAGAAACACCTTCGATGACCATGGCACTTGACAAGTATATTGCTCAGGTAAATAAGAAATAACTTTTTTAGAGTTCC
Organism: Autumnicola musiva; assembly: GCF_031846585.1. Taxonomy (NCBI): domain Bacteria; kingdom Pseudomonadati; phylum Bacteroidota; class Flavobacteriia; order Flavobacteriales; family Flavobacteriaceae; genus Autumnicola; species Autumnicola musiva. The sequence continues at coordinate 215,218 of NZ_JAVRHK010000001.1, forward strand.
CGGGTTGGCTGTAAAGGTTCAGGAATTTTAAGCTGTAGACTGGAAATCTAGAATTGGAGGTCACACCTCATATTTTTTATATGTCAACTGCCCACTCCTCACTTTAATCATTAAAAAATCCGGCATCTTTCTAAAAATACCGGATTTTTGTTTTCAACTAATTAAACTCAAACAACAGGTCCTCCATTTATAATTTCCTTATTTGCAAAGCTTTTGTACTGCCTGAAATTAGATTTAAATGAAGATGCCAATTCTCTAACTTTGTGATCATAATTCTCTTTATTGCTCCATGTGTTACGTGGGTTAAGAACTTCAGATGGCACATTATTACAGGTTAAAGGTATGTGTAAACCAAAGACATCATGCGTTTCAAATTCAACATTATCAAGTTTTCCTTCCAGAGCAGCACTTATCATTGCCCTGGTATAATGCAATTTCATACGGCTTCCGGTACCATATGATCCTCCTGTCCAGCCGGTATTTACCAGCCATACATTTACATTGGCATCTTTCATCTTTTTGATAAGCATTTCAGCATAACGCGTGGGATGCAGCGGCATAAAAGGTGCCCCAAAACAGGCTGAAAAACTTGGCACAGGCTCGTCTATTCCCGCCTCTGTTCCCGCTACTTTAGCCGTATAACCGCTAATAAAATGGTAGGCAGCCTGGCCGGGTGTTAATTTGCTGATAGGAGGCAAAACACCAAAAGCATCGGCAGTAAGGAAGAAAACATTCTTAGGATTTTCCCCAACCGAAGATTCCTGAATTTTATTAATATAGTCTATAGGATAGCTCACCCGTGTATTAGGTGTTATTGAAGTACTTTTAAAATCTACATTTCCTTTTTTATCTAATATCACATTTTCCAGAATTGCCCCGGGTTTTATAGCGTTAAAGATTTCCGATTCGTTTTCTTCAGTGAGATTAATGACCTTTGCATAGCAACCGCCTTCAAAATTAAAGATGGTATTTTCCGGGGTCCAGCCGTGTTCATCATCTCCTATCAATTTTCTCTCAGGATCTGCTGAAAGGGTTGTTTTTCCGGTTCCGGACAAACCGAAGAAAATAGCAGTATCCTCTGCTTCACCTACATTGGCTGAACAGTGCATGGGTAAAGTCTTATGGTACATTGGCAGGATAAAATTAAGTGCTGAAAAAATCCCTTTCTTTATCTCTCCCGTATAGCCTGTACCTCCAATTAAGACTATCTTTTTCTTAAAATTAAGTATCGCGAAGTTTCCCTGGCGCGTCCCGTCAGTCTCAGGATCAGCCTGAAATCCCGGCGCATTAATAATACTCCATTCCTGCTCAAAACTTTCCAGTTCCCCCTCATCAGGCCTCAAAAACATATTGTAGGCAAACATATTAGACCAGGGATATTCTGTAATTGCCCTAATGTTCATGCGGTAATTTTCATCTGCACAGGCATAGGCATCCCGAACATAAACCTCCTTACCCGAAAGATATGTTGTTACTTTCTTATATAAATGGTCAAATTTGTCTTCTTCAAAAGGAATATTAATGTCTCCCCACCAAACATCATCTTTGGTAACTTCATCTTTAACTATAAAGCGGTCTTTGGGAGAACGGCCTGTAAACCTCCCTGTATTTACTGCTAAAGCTCCTGAACCGGCTTCTACGCCCTCTCCCTTTTTGATTGTTTCATTATGAAGCTCCTGTGGAGACAATTGATATTTAATTTTAGCATCCTGAATTCCGTAAGCTTCTAACGAAATCGTTTTCGTAGTTTGAGTGTTAGCAAACATAATTTGAATTTTGTGTGGTTTATTACTGTTACAAAATTAGAAATCTTTATGTACCGGAAAGCTTATATGGCTGTTTTATTTCTTTTTTAACTTTAAAATGCTTATTAGTACCAGAAGCCATCCAATTATTAGTAAGCTTCCACCAAGTGGTGTAACTAAAGCTATACTTCTAAAGTCAATATTTGTAAGATTATTAGTGGCTAAGAGATAAATTGATCCGGAAAAAAAAGTTATACCGAATACCAAAAGGTAAAAAGTAGCATCCTTCAACTTTTGCGAAAGGAAATTCCATCCTCCTAATATTAGTAAAAATAAAGCATGGTACATTTGATATTTCACTCCCGTTTCAAAAGACTGAAAGGATTCCTGAGATATGAGCGGCTTAAGCCCATGGGCAGCGAAAGCTCCAATAATAACTCCTAAAAGACCGAAAATGGCTCCCGCAATAAGAAACTTTTTATTCATCACAAAGTATTTCAGCATACTGAAGGTCCTGTTGAATTCCTGCAGATACAAAGTTTAATGATTTAAAGTACGCTGCACAAAACTAATTTAATTTATACAACAAATATTAAAATAATATCTGCAAAAATCATAATAAACCCTTTGCTGAACTGCCTGCAGCGGGATGAGTAATTCAAGAGATAAAGTGCCATAGCAAGAAGTTGACCTGGACGATCTTGTGTAGATAAAACTCCAGGTATCCGCAGCTACTTCAAAAACTAATTCTTCAGCAGAAAATTACAAGCCGGTTCTTCAGAACTATGGGTCATGATATCGATTTTAAAAGAAATATACAGCGAGTACTTATGCCATAATATCCATGATGGATTAGAAATTAAAGTTGTGAAGCTAATTTCTTATTTTAGCTTTACAACCAAAACCTGCCAATATGAAAGTTGTTGATCAAAATGTAGTTATAGATGGTATAGACAAAACCATCTTAAGTGCTTTAATGGAAGATGCAAAAAAACCCATTCTTGAGATTGCCCGTAAAATTGGCATTACCGGAGCAGCCGTACATCAACGTTTAAGAAAGCTGGAAAAATCCGGCCTGATTGAAGGTTCTAAATTAATGATAGACCCGAGGATTCTTGGCTACAAAACAATGGCCTTTGTAGGCGTATATCTGGATAAAGCAGTAAGTAATCCAAGGGCGGTTAATCAATTAAGGGAAATCCCGGAAGTTATAGAATGCCACTACACCACGGGAAACTGGTCAATTTTTTTAAAAATCCTGTGTAAAGACAATGAACATCTAATGCAGGTGCTTAACAAAAACATTCAGGGTATAGAAGGCGTTTCAAGAACTGAAACTTTTATTTCTCTAAATCAGCAAATAAAGCGACAAATTAAGATTTGATATTTGTATTTATTCTAAATAAGAATTAAGTTTGCCCTGCCATGAAGCGATTATATTCTTCTCAATACTTTACATCTTTTCAGTGCGACAGGGGCCGCTGCTTTTATGTAGATTTTAATCATAAAACAGTAAAATTTAGCTTTTGCCAGCTTCTGGCATTTCGCCAACAGGTGAAAAATATAAATCCGAAATCCCACTTTAACGGAGAAAATAAACATGGTTTTGAAATTCTTATGCTTTGTAACCGTGAGCATATTTTTATTCTGGACACTGTAGATATACTTGATCTTCAGGAGTTAGTTATTGGAACATTTGGAATGCTCGAGCTTAATTCTATCCTTAGTACGAGCGTTTAAACCCTATTTCTTCAATTGATTTAGATTACTTCTAAATTTATTAGGCAATTAGGCACATACCTGCTTTTTCATTAAATTTATAAAAAAGTAATATGAAAGATCTTGTAAGACAAAAATTGAGCATTCATGTGGAAGTCATGGATCTTCTTAATAACCAAATCAGGAAAGAAGCACAATCTTCTTCGGCATATCTTGCCATGGCCTCCTGGTGTGATCATAATGGCCTTATCTATAGTGCTGAGTTTTTCTATGCACAAGCTGCTGAAGAAAGGGAGCATATGATGAAGATTTTCCGCTTTATCAATGATAATGGTGGTACGGCATATTCCCCGGAAGTTTCAAATATTCTCCATGAATACAATTCTCTGGAAGAAATTTTTGAATCTGCGCTGGACCAGGAAATTGCCATCACAAAATCCATCCATAACATAGTTTACAAGTGCAGAAAGATTCAGGATCTTACCACCGAAACATTTTTACAGTGGTTTGTAAAAGAACAAATGGAAGAAGAACAAATGATGAGACGTGCCCTGGAATTGTTTGATCTAATTGATGCTAACAATAAACCCGGGTTAAAGTTAATCGACGAAAGAATCCCCCAAATCAGGGAATAATATAAACCTGTTATAACAGTAAAAGGCTGCATTTTCTGCAGCCTTTTTTGTTGTTTATGGTACCATCCATTACCTTATTTGAACAATCCCTTAGTCTCTTCCTCCCATATAAATACTAAGGAAGTAAAGCAAGGTAGCTAAAGAACCAATTGCCGCCACCACATAAGTCCTGGCAGCCCACTTTAACGAATCTTCAGCAGCTTCATGTTCCTGCCGGCTTAGCATGTTTTCAGTTTCAAGCCACACCAGTGCCCGCTTACTTGCATCATATTCCACTGGAAGTGTAATAAAGCTGAATAAAGTTCCCAAACCAAACATAATTATACCAATCAATAATATGGTACTCCCCATGGCAGTGGTTACCATTAGCATAAGACCTCCAAAAATCACCCATTGAGACAATCGTGAAGCCACACTCACCACCGGCACCAGTTTGCTTCTCATTTGCAACCAGCTATATGCCTTTGCGTGCTGAACGGCATGACCACACTCATGCGCAGCAACCGCAGCCGCTGCAGCATTATGCTGGGAGTACACACCCTCGCTTAAATTGATGGTTTTTTTACTGGGGTTGTAATGGTCAGTTAACATTCCCGGCGTAGAAATCACCTTTACGTCATAAATGCCATTATCATGAAGCATTTTTTCAGCAATTTCCTTTCCTGTCATCCCGTTCTGAAGATGAACCTTAGAGTATTTTTTAAACTTACTCTTCAATTTATTGCTCACGTACAAGCTCACAATAAATATTAATCCTGCAATTATATAATATCCAAACATGTTTATTCTTCTTGAATTATTAGCATTTAAGATAACAAAAATCCGGCCAATCCAATTCTTACCGCAAACATGTCAATTTGTTTCTGCCACAAGATTTAATCCTAAATGGAATTACATTCCTTTTATATATGTTATTTCTCAAACTAAGATATTATATATATTTGCATCAATCATTTATAAATCTCGCTATGCACTATAAAAGAATACTTCTTAAATTATCCGGGGAAGCCTTAATGGGAGAACGCCAATATGGCATTGATCCTACACGACTGGCAGAATATGCCGAAGAAATAAAAACTGTTATCAACACGGGAATTGAAGTAGCAATAGTGATTGGCGGGGGAAACATTTTTAGGGGTGTTGCCGGTGCCAGCAAAGGAATGGATCGTGTACAGGGAGACCACATGGGAATGCTTGCAACAGTAATTAACGGGCTTGCACTGCAGAGCGCACTGGAAGATAATGGCGTGCAGACCAGGTTACAATCGGCTATAAAAATTAATGAGGTTGCAGAACCTTTTATCCGCAGGAAAGCCATAAGGCACCTGGAAAAAGGAAGAGTGGTTATTTTTGGTGGCGGCACGGGAAATCCATATTTCACTACAGATTCTGCCGCAGTACTTAGAGCGATTGAAATACATTCTGATGTTATCCTGAAGGGAACCCGCGTGGATGGTATTTATACTGCAGATCCTGAAAAAGACAAGAAGGCAACCAAATTTGATTATATTACTTTTGAAGATGTTATAAAAAAGGGTCTAAAAGTAATGGATACCACAGCTTTTACTTTAAGCCAGGAAAATGAACTGCCTATTATTGTTTTTGATATGAACACCCCGGGCAACCTGCTTAAGGTTGTTACAGGAGAAAAGGTGGGCACTAAAGTCAATTTATAATTAAAAAGAAAAGGTTAAAAATTCTAATAAAATGGAAGAAATTGAATTTGTTATAGATAGCGCCAAAGAAGGCATGGATAAAGCCATCGAGCATTTAAAAAAGCAATTGGTAAATATTCGTGCAGGAAAAGCAAATCCGGCCATGCTGGGAGGAGTGATGGTAGAGTATTATGGATCCCAAACGCCTCTAAACCAGGTGGCCAATGTTAGCACTCCCGATGCACGCACTATTACCATCCAGCCCTTCGAAAAAAATCTCATTGGGGAAATTGAAAAAGGCATTATGCATGCCAACCTTGGTTTTAACCCAATGAACAACGGTGATAGCGTTATCATCAATGTACCGCCATTAACTGAAGAAAGACGTACACAGCTGGTTAAAAATGCTAAAGCTGAAGCTGAAGATGCAAAGGTAGGAGTGCGTAATGACCGAAAGCTTGCCAATAACGAATTAAAGAAACTGGATATATCAGAAGATCTTAAAAAAAATGCTGAAGTGGATATTCAGGAACTTACCGATGCCCATATTGAAAAAATAGATGAAATCCTTGCTGCCAAAGAAAAAGAGATCATGACTATATAATAGTTCTCTCATGATACATATTAAAATTGCCAAATTGATTGCTTTGCAGCAGTCCGAATTTGGCAATTTTATTTTAATTGTAGCTAAAATCTGTGGTATCTTTTATCCAAAGAAGAAGATATGAGTAATTGGCTGATTTTGCTTTCAATTTTATTTTCTGTTTGCAGCATTAATGCCCAAACAAGTATTTCAGGAAGAATTGTAAATGCAGAAAACGGCGAACCTCTGCCTTATGCCAGCATCAACTTTGGAAATAATAGTCAGCTTTTAACAAATATCGACGGTTCATTTCAGCTTGAGTATGACCAAAAGGAAATCCAACTAAATATTTCCTATGTAGGCTTCCGCAGCAAAACCGTTGAAATTTCCAATGCGGTGCAGTACGTGATGATAAAACTGCAACCTGCTGTAGAGCAATTGCAAAGCGTGGTGCTTTCTTCCGAAGAAAATCCGGCAAATGCCATTATCCGTAGAGCAATTGCGAATAAAGATCAAAATGACCCGCAAAGGGCACTCAGGCATTTTAGTTATAAAACCTATACTAAATTTTTGATTGATAACCTTTCAAAAGATATGCGCCTTAGAGCTGATACCTCCAATCTTGAAATGGAAACGATCATTAATGCCGGAAGGGCTTTTCTTTCAGAAAAAGTTTCCCGCAACAGTTACAATAGCCGCAAGGGATTAAAAGAAACCGTTCTGGGCCTTGAAAACGCAGGTTTTGAAGAACCGGTTTACGAAGTGCTTTCTCTTAAAAGCAATCCGCTTTCCCTCTATAAAAATGATTACAAGCTTTTTGAGACCGAATATGCCGGGCCGCTGGCAGATAACAGCTTCAAAAACTATTATTACACCATTCTGGATACCACCACAGTTGAGCGTCCTGCATACGTTATCTACTTTGAACCCAGGAGACAGGAAGCCGTAGCAGGCCTGGAAGGATTGCTTTACCTGGATACATTAAGTTATGCCATACAACAGGCAAAAGCCCAGCTTTTGGGCGCAATAAAACTGGAGGTTAACCATTACTACAATTATCATCCTGAACACGATCTATGGTTCCCGAAAAAGCAGGTCACCACCATAAGACCAGGTTCAGGAGGTAAGGATATTTCGGTTTTTGGCGGGCTGATTTCTGTGGGAACACTGCAGAGAAAGGACAACATCCTGAATAACATTTTTGGAGGCGCCCCTGGTGACAATAATGCTTACCTCTCTTCCACATCCACTAATTATGATATAGACCTGAAAGGATTTTCTCCAATTAAAACGGGTGCTGCACATATTGAGGTTCTACCCGGGGTTGAGGAACAACCGGAAACATTCTGGCGCGAAAACCGTCAGGAAATTTTCACGCAACGGGACAGGAATACGGCCGCTTTGGTTGACAGTGTTATTAACGCCCGGAACATCGAACGGAAACTGGAAGTAAAAAAGGCCGTAGGGAACGGCTATTATCCACTATCTTTTTGGGATTTGAGCCTAAATAATCTATTAAAGTATAACCGTTATGAAGGAATTAAAATTGGGGCAGGCGGAAAAACCAACAGCCGTTTTTCAAACAGCTTCAACTTAAACGGTTATATCGCTTATGGATTTAAAGATCATACCTTTAAATACAGTCTGGGCAGCGAGATTTTTTTAAATAAATCTACCGGCACCAGCCTGGAATTAACATACACCAGCGAAATAAAAGAATTTGGAGCATTTTCTTATCAAAAGAAGGTAAATGACTTTTCTATACTTCAGCCGCGATATTCCAATATTACCAATTTCTACGACTATGAAAATCTACATGCCTCTCTGGAGCATCGCTTTACCTCTTCGCTGGAAACAGAAATCACCGTAAGCAGAAGCGATATATCAATGAATGATAGTTTCGATTATCGCTATTTACATGAAGGAAGGGTTTATTCGGAATATCAACTTGCCGAAGCAGGCCTGTCATTTTTGTGGCAGCCCTTCAGCAAATTTTTGCATACTCCTGAAGATTATGTAGTGATTGAACATGGGTTTCCCCGTTTTACCGCTCAATTTTCCCATGCCTTTAAAGACATTGCAGAAGGAGATTTTACCTTTAGCAGGCTTGGTCTTAGAGTAGATTACCAAATAAGAAGGCTGGACCAAAGCCGTACAGAATTTATCCTGGAGGGGAATTATGCTTTTGGCGAACTTCCTCTTACCCATACCTTCCACGCCTCCCCCAATAACACAAATGAATATGAAATTCTAAACCGCTTTGCCGTGGCCGGAAAAACAAGTTTTGAGACCATGTATTTTAACGAATTTTACAGCGACAGGCAGGCAATGCTGAATATTAGGCATCAACTAAGGCCTTTTTATTTCACCCGTTCCATCCAACCCAATCTGGTAATCGTTTCCCGGTTTGCCATTGGTGATTTTGAAAATAAAGATAAACACACTGATAGCGATTTTAAAGTGATGGAACATGGTTTTTCTGAAGTTGGACTGGAACTAAATAATATCTTCGCAGGTTTTGGTCTTACTACAGCATATCGCTATGGCGCGTATCATCTTCCGGATTTTGAGGATAATATTTCACTCAAATTCAGCTTTCAGCTACAACTGTGAGACCTCTTTATTTGAAAGCTATAACTTAAGAAGTTAGAGAAGCTTTTTCTACCTTTGCACTCCTTTAAAAAATCAGCATGTCTAAGATTTTCAGCTTTGGATTCTGGAATTCCGTAGCCCGGCTTATTCTTCGGAACAGGCTGGCCATTATAATTCTTATTGTTGGGATAACAGTTGCGCTGGCTACACAGTGGAAAAACATGCGTTTTTCATATACTGAAGCCAACCTGTTGCCGGACGATCATCCTATAAATCAGGCTTATAATGATTTTCTTGACAAGTTTGGAGAAGAAGGGAACCTTATTGTAATTGCGGTACAGGACTCCGCTCTCTTTACCCCTGAAAAATTCAAGGCCTGGACGGCTCTTAACGACAGCCTGGAAACTTTTCCGCAGGTAGATTACGTGCTATCCATTAACGGTTTACAGACCCTGGAGAAATTTAATGACCCCAACAGGTTTGAAATGGTTCCTTTTATTGAAGAAGGGAATCCCGATAAAAACCAATTACAGGAATACGAAAATGAGCTTTTTAACGGTCTTCCTTTTTATGAAAATTTAATTTACAGTTCACATTCCAATACCATACAGTCTGCACTTTACGTAAACAAAGACATAGTAAATTCAAAAGAGCGAAAAACATTTGTGCTGGACCAGCTGGAACCACTGCTAAACGAATTTAATGAAAGATATGATCTTGATGTTCGGGTTTCGGGAATGCCATACATACGAACGCTTAATTCCCAGAATATCATAGATGAGATCAGCCTTTTTCTATTAGCTGCCCTCTTAGTAACCTCACTCATCTTCTTTTTCTTTTTCCGCTCGGTCAGGGCTACTTTTATTTCTATGATTACCGTGTGCATTGGGGTAATGTGGGCTTTTGGAGTAATTGGTCTTTTGCATTATGAAATTACCATTCTCACGGCAATAATCCCGCCGCTCATTATTGTAATTGGAATCCCAAACTGTATTTTCCTGATTAACAAGTACCAGCAGGAAATCCAGAAACATGGGAACCAGGCGAAATCCCTGCAACGTGTAATCACCAAGGTTGGTAATGCCACTCTTATGACCAACCTTACCACCGCCTCCGGTTTTGCCACTTTTATCCTTACTGACAGCACACTGCTAAAGGAATTCGGTATTGTGGCTTCAATAAATATTCTTGCACTTTTCCTCCTTTGCCTTATGGTTATTCCGGTGATCTACAGCTATATGTCGCTGCCCAAAGAAAAACACCTGAAACATCTTAACAAAAGGTGGATAGGGGCCTTTGTGGGATGGATGGAAAAAATGGTGCGCCACCGCCGCATTAGTATTTATATAGCCTCTGTAACCTTGCTGGCGCTGAGTATTATTGGGATTTACAACATAAAGGTTTCGGGAAGTTTACTAGAGGATATGCCGCAGGATGCGGAATTTTTTCATGATATTGAATTTTTTGAAGAGAAATTTGACGGAATAATGCCTCTGGAAATCCTTATCGACACTAAAAGAAAGCAGGGCGTTATGAAACTTTCCACCCTGAAAAGGATGGAAAACCTGGAAAATATTATTGCTGATGTCCCTGAACTTTCCCAACCACTTTCAGTAGTTCGGCTGGTAAAATATTCAAAACAGGCTTTTTACAATAATGATCCCCAATATTATCAATTACCTTCTTCGCAGGAACAAAACTTTATTATGCCATATATAAAAGGCATGTCTTCTACAGATAACCTTCTTTCTTCCTATATAGATTCTACAGGACAATATGGCCGTATAACAACTTTTATGAAGGATATTGGCACCGAAGAAATGGAGCGAATTGAAGAAAACCTCTGGCCGCAGATTAATAAAATTTTTCCCGAAGATCGTTATGAAGTTTCCCTTACCGGAAAGGCCTTAATTTTTCAGAAAGGTACAAGTTACCTGGTAAAAAATCTGGTACTCTCTTTATCACTGGCAATTTTTCTTATTGCCATACTTATGGCCTGGATGTTCAGGTCTTTTCGAATGATCCTGATCTCGCTGGTGCCAAACCTTCTTCCTTTACTGGTAACAGCAGGAATGATGGGTTTTCTCGGCGTACCTATTAAACCGTCCACAATTCTGGTTTTCAGCATCGCCTTTGGTATATCAGTAGACGATACTATACACTTTTTGGCAAAATACCGCCAGGAATTAAAAAGCAATAACTGGAAAATAAAGCGATCGGTTTATGCCGCGCTAAAAGAAACCGGGGTGAGCATGTTTTATACTTCTATTGTGCTGTTCTTTGGATTTTCAGTATTTATGATAAGCAGTTTCGGCGGAACCGTTGCACTTGGCGGACTCGTTTCTGCCACATTACTATTCGCTATGCTTGCCAATCTCCTCTTATTACCTTCCCTGCTGCTTTCACTGGAAAAAAGCATCGCCAATAAAGAGGTACTTAAAGAGCCGGCCATAGATATTATTGAAAGCGATGAAGAAGCTGATAATAATGTGGAAAATAAGGAGAATAACAACAAATATTAAAATTGAAAATCAAAGCTTTGTGGGCTTCAAGGGAAAATTTATCTTTGTTTTCATCTAAATCCAACCAATAATGATACAATCAAAAATTGCTGAAATACTGGACAGCAATCAGTTTTTACAGGAGTTTCAGGTGAACGGATGGGTGCGTTCCTTCAGAAGCAATAGATTTATTGCACTTAATGACGGATCAACCATTAATAACCTGCAGTGCGTGCTGGATTTTGAAAAAACCGATGAAGAAATTCTGAAAAGAATAACTGTAGGTGCTGCAATAGGAATAAAAGGTACTTTAAAAGAAAGTGCCGGAAGCCAGCAGCGGGTAGAACTTGAAGTAAAGGAAATCAAAATACATGGGGACGCCAATCCCGAAGAAGTAAAACTCACCATACTTTCACCTAAACGCCACAGTCTTGAAAAGCTAAGAGAGCAGGCACATTTAAGAGTTCGAACCAATACCTTTGGGGCGGTAATGCGTGTGCGATCAAAACTTTCTTTTGCTGTGCACAGCTATTTTCAGCAAAACAATTTTCACTACGTAAACACCCCCATTATTACCGGAAGTGATGCTGAAGGGGCAGGAGAAATGTTTAAAGTCACCGGTCTGGATTTAAAGAATCCGCCAAAAAAGGAAGACGGCTCCATTGACTATAAAAGAGATTTCTTCGGAAAAGAGACCAACCTTACCGTTTCCGGACAGTTAGAAGGAGAAGCTTATGCGCTTGGTTTAGGCCAGATTTATACCTTTGGGCCTACTTTTAGGGCTGAAAATTCCAATACTTCCCGTCATCTGGCCGAATTCTGGATGATAGAACCTGAAGTTGCTTTTTGTGACCTGGACGGGAATATGGACCTTGCCGAAGATTTTATTAAATATGTACTGAAATATATTCTTGAAAACTGCAAAGATGACCTTCAGTTCCTTGACCAGCGTCTGGAAAACGAGGATAAGGCAAAGCCGAAGGCAGAACGCAGTGAAATGGGACTTTTGGAGAAACTTCATTTTGTACTGGACAATAACTTTAAAAGGGTAAGTTATACCGAAGCAATTGAAATACTGAAAGATTGCAAGCCCAATAAAAAGAAAAAATTTCAGTACCTCATTGAAGACTGGGGTGCCGATCTGCAGAGTGAGCACGAGCGTTATCTGGTAGAAAAACATTTTAAATCGCCCGTAATCCTTTTTGATTATCCTGCCAACATCAAAGCCTTTTATATGAGGCTTAATGAAGACGGAAAAACGGTAAGGGCAATGGATATCCTTTTTCCCGGAATTGGTGAAATTGTAGGAGGTTCCCAACGGGAAGAGCGCCTGGAAGTTCTTCAAGACAAAATGAAGGCACTGGATATTGATGAAAAAGAGCTTTGGTGGTACCTGGACACCAGGAAATTTGGCACCTGTGTACACAGCGGATTTGGACTTGGCTTTGAAAGGCTGGTACAATTCACCACCGGAATGGGCAATATCAGGGATGTAATTCCTTTCCCCCGGACACCGCAAAACGCCGAGTTTTAAGAACAATCTATGGTGAGTAATTTTTAAAAATATGCAAACCTCGCAGGTTTTTGAAATCTGTGAGGTTTTTATTTTTTGAAAAGACCTGTAAGATTAGTCTAAAGATGAAAATAATAGAAACCCATATAGTCCCTGCCATTGCTGAAAAAATACGCCTGCAGGAATATGCTGTTTCTATTTTTAAAGTCATTTCTACCCGCAGCGGTATAAAAAAAGCCATTAAGCGCGGAGAAATTCTCCTGAATGGTAAACCTGCCCTAACCTCGGACTGGATTGCTGAAGGACAGAAAATAGATTTACTTCAGCCAAAAGAAAATAATAAAAAGATATTTAAACTAAAACTTGAAATCCTTTTTGAAGATGAAGATCTGGCGATCATTAACAAACCTGCAGGAATCCCCACCAGTGGCAATTACTTCAAAACAGTTGAAAACGCTCTTCCCTTTAATCTTAAAATTCCCAAAAATGATTCGGCACTACCTGCTCCCCTTCCTGTACACAGGCTTGATAATCCCACCAGCGGCCTCTTGATTTGTGCCAAAACAAGACAGGCATTAAATATGATGCAACACAAATTCCAGGAGAGGGAGGTCCAAAAAATTTATTTAGCTATGGTGACCGGAAAAACTCCTGAAAAGGTAATTTTTACAGATGGCATTGAAGGAAAATGTGCAAAAACTGCAGTAGAAAGGCTGGAAATTTTTAGTTCTGAGGATAAGTTTTTTTCACTTTTAAAGGTGTATCCGCATACGGGACGTACACATCAAATCAGGATTCATTTATCTCAAAATAGATTCCCTATTGTTGGAGATAAGCAATACGGAGGGTCAAACTTTGCCAAATTTAAAGGATTGTTTTTGACTGCTATCGGCCTGGAGTTTAATCACCCAGTTAGGGATAAACAATTAAAATTTGAGCTTCCATATCCGAATAAATTCTTAAAATTAAAGAGTTTATTCCTGACTCCTTAACAAAATTTTACCACAAACATCTTCTATGCCAAATCAAGCGTAGCATTGTTTTCCTTATTTTTGTATAAAGGAAAAAGTTCTATGCTTAAGCAACAATTAAATTTTAAATTATCTCAAAAACTCTCTCCTCAGCAGATTCAGTTAATGAAACTGATCCAACTGCCTACACAAGCATTTGAACAAAGATTAAAGCAGGAAATTGAAGAAAACCCTGCTCTTGAGGATGGGAGGGAAGAAGTGCGCGACGAATATGAAGATGATTTTTCCAATGAAAATGAGCCGGAGGAAGACAACTATGATGAGGCACTTGAAGATTTTAATGTTGATGAATATTTGAGCGATGATGAAATTCCCAGTTACAGGTTAAATGCCAATAATTACAGTGCTGATGATGAAGAAAAAAGAGTCCCCTATGCTGCAGGAACTTCTTTTACACAGCATCTAAAATCCCAGCTTAACACCTTCCGCTTTGATGAAACTGAACAGGAAATAGCGGAATTCCTTGTAGGAAGTGTGGATGAAAGCGGATACATACGCAGGAGTATTCAGGATATTGTGGATGATCTAGCCTTCACACAAAATATCTATACCGATGAAGAAACCGTTGAAAAAGTACTACAGCTGGTTCAAAAACTGGATCCGGCAGGCGTAGGTGCAAGGTCTCTGCAGGAATGCCTTCTCATTCAGCTTAAAAGAAAGGAAAACACAGAAGCTGTTACACTGGCTTATGATTTAATGGAAAAATCCTTTGATCATTTTAGTAAAAAGCATTATTCAAAATTATTAACGCGGCACGATATTTCTGAAGAGCAGCTACGGGATGCCATAGAGGTTATAGAACATCTAAATCCTAAACCGGGTGGAGCCTTTTCGGGAAACACAAGAGTTGTAGAGCATGTGATTCCCGATTTTACGATAAAAATAGTAGACGGGGATCTTGAACTCAGCCTGAACGGACGTAACGCTCCTGAAATGCATGTTTCCCGCGATTACAGCAATATGCTGAAAGGTTACAAAGAGTCGAAGAAAAAAACCAGGGAGCAAAAAGATGCGGTGATGTTTATCAAGCAGAAATTAGATGCTGCCAAATGGTTTATAGAAGCCATTAAACAACGGCAGCAAACTCTTATGGTTACCATGAGCTCAATAATGAATTACCAGAAAGAATATTTTCTAACAGGTGATGAGCGTAACCTGCGGCCAATGATTTTAAAAGATATTGCCGACGAAATAGAAATGGATGTTTCTACAGTATCCCGTGTGGCTAATAGTAAATATGTAGATACGCCGTATGGCACTAAACTTATTAAGGAGTTCTTTTCAGAATCTATGAAAAACGATCAGGGGGAAGATGTTTCTACACGTGAGATTAAAAAAATCCTGGAAATTTCTATTGAGGAGGAAGACAAAAAAAAGCCACTTACTGATGAAAAGCTGGCAAAAGTATTAAAGGAAAAAGGATATCCTATTGCCCGCAGGACCGTGGCAAAATACAGGGAACAGCTTGATATATCTGTGGCCCGACTTCGCAAACAGATTTGATGAAACTCCTTCTAAAGAGCGCCTCCTATATTTTTCACCCCTTATGGATGCCATTTGCAGGAAGCCTCCTGTATTTCGTGCTTAGCCCTAGGTTTTTCCCTTTAGAACTAATCAAAGCAAAATTACTGGCCATTGCAATAATTACCCTTTTTATTCCTGTGGTCTTTTACTTCCTGTTGAAAAATCTGGGAAAAGCAAATTCTCCTTTCCTGCCGGATGTACGGGAACGTAGATGGCCACTACTATTCCACGTTTTGCTTACAATAATGGTGTTATATCAAATTTTAAATATCTATAACTATCCGGCTCTATATTTCTATTTTGTTGGGATTCTCTTTTCAAGCCTTACATGCCTAATTTTAGCCTTTTTCCGTGTAAAAGTTAGCTTACATCTTGTTGGCCTATCCGGATTCACTATGTTTATCATAGCCCTGGGGGTTCATTTTCATCTAAATTTAATCTACAGCATTGCTTTTCTGATAACTGCACTTGGACTTACGGCCTCCTCCCGCCTATATTACAGAGCCCACTCCTTTCTGGAGTTGATACTTGGTTTAATTATAGGTTTTCTGCCACAGCTTATCGTTCTAAACTACTGGTTATAAAATATAAAACATCAATCCCATCTTTAATGTAGAAATGCCAAGCTGTTCCTCCTGAATAGTAGCATCACCAAAAAATGGATTAAGACTGTAATAAAAATGAAAGTTAAAAGTATTATATCCAAATGTAAATGTAGCACCCAGCCGAAACCTTTCCAGTTCCGGAACTTCCGTCTGGTTAACCTTATTGGCTTCCTGCACAAAATTAGAGCGAAAATGGTAAATATAACCCAGCCGAAACCCTGTGTAAATTCTCCAAAACCTGTAGGAGGTTGCTGTTGAAGTTCTCCACCTAACTTCCAAAGGAGCTTCTACGGCTTGCGTGGTGAACCTGTTGGTATCGTAAGATACATCATCATCCAACGCACGGAATATACTCTCTCCGTTCTCGTCTTCCCCTATAAAAAGATTATGCCCGTAGCTATTAATAGCCCAACCCAAACCGGTACCCAATGAAATATTCCTTTGCTCATTCAATGGAAAATCCCTAACAAATCCAACTTGAAAACCACCGGAAAAACCTGATTGAGAAATTTCATCAGGCTTGTTGGTAAGAAGGTTAAATGTAAATCCTATATAAAACTGATCTTCCCGGTAAACACTATCAACAACTGTGGGAATACTATCACCAAGCCGAAAAATATGATCTGTTTCCTGACAAAAACCATAACTGCATAGCAGAAAAAGAAGCAGGAAAGAAAGCTCATTTTTTATATTCATCAAAAGAAGAGAAAAATTATTTGCAGGATTAAATATAAAAAAACATCCTGTCTAAAACTTAGACAGGATGCTATTATTATTTGAATTTTTAAAACTACTGTTACATATTCTGGGTTGGATCGCCAGGAACGGTTGTGTAATTAATCTTAAGTGCTTCAGCCTTTCTTAGTTCCTGTTTAATATCAGAAACCAGCCCCATATTTGTTTCTTCATCAACTTTTAAAGCTGTTGTTAAATATGGAACAAGCTCTTCACGCTTGGATTCCCTCTCCTGAAATATAAATTGCTGTACTTCTTCAACCCGCGCAAATTTATCATTTAGCTGAATCCGGGCTTCACTACCATATTGCTCCTGATACCTTTCGCTTGGTTTACCTGCATAAATATACATAACCAAATCTTTTTTATCCAGTTTTTCAACCTGATCAGCAAAAGGTAATTTATTTTGTACCATTAAGGTATTCTGACGCATTACCGTAGCTACCATAAAGAAGAAAAGCAGCATGAAAACAATATCAGGCAAAGATGCCGTATTAACAGCAGGCAACTCTCCGGATTTCTTCTTTTTAAATTTAGACATAAGTGCTCAATTTAAATTAATAATATAAAAGTTATTGAACTTTTTAACTCTCTTTAGGCTCTGCTTCAGATAATTTCTGTGGGATCATATCTTTTATTGCTTCAATCTTCTCCTCCAGCGCATCTTTATCGCCAGTATAATTAGGATCGTTATAAGCTGCCTCCATTTCATTAAAGGTAACATTATAAAGACGTGAAGCTTCCCGGTTTCTCAAGAAATTGTAAGCAGCAACAAGCTCATTCTGAACTGCAATGTAAGTACCATATTCCGTACCCCGGTTATTCTGCAGTGCTATAACAGCTTTTTGAGGATTTACCGACAGTTCAGGATCGGCAGGCCCCTGGCAAAAACTACATGCTTCATCACCTGTACCTCCTCCATTATCAAGAAATTTAATTGCAGCTTCACGAAGCTCACTAACCTCTAAATTTTCATCTTCAACCAACAACTCGTTATTACTATTAATAATAACCTCAAACACATTACGCATTTTTAGTGTAGGTGGTTCCACTTCTTCGTCCTGCCATGGCGGTAGCTTCCTGCTGATACCCTTATCTGTCTCAATGGTTGTAGTAACCAGGAAGAAGATTAAGAGCAGGAAAGCAATATCTGCCATAGAACCCGCATTAACTTCTGGTGATGATCTTCTAGCCATAATTTATTTTATTAATTTTCTCACTCCTGATATTATCATTGCCAGGATGGCTACAGCAGCAAGTATATAAAAAGTAACTAAACCTGCTCCCACCCAATGCGATCCACTGGCGGAAAGGGAAGTACCATCTTTCATGATCACTTCAGATCCATCAGTTAAAACATAAGCTAATATTACTATTACCGCAAAGGCTCCAACAGCAATAAGAGTATTTTTAATATTTCCTCTAAATAACCCCGCTATTACAAATATTACTACCAACACCACAATAACCGCCAGTACTATGTAGGCAACCCACATAAATGGTACCAGAAGGCTTGTTTGCAGATCGGCCGAGGCATCGATGGCATCATCACCCGCCGCAATGATCCTTCCCAGTAGGATAAGACCAATTACGCCAATGACAATAGCCAGATATTTTAAAATTTTATGTATGGTCATAATTAATTTATTCTGGTCTTAAACTCTTTTTCTGTTCTTATAATCTACTAACATATCAATCAAAAGGATTGACGCATCCTCCATATCGTTAACGATACTATCGATTTTTGCGATGATGTAGTTATAGAAAATCTGAAGTATAATTGCAACAATCAGACCAAATACAGTTGTTAAGAGTGCTACTTTAATACCTCCGGCAACTAAAGATGGCTGCATATCTCCGGCAGCTTCAATCCTGTCAAAAGCCTGAATCATACCTATTACCGTACCCATAAACCCAAGCATAGGAGCAAGTGCAATAAATAAAGAAACCCATGAAACATTTTTCTCAAGTTGTCCCATTTGAACACCACCGTAAGCAACAACCGCTTTTTCAGCAGCTTCAATACTCTCATCTGCACGATCAAGACCCTGATAATAAATAGATGCCACAGGACCCCTGGTATTTCTACAAACTTCTTTAGCAGCTTCAACGCCACCACTTCTAAGAGCTTCTTCTACGTTTTGCGCTAATTTTTTAGTGTTTGTGGTTGAAAGGTTCAAAAAGATAATCCTTTCTATGGCAATAGCCAAACCAAGAATTAAACATAAAAGAACAATCCCCATAAATCCAGGACCACCTTCAATGAAACGTCTTTTTAATTCCTGATGAAAGCCAACAGACTCCTCTTCACCTGCTTCATCAGCCGCAGCTGCAGTATCCTCGTCTTGTTGCACAAAGTTTACGATTGTGCCCGGCAATGTATTCACACTGTTTGCCGCATTTAGATTAACGGCCCCAAGCACCATAATCGCGGCGATTACCAAAATAGAAAATAATCTTTTCATTACTGTTTGTCTTAATTTAATTAGTTAAAGGGTTAAATATAAAAATAATTTTTCAATAAAACACTTAGCAGAGAGGAAGGGATTCGAACCCTCGATACGCTTTTGGCGTATACACACTTTCCAGGCGTGCGCCTTCGACCACTCGGCCACCTCTCTATTCAAAATGTTTAAATACGGTGCGGCAAATAACAAAAAAAATCATACATCTTCAAGCATGATGCGTTAATTTTATGACATTTCACCACGCAACGATGTTTCAAATATAGTTTTAAAAACTTTGGGAGATAAATCTTTTTGCAATAAATACATAAGTTTTCCAATTGCTGCCTCGGTTGTAATGTCCTTTCCGGAAACCACTCCTATCTCTTTAAGCCCTGTACTGGTTTCATAATTACCCATAGCCACACTTCCTCCAACACATTGGGTAACATTAACTATTTTTAATCCTGAAGAGATTTTATCTTTTAGAATATCCAGGAACCATTTGAAATTAGGAGCATTCCCGCTACCATAAGTTTCCAGGATAACACCTTTAAGATCTTTCTTTGAAAGCATATAATTGACAGTATCTTCAGTAATTCCAGGAAAAATTTTAAGAACAAGAATATCCCTGCATAAATCTCTGTGTAACTTCATCTCCTGCCTTTTATCAGATTTCCATAAGACCTGATTATTTACGGAAAGGTACACTCCGGATTCTGCAAGAGGCATGTAATTAGGTGAACCAAAAGCCTGAAAATGCTCTGCATTTAATTTAGTTGTACGGTTGGCCCGGTAAAGTTTATATTCAAAATATAAACCTATTTCAGATAATACAGGTTTTCCCTTTTTCTGAAGCCCCGCAATTTGGATGCTTGTGATTAAATTTTCTTTGGCATCGGTCCGCAAATCCCCAATTGGTAATTGGGAGCCTGTAAAGATGATAGGTTTATGGAGATTTTCAAACATAAAGCTAAGAGCAGAGGCCGTATAAGACATTGTATCACTACCGTGAAGCACCACAAACCCATCGAATTCCTCATAATTTTCCGCAATGGTTTCTGCAATTTGCAACCAGCAGCCGGGATCCATATTTGAAGAATCTATGGGATGTTCAAAACTAACTGTATCAATTTCATGCTCCAGAATCTTTAATTCAGGAATTTTCTGCAACAGCTCGTCAAAATTAAAAGCTTTTAACGCTCCTGTTTCATAATCTTTTATCATCCCAATAGTTCCCCCGGTGTAAACCAGCAGGATCTTAGCTCTTTTTCTCATACATGCTTTCTTTGTTTATTACAGGGCTTGCATACATGAGTAAATAACTGTTGAGCTCCAGCGCATTTTTATAACCTACTCTTCTGGTAAGCCTCCTTTCAAACTGCCGTTTCTCCTTATCTGTATATTTTGAAGCATATTTTTCATTATTATTCACCAAATCACAAGCGATATAATTAGCTGGCCATAACTTGTAATTTTCATATATTTTCTGATCAATTTTTTCAGCAACAGCCTTTAACTGATCATTTACAGATCCTACATTCTGCTCAATTTCAGTGAAAACATCTTCATTAAGGACTCCGCAGGCACTTATGTGAATTCGCCCTTTTTGTCCCATTGCTCCCTGCATGATGGAATTAAAATCTTCATTTGCAGATTTTACATAAGTCTCCTTCATACGTTTCGCCATAAGTTCAGGCATCTTCAGAATATCGGTTGGATCAAATTCATAAGAAATGGCTACAGGCACCATTTTTAAATTTGAAAAATATTCGGCCAGGCTCATTTTTCCTTTGGCCATAGCCAGCATTTTTAATACTCCCTGCTGAGTATGATCGCTACCATCCTTGGTGCGCCCTTCCCGTTGCGCCATCCACACCGAACGCTTATCTTTAAAAAGCAATTTCCTGATATATTCTGAAAGCTTCATAGAACTTTTCAGCATTTCCCTTGGCCCCAGCCCGCGCAATACCAAAAAATTACGGTTGAGCCGTGAAAGTGCCAGAAGAAAATTCTTTTGAACAAGATTATCCCCTATAGCTGAAGCCGTCATGATAAGATTATGGTCGTACAAGGTATAATTTAGTAATGAAGTATCGAGAATAATATCCCGGTGATTTGAAATATAAAAATAAGATTCGTCCTCCTTCAAGTCATTAAATCCACTGTACGTGAGACCTCCGGTAGTTCTCTCCAGCACCTTATCTACAGAATGATAAATCACTTTTGTCTGAAAATCCCTAATAGAACGGCAGGAAACCACCAGCTCCTCAATCTCCGAATATTCCTTCTCCGGAAAAGTAAACTGGAATAATGCCTTTACCATTGGATGCCTTACATATTCCCGTAACGCCTCCTCTACCTCTTCATCTTTATAAAATCTTATATCTTCAAAATCGTTATTCACTAATTTTCTCTTATCTAAGCTTCAACAGCTTTACATTAAACTTAATGTCTTTTCAGGGCAATATAAACAAACTCTCTAATTGCCTCTACAGGCAAATAAGAAAATATGAAAATATTAGCTTTTATATTCCAAAAACAGATTTGGAATTGGCAGTGGTAATTTCAGCTACTTCTTCAACCTTTAAACCATAAATTTCAGCAAGCTTTTCGGCTATTTTCAGAAGATAAACAGGATCATTTCTCTTTCCGCGGAAGGGAGTTGGTGCAAGATAAGGCGCATCAGTTTCAAGCACGACATCTTCAATAGAAACCTGACCAAGAAATTTATCAATTTTGCCATTCTTAAAGGTTACCACCCCACCTATTCCAAGTTTCATATTATAAGAAAGTGCCTTTCGGGCCTGCTCTATGGTCCCGGTAAAGCAGTGAAAAACTCCGTAGAGATCTTCTCCTTTTTCACTTTCCAACACCTCAAAAACCTCATCAAAAGCTTCCCGGCAATGAATTACAATAGGCAATTTATACTTTTTCGCCAACTGAATTTGCCTTTTAAAAGCTTCCCTTTGGATCTCCAAAGTACTTTTATCCCAATACAAATCTATACCAATCTCACCTACGGCATAAAATTTCCTCTTTTTGAACTGCTCTTCCACATTTGTCAGTTCCTCGCTGTAATTTTCCTTCACATGGGTTGGATGCAGGCCCATCATTAAAAATATGTGTTCAGGATAAGCAGATTCAAGTTCATACATTCCCTGTACATATTCAGAATCTATGGCCGGGATAAAAAAACGCTTAATACCTGCATCAAGGGCTTTAGAAATTGCTTCTTTTCTGTCTTCATCAAAAGCTTCGCTGTATAAATGCGTATGTGTATCTGTTAAAATCATAAACACAAAAATAATTTATTTTGAAGACCTATCTTTGTGAAAAAAGAAAGAATGTCGTCTCTAAAAAAATTACTTGAAGAAAAAGGATATCAGCGTGTAAAATTTAAATATACCAAAACCAACCATATTGAAATAGTTGCCAAAATTAATAACATAGAGGGTAATTTTATTCTGGACACCGGCGCATCAAGTACCTGTGTGGGCATGGAAGCTGTAAAACATTTTGAGCTGATTGCCGAAGATAGTGATGTAAAAGCAGCAGGAGCCGGTGCAACCAATATGCTCACGCAAATAGCCCAGAAAAACCTGATCCAGATTAAAGGCTGGAAAAAGAAAAAGGTGGACCTGGTACTTTTCGATTTAAGGCATGTTAATGAAGCATTGATTAATCATGATGCTGAAAAGGTACACGGAATTATTGGTGCCGACTTGCTTAAAAAAGGAAAAGCAGTGATAGATTACGGTAAAAAAGCCCTTTATTTAAGATAGGAAATTCCAACCGCAGTAAATATTCTTGAAGAAGTTCATTTTAGAAGTAATAATTTTAGAAGTAATAATTTTAGAAGTAATAATTTTAGAAGTAATAATTTTAGAAGTAATAAAAGAAAAGGCCGCAATTTGCGGCCTTTTCTTTTATTACTTCCTGCTTTATTCTATAATTCCAAAGCTCTTTTCACATCATTATCCATCAACAATTCTTCAGGATTTTCCAGCGCCTCTTTAACGGCAACAAGGAAACTAACCGATTCCTTTCCGTCTATAATACGATGGTCATAAGATAATGCCACGTACATGATAGGACGAATTTCAACATGGCCATCTATAGCCACAGGTCGCTCGACGATATTGTGCATTCCCAGTATGGCACTTTGCGGTGGATTTATAATTGGAGTAGACAACATTGAACCAAAAACTCCACCATTGGTTATTGTAAAAGTTCCACCGGTCATATCATCTACCGTGATCTTCCCGTCTCTGGCTTTTAGAGCCAGCTGCTTTACCTCGTCTTCAACTCCTCTGAAACTTAAATTTTCAGCATTTCTTATTACAGGAACCATTAGCCCTTTAGGCCCGGAAACTGCGATACTAATATCTTTATAGTCATAACTTACCTTATAATCTCCATCTATCATAGAGTTTACGTCAGGGAATAATTCCAGAGCTCTGGTTACCGCAAGAGTAAAGAAAGACATAAAACCAAGGCTCACACCATGCTTATCTTTAAACTCCTCTTTATATTTTTTACGAAGTGCAAAAATTGGCGACATGTCTACCTCGTTAAAGGTGGTAAGCATGGCGGTCTCTGTTTTTGCACTTACCAACCTTTCAGCCACCTTACGGCGTAGCATGGACATTTTTTTACGAGACTCCCCTCGTTTTCCGGTTCCCGGAGTTCCCATAGAAGCTTTGGCCTGTAAGGCATCTTCTTTGGTAACCCTGCCATCTCTTCCTGATCCACTTACAGATTTGGAATCGATTCCTTTCTCATCAAGAATTTTTTTGGCCGCAGGAGAAGGACTTCCACTGGCATAAGTATCCCGTTTCTGGGACGGGGTTGAAGATTTGGAAGGTTCTTCGGCTTTAGGTTCTGCTTTGTCACTTTCGGCTTTGGAAGGAGTTTTGTCCTCCTCCTCTGCCACTTCCTCCTCTGCAGATTCTTCTTTTTTATCTCCACCTCCAGGTTTTGGTGCGTCTGTATCAATTAAACACACTACTTCCCCAACAGCTACCGCATCTCCTTCTTCAGCTTTTAATGTTACTATTCCACTGGCTTCTGCCGGCAGCTCAAGCGTAGCTTTATCGCTGTCTACTTCGGCTATTGCCTGATCTTTTTCAACATAATCTCCATCTTCAACCAGCCACTGTGCTATTTCCACTTCAGTGATGGATTCCCCTGGAGAAGGAACTTTCATTTCTAAGGCCATGATCTTAATTTTTATTTTTGGTCTTCTGCCTAAACAGAAAAGTTATTCTTCTTAATATTTAAATTGATTCTTCTAAAGATTTATCAAATACACCTGCAATCACACGCTGGTGACGCTTTTTGAAACGAACCGAACTTCCCGCAGCCGGGGAGCCATAGAATTTTCTACTACAAACCCTCATATTCTTTGCTTCATCAAAATGCAGTAATAAATGGCCATAAGCCCCCATGTTTCTAGGTTCTTCCTGAGCCCAAACCAAATCATCAGCATTTTTATATTTCTTGATCACTTCTTTCATCTTCTCAACCGGCAATGGAAATAATTGCTCAATACGAACAAGTGCAACATCATCCCGTGCGTTTTCTTCTCTATATTCCAGAAGGTCATAATAGAATTTTCCTGTACAGAACACAAGACTTTTTACCTTTTTAGGACTCGCATTATCTTCATCAATAATTGGCTGAAAAGTGCCATTGGCGAATTCTTCTTTAGTCGAAATCACCTTTGAATGCCTTAACAGGCTTTTTGGTGTAAATACAATTAAAGGTTTTCTGAAGCCAACCTTCATCTGTCTTCTTAAAAGATGAAACATATTTGCAGGCGTGGTAATATCGGCCACATACATATTATCTTTAGCACAAAGTTGAAGAAACCGCTCCATCCTACCTGAGGAATGCTCTGCCCCCTGACCTTCATAGCCGTGAGGAAGAAACATTACCAGGCCATTTTGCAATTTCCATTTGTCTTCGGCCGCAGAAATATACTGATCTATTAAAATTTGTGCGCCATTAACAAAATCACCGAACTGAGCTTCCCAAATTGTAAGTGTCTTTGGGCTTGCCATGGCATAACCATAATCAAATCCCACCACTCCATATTCCGAAAGAGGAGAATTGTAAATAAAAAATTCACCGTTTCTATCTTGTACGTTATTATGAAGGATAATCTCTTCTTCACTGTCTTCAACCTTTAAAACTGCATGACGATGAGAAAAAGTTCCGCGCTCGCTATCCTGGCCGCTTATTCTTACATGATAGCCTTCCGTCATTAGAGAGCCGTAAGCCAAATGTTCAGCCATAGACCAGTCCAGCTTATTATCCTCGAAATACATTTTATGGCGAAGCTTTACCAGCTTATCTATTTTACGAAGGAATTTTTTGTCTTCCGGCAGCTTTGAGATTGCTTCGGCAACTTTATCCAGTTTCTCCAAACTATAGGTAGTATCTACCTCCTCCATCATTTTATCTTCCTGGGCATTGTCAAAACCTTTCCATTCATCCTGCATGAAAGGAGTGATTCTTGTTTTTTCCTCTTTCCGGGAATTTTCAAGGCTTTCTTCAAGGCTGGCTTTATAATCGTCTTCCAGCTTCTTCAGGAAACTATCATCAATAACTCCGTCCTTTTTAAGCTTTTCAGCATAAATATCACGTGCATTTTTATGTTTGGCTATAGCTTTATATAATTTGGGCTGCGTAAATCTTGGTTCATCTCCTTCATTATGCCCGTATTTCCTGTAACCAAGTAAATCTATAAAAACATCCCGATGAAATTTCATTCTGAATTCCAGTGCAAATAAAATGGAATGCACCACGGCTTCAGCATCATCTGCATTCACATGGAGTACCGGCGAGAGAGTGACTTTAGCCACATCTGTACAATAAGTTGAAGATCTTGCATCCAGATAATTTGTGGTAAAACCAATTTGGTTATTTACTACAATATGAATGGTACCGCCATTCTCATAACCTTCTAGCTGGGCCATCTGCACAATTTCATATACAACGCCCTGCGCGGCTATTGCTGCATCTCCATGTACTAAAATAGGCAAAACCTTAGAGCTGTCACCATTATAATGACGATCTTTTTTCGCCCTGGCAATACCCTCAACCACCGAACCAACAGTTTCAAGATGAGAAGGATTTGGAGCAATATTAATGTTAATATCCTGTCCGTTGTCTGTAGTACGGCAGGAAGTCCAGCCTAAATGGTATTTAACATCACCATCAAAAATATCCTGTTCATAATCTTTCCCGTCAAATTCACTAAATATATCTTTGGCACTTTTACCAAATATATTGGTTAATGTATTAAGGCGCCCCCTGTGTGCCATCCCCATTACAAAATCCTTGATACCAAATTCCGCGGCCCTTTCGATAAGTGCATCCAAAGCAGGAATTAAACTTTCACCGCCTTCCAGAGAAAAACGTTTTTGACCTACATACTTAGTATGTAAAAATCCTTCAAAAGAAACTGCTTCATTAAGTTTTCTTAGAATTTGCTTTTTTTGACCTACCTCAAATTTCGGGTGGTTTTCATTAATATTCAGTTTTTTCTGAATCCATTCAATTTCCTCAGGCTTCCGTATAAACATGTATTCCACCCCAATAGACTCGCAGTAAACATTTTCAAGGTGATTAATAATCTCCTGAAGCGTTTTAGGACCAATACCTAAAACTTCACCTGCATTAAAAGTGGTGCTTAGATCTTCCTTTGAAAGACCAAAGTTTTCTATATCTAAATTAGGAGTGTATTGTCGCCTTTCCCTTACAGGATTTGTTTTAGTAAACAAATGCCCTCTGGTACGATATCCATCAATCAACCTAATAACCTGAAACTCTTTTATTACATTTTCAGGAACTTCACCTTCCTGAAAAGTCGCGGGTGCATCGTCAAGAACTTCCTGGGCAATACCATCCTGCTGTAATCCAAAATCAAAACCCTGAAAAAAAGCCCTCCAACTGGGCTCTACACTATCGGGATATTGCAAGTACTGATCATAAAGTTCTGCAAAATAAGCTGTATGTGCGGCATTTAAAAATGAGAATCTATCCATAATGTGAAACTAATGTTTCTTTTAAGTGTAAAACATAGCAAAAGTACAATTTTTACAAAAAATACCCTGCCGCATATAATATATTTATCCTATGCATTATAAGAAATTTAACATGAAAGCAGGAGAAAAAATTATCAGGATTATGTTTTAATGAATTTTCAAAAGAAGATTTCTGCTAATTAAATTACACCTGCCGCTCCATTAAACTCTGACCAAATTTCTTAAGCGGTTCTTTTTTACTTGGGGAAATATTTATTTTCTCCAGAATTTCAAAAGCCTTATGTGTATACTTTTCTATTTCACGCCGGGTAAGCCCGGCCGCTCCACTGGATTCAAAAATATTCTTTACAGCTTCTACTTTTTCTGAATGTTCACCGGGATTGATGGAATATAGATGGGCAAGCTGGTTTGCCTCTCCTTTTACTGAAGTTTCCAGCGCTTTTAGATAAAGAAAGGTTTTCTTATTTTCAATAATATCACCTCCCGGTTGTTTTCCAAAAGTTTCAGGATCACCAAAAGCGTCCAGATAATCATCCTGCAATTGAAATGCTATTCCCAGTAGCCGCCCATATTGATATACCGCTTCTTTGCATTCTTTATTTTCCCCGGCAACTATAGCTCCCATTTGCAGCGATGCCCCCACAAGCACAGCTGTTTTATATTCAATCATTCTTAGATAATCTTCAATACTTACATCATCCCGCGTCTCAAAATCTATATCATACTGCTGACCTTCACAAACCTGAATGGCGGTTTTTGTGAATAACTGGGCGAGCTCCTTGAAAATTTCCCCTTCATAGTTTTCAAAAAGCTGGTAGGCATTTATTAACATAGCATCACCAGAGAGTATTCCAGTATTAATATCCCATTTCTCATGCACGGTTTCTTTCCCTCTTCTTATAGGAGCATCGTCCATTATATCATCATGAACAAGAGAAAAATTATGAAACATCTCTATAGCAAGTGCTGCATCCAGTGCTTTTCGGTAATCGGAATTAAAAATTTCAGCAGCCATAAGCACCAAAACCGGCCGCAGGCGTTTTCCGCCCTGCGATAAAATATAGACCATTGGTTCATATAAATTCTCTGGCTCCCTGACCTTAATTTTCGCCTCTAAATATTCTGAAAATGCTTCCCTGTATTGAGAAATAGATAACATAAAAATTAATTTTCCCGCTAAAATACCATAATTGAGAATATTTAGGATTCAGGAAGAATGTTAAATAATAAAACTAAGGAAACTTTTTTTGTATTTAAAGTTTCCTAGTAGTACTTTTGTGCCAAATTTTAGAACATTGAGAGAAAAGATACTAAATACAGCAAGTGAAATGTTCTTAGCCTATGGATTCAAAAGTGTGACCATGGACGATATTGCCGATAAACTCGGAATATCAAAAAAGACCATTTATGCAAATTTTTCTACCAAAGTCAAGCTGGTAGAAGCTACTGTTCACCACCTATTCAGCGTGGTGCAGGAAGGCATTAAAAAAATCCAGTCAGAGGAAAAAAATCCAATAAAAGAACTCTATGCAGTGCGCAGGTACGGGATGAATTATGTTAATGATCAAAAAGCCTCACCCCATTATCAGCTAAACAAATATTATCCCAGAGTGGCTAAAAGCGTTGAGGGAAAATATTTTAATGTGATACTGCACTGTGTTATTGCTAATCTTGAAAGGGGTATTACCACCGGCCATTACCGCTCTGGAATTCCAATTTCCTTTATTGCGAGAATTCACTTTGCCGGTATAAAGGGTGTTAAAGATCCCGATCTTTTTCCACCGGAAGAATACAGCAACCAGAAATTAATGGATTATTTCCTGGATTATCATTTACGCGCAATATGCACCTCAAAAGGATTAGAAACTTTAGAAGAATTCAAAAACAACCATGAGCATTTTTAATAAAATTAAATTCGCCTTCATTGCAGGTCTTTTCCCCCTTTGCTCTTTTGCTCAGGAGAATGTGGCCGATAGTTTAAGCCTTAGTCTCGATGAGGCTGTGGCAATGGCACTCGAAAACAATTATTCGGTACTCAATGCCCAGAAGGATATTGAGATTGCCCTGAAGCAGAAATGGGAAATTATTTCACAGGGACTGCCACAAATTGGCGGAAATGTAGATTATCAAAACTATATAAAACAACCGGTAACACTGCTCCCCGGTGAGATAGCAGGTGCAGAACCAGGCACTTTTGTTCCCGTGACTTTTGGAACTCAGCAAAGTCTTAATGGCACTGCCACCTGGAACCAGCTGATTTTTGACGGTTCTTATATCGTGGGAATTCAGTCTGCCAAAACCCTTCTTCAGATTTCTGAAAACGCCAAAACCAAAACAAATCATGAAGTAAAGGAAGCAGTGATTAATGCATACGGAAATGTTCTTCTTGCCCAGGAAAGTGTGGATATTCTTGAAAATAATGTCACCACGGTTCAGAAAAATTATGATGAAACGAGTCAGATTTATCAAAATGGAATGGCAGAACAGGAAGATGTGGAGCAACTTGAAATTACACTGCTGGGATTGAAAAACAATTTAAACCGTAGCATTCGCATGAGAAATATTGCTCATGAAATGCTGAATCTTACCCTGGGCATTCCTGTAGAGGTTGATGTAGAATTAACTCAGGACCTGGACGAACTTACACGGGAATATGTAAACCTTCAATTAATTGAAAAAGAAATTCCCGTTGAAAAAAATATTGATTACCGTATTGCACAAAACACAGCAGAATCTGCTCATATAGAAGTAAGGCTCGAGAAGGCTAAAGCTTTACCCAGTTTAACGGGTTTTATGAACTACGGGCTTCAGGGCTTTAGTGATGACTTTACTTTCTTCAACAATGACCAGGAATATTTTGATCAATCTGTAATGGGCATTAGCCTTAATATTCCCATTTTCAGCAGTGGCATGCGAAGTTCAAGAACCCAGCAAAAGCAGATCGCCTACGAACAGGCACTTATAGATTTGGAAAGAACCCGAAACGAGGTTAAAAACCAGATCAATTCAGCTAAATCGGAATATCTTTTCAGTATAGAAAATTATCAAAACCAGAAAAGAAACCTGCAATTAGCTCAACGTATAGAAGAAAAAAATCAGGTTAAATTTTTTGAAGGGCTTGCAAGCAGTTTCGAATTAAGTGAAGCCCAAAGGCAGTTATATACCGCACAGCAGGAACTTTTACAGTCCATGCTTGATGTAATTACTGCAAAAGTAGAATTGGAAAATTTGTTAGACACCACAACCTACAACAATGAAGACTAAAAATAAGATTATTGCACCAATGAAAAAAACAGCTGTTTTATTTAGCGCGGTAGCCATGCTTTTTGCCTGCGGAAAAAGTGATACCCAATCTATAGACAATGTTATAAAATCTGATAATCTGGAAGAAATTCGCCAGACGAAAGCTCAACTGAGTAAGCAACAAAGCGAATTAACCGCTAAAATAGACCAGCTGGACGAAGCTATTAATCGATTGGATAAAAGTAAACGACTCAACCTGGTAACTGTAGAACCCATAAACGATACTGTTTTTAAACATTACGCCCAGGTACAGGGAGATGTGGCAACAGATCAAAACATTGTAATTTATCCGGAGTTTTCAGGGATTTTAAATGATGTGCGCGTAAAAGAGGGAGAACGGGTGACCAAAGGAGAGGTGCTGGCCACAATAGATGACGGGGGGCTTTCCAGTGAGCTGGCTCAACTAGAGGCGCAGTCTACACTGGCAAAGACCACTTTTGAGCGTCAAAAGAGGCTGTGGAACCAGAATATAGGTTCCGAAATGCAGTTTTTGGAAGCACAAACAAATTATGAGTCTATGCAGAATTCTGTTAACCGGCTAAAATCCCAATTAGCCAAAACAGTAATTAAGGCACCTTTCAGCGGGATTATTGATGAGGTTATGACTGAACAGGGGGAAGTGGTAAACACAGGCCAAACACAGCTCTTCAGGTTGGTAAATCTTAACAATATGTATGTGGAAGCAGATATTCCTGAATCCTATTTAGGGCAAATCCAACAGGGAACAGATGTAAAAGTACAAATTGCTTCGCGGGAATTTGACGGCAAGGTTAGCCAGGTAAGCAATACCATTAATCCCAGCAACAGGACATTTCAGGTAAAAGTTTCAGTTCCCAATGAAGAAGGACTTATAAAACCTAACCAGATTGCCACTTTGCAACTTAATGATTATACCGCTGAAGATGCGATAATTGTTCCTGAAAATACCGTTCAGAAAAATGCTATGGGTGAAAGCCTGGTTTATGTTCTGGAAAACAAAAATGAGCAAAACAATACCGGAACCGCCAAAAAAGTAATTGTGAAAACAGGTTATGTTTCCAACGATTCTATTGAAATAACAAGCGGATTGCAGGCCGGGCAGACACTTATAGTGGAAGGCTCCAAAAATCTGCGTGACGGGCAGGAGGTAACATTCAGAAATTAAAAGATAATGAAAAAGATAGATAAGGAATTTAAACTCTCTTCGTGGGCCATTGATAATAAAATGACGGTGTATGTTATCATCGCTATTATCATGATTGGCGGATTGATGTCTTATTATAATATGCCGCGTGAATCCTTCCCCGAAATTGTGGAAACAAAAATTTACGTGAGTTCAATCAACCCGGGGAATTCAGCAGAAGATGTTGAAAAGTTTATCACTGAACCCCTGGAAGAAGAATTCAGTGATGTGGGAGGTATTAAGGAAATTACCTCAACCACCCTTCAGGATTACTCTCTTGTTATTGTAGAATTTGAAGATGATGTAGATGTACAGGAAGCCAAGCAAAGGGTTAAGGACAAAGTAGATATAGTAAAATCAGAAACTACATGGCCTACACTGGATAATGGGGCA
This sequence comes from Autumnicola musiva, assembly GCF_031846585.1. NCBI lineage: Bacteria > Pseudomonadati > Bacteroidota > Flavobacteriia > Flavobacteriales > Flavobacteriaceae > Autumnicola > Autumnicola musiva. The sequence goes on from NZ_JAVRHK010000001.1 coordinate 247,412, forward strand.
AAGGTAGAGCCAAATGTTTTTGATCTAAACTTTTCAGAAGCCCAGCCCATCCTGAATATAAACCTTACAGGAGACTACCCTGTACAACAGCTGAAGGAATATGCAGAATATCTTCAGGAGAAAATTGAACTTCTGCCACAAATAAAAGAAGCCAGTATTCGGGGTGCCGAAGATATGGAGGTGGAAATTGCCGTTGATATCTATAAAATGACGGCTTCGCAGGTAAGCTTCAGCGATATTATAAATGCAGTAAGTACTGAAAATCGTACCATTTCTGGTGGGAACGTAGTTACCAGCGGTGTCCAGAAAAACATCAGGATAATTGGAGAAATTGAAGAACCTTCAGAACTTGAAGATGTTGTGGTAAAACGCCAGGGCGGAAATATCTTCCTTAGGGATATTGCCACTGTGCGCTTCCATGAAAAAGATCCCACCACTTTTGCAAGAGAGTATGGAAATCCCGTAGTGATGCTGGATGTTAAAAAACGCAGCGGCAAAAACATGATTGAAGCTGTAGACCAGATTAAGCAAATTGTAGAAAGGGAGGAAGAAGAATATTTACCGCAAGGCCTGGATATAAGCCTTACCAATGACCTTTCCACCGATACCCGAAACCAGGTGGATGATCTGGTAAATAATATAATATTTGGGGTGATCCTGGTAGTTTTGGTGCTTATGTTTTTTCTTGGTTTCCGAAATGCTCTTTTTGTTGGCCTTGCCATTCCGCTTTCCATGTTCCTATCATACATTGTGCTGTCCAGTCTTGGCTACACCCTTAACACAATGGTATTGTTTGCATTGGTAATGGGCCTCGGGATGCTGGTAGACAACGGAATTGTTGTGGTGGAAAATGTTTATAGCCTTATGGCTGAAGGAATGCCCAGGATTAAAGCTGCCAAACAGGGACTTGGAGAAATCGCGTGGCCAATTATAGCCTCTACAGCCACTACTCTTATGGCGTTTTTCCCATTGGGCCTATGGCCGGGGACTATTGGAAAATTTATGATGATTTTCCCAATTACTCTTTCTATCGTATTAGGTTCTTCATTATTTGTGGCTCTTATCATTAATTCCATGTTAACCTCGCAATTCATGGAAACTGAGGAAGAAGAAATTTCAAAAAAGAGGCTTATACGTATAAGCGTGATTCTTGGTGGTTTGGGAGTAATCTTTTTAATTACAGGATTTATAATTGATATAGGAGCATTAAGGGCCATTGGTAATTTAGCCATTCTGGCCGTGTTGTTACTATGGTTATATAAATATGTATTGGCAAAAGCAGTAGAATATTTCCAGTTTAAGGCTCTTAAAAAACTTGAAAATAATTATGAGAGGGCTCTTAAATATGCCCTTAGAGGAAAAAAAGCTTATGGATTTTTCTTTGGAACATTACTACTTCTGGTAGCCTCTTTCGTATTAATTGGGCTTGTACAACCTGAAGTTTTGTTCTTCCCGGAAAATGAACCTAAACAAATCATTACCTATATTGAATATCCTGAAGGTACCGATATTCAAAAAACTAATGAGCTCACTAAACGGGTAGAGCAGCGCATTTTTGATGTTGCCCAGCAGTATGAAGATGAGAACGGGTATAACTTCATGGTGGAATCCATGATTTCCCAGGTAGGTGAAGGCGCAGGAAACCCTCAAACCGATGGAGGACAGCAAAATTCCATGCCACATAAAGGTAAGGTAACCCTGGTAATGCGGGAGTTTAAAGAACGCCGCGGGGTAGAGAGTAGCAAGGTGCTTTCAGAAGTTCGCGATGCCGTGCAGGGTTTCCCCGGCGCATCTATTATTGTGGAAAAAGATGCTGCAGGCCCACCTTCAGGTTATCCTATTAATATTGAATTAAAAGGCGAAAATTACGAGAACATGCTTGCGGAAGCAGAAAACCTCAGGTCTTATATTCAAAATTTAAGTATAGCGGGAATAGAAGAATTGAAAATAGACGTAAATAAGTCTAAACCCGAACTGGACGTTCGTGTGGACAGGCAAAAGGCAGGACAATTAGGAGTTTCCACTTCTAGTGTGGGCCAAACCCTGAGAAGGGCTATTTACGGGGAGGAAGTTTCTACATACAAAGAAGGTGATGATGACTATGAAGTGAATGTTCGTTTTGCTGATGAGTACAGGTATGATGAAAATGTGCTTTTTAATCAGCCAATTACATTTAAAGATCAGAATACGGGCGAGGTGGTACAGGTACCAATTTCATCCCTTGTTGAGACTGAGGTGGCTTCATCTTTCAGCTCAATCAAACGAAAAGATCTTAAGCGCGTAATAACAATTTATTCCAATGTTCTGGAAGGTTATAACGGCAATGAAATTGTTGAACAGCTAAAAACAGAACTAAACAACTACGAGCTACCGGAGGAAATGACTTTTGAATTCACCGGAGAGCAGGAAAAGCAAGCTGAAAATATGAGCTTTCTGGTAAAGGCCCTGCTTATTGCAATAGGCGGAATTCTGCTAATACTGGTAGCCCAGTTTAACTCGGTTTCCAAACCGGTTATTATTGTAATGGCTGTGGTTTTGAGTTTAGTTGGGGTTTTCCTTGGGCTAATTACTTTCCAAATGGACTTTATCATTATTATGACGATGATGGGCATAATTTCCCTGGCGGGAATTGTGGTGAACAATGCCATTGTGCTTATAGATTACACCCAAATCCTGATTGACCGGAAAAAGGCCGAGCTTGGGTATGAAGATGATGAGTTGCTTACCCGTGCCGAATATTTTGACTGCATTGTAAGAGGTGGTAAATCCAGGCTACGGCCGGTGTTATTAACAGCAATCACTACAGTACTGGGGCTTATTCCGCTTGCCGTAGGATTAAATATTGACTTCTTTGGATTGTTTATAGATTACAATCCGGCAATTTATATTGGTGGAGATAATGTAATCTTCTGGGGGCCTTTAGCCTGGACGGTTATCTTCGGGTTGGTCTTCGCTACTTTCCTAACGCTAATTATAGTACCAGTAATGTTTTACCTGGTAAACAGGGCTAAGGTAAAAACCAGGGATAAACGCCTGGCAAGAAGAGAGAGGAAACAGGCTGCTGCTTAAATTACCTGTTACCAATAAAAAAACCCGAAGCATTATTAACTTCGGGTTTTCATTTTTTATAGCAGTTATTAATTAATAGTTACCGCATTTTCATCGTTCTTCCAGTTATTTACTGAAGCTATCCGGTTGTTTTTATAATCAACTTCTGTTAATCTGTCTTCAGTCCAAAAAAACCACTTGCCAGTTTTCCCGCCCATGTTGTATTGGGCGACTGCTGTCTTTTCACCTTCTTTATTGTAAGAAATCCACTCCCCGTGGAGTTCCCCTTCCTTGTACGTACCTTCCTGTCTAACACTTCCATCTTCATAATAAAACGTTCCTTTAATTAAATCTCCCTGTTTCTCAAATGCAGGTTTTTCCTGTGCTGAAACTGCTCCTGTAAATACTAAAGCAGCACCTATAAACAAATATTTTAACTTCTTCATCTTCACACTTGTTAATGATTGCTTTACAAATATATGTTATTATTTACAATTAAGCAATAATTACATAACATTAGCTTAACATTAGAATCATATAAACATGAATACTAGTATATTAGAGTATTTTAAAAAATTTTACTATGGCTAAATAACAGATTTTTTTATACATCATATATTATCTAAAACCCTAAGAACTTACTACTTTTGCCCCACTTTTAAATCTTAGGAAAATATGTACAGAAGTCATACCTGTGGGGAATTGAATATGGCAAATAAGGGAGAGCAAGTACAGCTCTCCGGATGGGTCCAGAAAATAAGGAATAAAGGCTTTATGATTTGGGTAGACCTAAGGGACCGATATGGAATTACCCAGCTTATTTTTGATGAAGAACGTTCTTCAAAAGAGCTCATGGAGAAAGCTGAAAAACTGGGGCGTGAATTTGTTATCCGGATAATAGGTGAAGTAATTGAAAGAGAATCCAGGAATCCAAATATCCCTACCGGTGATATTGAGGTAATGGTTTCAGAATTAACAATTCTGAACACTTCCCTAACGCCTCCTTTTACTATCGAAGAAGATACAGACGGAGGTGAGGATTTAAGGATGAAATACCGTTACCTGGACATCCGCAGGAATCCTGTAAAAAATAAGCTTATTTTCAGGCACAAGGTGGGTATGCAGGTTAGAAATTATCTTTCCGGCGCCGGTTTTATTGAAGTGGAAACACCTTACCTTATAAAGTCAACTCCGGAAGGTGCCCGTGATTTTGTGGTGCCCAGCAGGATGAATGAAGGCCAGTTTTACGCCCTTCCGCAATCTCCGCAAACTTTTAAGCAATTGCTTATGGTTGGTGGTATGGATAAATATTTCCAGATTGTAAAGTGTTTCCGGGATGAAGATTTGCGTGCAGACCGCCAGCCGGAATTTACCCAGATAGATTGTGAAATGGCTTTTGTAGAGCAGGAAGACATTTTGAAAATTTTTGAAGGCCTTACCCGCCACCTTATTAAAGAAATAAACGGAGTTGAAATTGAGGATTTTCCAAGGATGACCTATGCCGAAGCCATGGAAAAATATGGTAACGACAAGCCTGATATAAGGTTTGGGATGGAATTTGCCAATCTGAACGAAGTTGCGAAAAATAAAGGCTTCAATGTTTTTGACCAACAGGAACTTGTAGTGGGAATCGCTGTGCCCGGGGCTGCATCCTATACCAGGAAGGAAATAGACAATTTAATCTCCTGGGTTAAACGTCCGCAAATTGGTGCCAACGGCCTTGTTTGGGTAAAATATAATGAAGACGGAAGCTTTAAATCTTCCGTAGATAAGTTTTATTCCGAAGATAACCTAAAAGCCTGGGCTGAGAAAACAGCTGCCAATCCCGGTGATCTTATTCTTATTATGGCCGGAGATACTGCAAAAACAAGAACACAACTGAGTGCTTTAAGAATGTTTCTTGGCAATGAGCTGGGACTTAGAAAGCCTGATGAGTTTGCACCACTTTGGGTAGTGGATTTTCCGCTTTTGGAGTGGGATGAAGAAACTAACCGATACCACGCCATGCACCATCCTTTTACTTCCCCTAAAACAGAAGATATTCCGCTGCTGGAAAACAATCCGGGCGAAGTGAGGGCCAACGCCTATGATCTTGTACTAAATGGCAATGAAATTGGCGGTGGTTCTATAAGGATACACGATAAGAAAACGCAATCTAAAATGTTTCATTATTTAGGTTTTTCTGAAGAAGAGGCTAAGGAGCAATTTGGCTTTTTAATGGATGCTTTTCAATATGGAGCCCCGCCCCACGGTGGCATTGCTTTTGGTTTTGATCGCCTGGTGGCAATTCTTGGTGGGCAGGAAACCATACGCGATTTCATTGCCTTTCCAAAAAATAATGCGGGCCGGGACGTGATGATAGACGCTCCTGCTAAAATTGATGAAGAGCAATTAAAAGAACTACATCTTCAGGTTAAATTATAATATATACATCCTGCCCTGAGGCAGGATTTTTTTGCTTCAACAATTTAAATACTTTTTGAATGTCAAAATTCAGTAAGTCTCTTTTGCATAGGTTCCTTAACTGGAAAACGAAGCATCTTACACATCAGCAGTTTCTTATGCTACTTAGTGCCATTATTGGCTTTGTAGCCGGATTGGGCGCAGTGGCCATTAAGAACCTTACTCATTTTATACAAACACTTCTTGAAGGGGAATTTATAGCCAACTATCATGATGCTTTCTATTTTATATTCCCCATGATTGGCCTGGCTCTCACAATAGTAATTATCCGTTTTGTATTCAGAAAGAATGTGGGGCATGGTATTCCAACTACATTGCATGCTATTTCCCAAAAGAAAGGGATAATGACCAGGTTTCAAATGTATGCATCGCTTATTACCGCACCCATAACTGTGGGTTTTGGAGGGTCAGTTGGGCTGGAGGGTCCTACAGTGGCCACAGGGGCATCTTTGGGCTCTAATATTTCCAGGATGTTTTTGCTTAACCAGGCTTCCAGGACTTTGCTAATTGGTTGTGCCGCTGCAGGAGCTATGTCTTCTATTTTCAAAGCACCTATTGCCGCAATTATTTTTGCCATAGAAGTATTTAGTCTGGATCTTACTTTGGCTTCTCTCCTACCGCTGCTTATAGCTTCGGTCTCGGCTATTTTAACTTCATACTTCTTCTTCGGAAGTCAACTCATCCTGCCATTTGAACTTCAGGATAAATTTATTATATCCGAAGTGCCATATTATATACTTTTAGGCATATTAGCATCTTTGGTTTCTATCTATTTTACCAAGATATATTTCAGCATCCATAACATTTTCGGCAAAGTAAAATCTCCCCTGTTAAGGCTTCTGCTTTGCGGTGCCGGGCTGGGGATTCTAATATATTTCATTCCGCCGCTCTACGGGGAAGGTTACAGCGTTATTAATAATTTATTACAGGAAAACTATCTGGAAGCTTTGGGAGCCAATTTCTTTAATGCTTATCTGGAGAATTTCTGGGTGGTCATTATCCTGCTTATTGGGCTTGTGGTTTTCAAGATAATTGCTTCTTCCTTAACCTTTGCAGCAGGCGGGGTTGGAGGGATTTTTGCACCTGTATTATTTATGGGTAGCGCCATGGGGCATTGTTTTGCACTGGTTTTAAACCACCTTAACATTCTTAAAAACCCAATTTCAGTAAGTAATTTTACACTTGTGGGTATGGCAGGATTAATGGCCGGGGTTCTACATGCACCACTTACCGCTATATTCCTTATTGCAGAACTTACACATGGATATGAACTTTTTGTTCCGCTAATGATAACTGCGGCAATCTCTTTTATAATTACTTCTCAGTTTCAGCCCCATTCTGTATATACCATGGAACTTGCGGCAAAAGGTGAATTGCTTACCCACAATAAGGACCAAATGGTTTTAACCCTTATGAACATTAACAGGCTTATTGAGAGAAATTTTATTTCCCTGCGCCCGGAAATGACTTTAGGGGAAGTGATTAAAGAAGGAGTAGTTAGGTCTTCCCGTAATATTTTTCCCGTGGTGGATGAAAATGGCACATTATTAGGGATTATTCTTCTGGACGATATTCGTCCTATTATGTTTGACCAGAAATTGTATGATGAAGTGACAGTAAGCGAGATAATGCAAAGGGCACCGGAGATAATAGATATCCGTAATGACAGAATGAAGGAAATTATGCGTAAATTCCAGGATAGTAATGCCTGGAACCTTCCTGTGGTAAAAGATGATGTGTATCAGGGATTCATTTCCAAATCTAAACTACTTACTGCTTACCGTAAAAAATTAATTGAAGCAACCGTTTGATATGAATATTGTAATGAAAATTTTGGGTATTGCTATTTTAATAGCAATTGGAGTAGGATTCTATTTTAGAATGAACAATAATATTCCTTTAGGAGACCGGTTTATTGGAATTGCCGTTTTGGCCAGTGCTTTTGTACTAATGCCAATCTTTCTTTACGTGCGATGGAAAGGAAAACGACTGGAAGATTATACCCTTTCTGATAAAAATATTAAGAAAATGCAGGAAAGAAATAAGGACTAAAAAACTGGTTTTGAGAATTTTTTAAAAATAAAATCTGAAATGTACATTCATGTCAAATATATTATACTAAGTTTGTACTTTAATAATTATTTATTTTTTTATAATGGAAGGTACAGTAAAATTTTTCAATGAGTCTAAAGGTTATGGATTCATTACCAACGACGAAACCGGAAGAGACATCTTTGTTCACATAACAGGACTTGACGGCGAAACTCTTAATGAGGGTGACAAAGTTGAGTATGTTGAGGTTGAAGGAAGAAAAGGAGTAAACGCAAGCCAGGTGCGCGTTATAGAATAATATAAGTTTTTCTATTTTAATCTTCAAAAGCCGCTTTTCAGCGGCTTTTTTCATTCCTTATTTTTGAAATAAATCAGGCGAAATTCAGCTTGGGTCTGCCGAACCGGTTTTCTGCAACCGTGCTTCCACTCCTTTCAACATTTCTTCTGTAAGGCTGGCCAGATTAAATTTATGCTCCCATCCCCAGTCTTTTCTTGCTTCAGAATCATCTATGCTTGAAGGCCAGGAATCAGCAATTTTCTGCCTGAAATCAGGTTCATAATTTATACGGAATTCGGGCAGTTTCTTTCTAATTTCTTCCGCAAGAATTTTAGGAGTAAAACTCATAGCAGAAAGATTGTAAGAAGACCTTATTCTGATATTTTCTGCGGGAGCATCCATAATATCTATAGTTGCCTTAATGGCATCTTCCATAAACATCATGGGTAGGGAAGTATCTTCACTTAAAAAAGAAGTATAGGAACCGCTTCTAATAGCTTCATGAAAAATTTCCACCGCATAATCTGTAGTCCCACCTCCGGGCATGGTTTTATAACTTATTATCCCCGGATAACGCAAGCTCCTTACATCAACCCCATAAATACGGTGAAAATATTCACACCAGCGTTCGCCGGTTTGCTTACTAATTCCGTATACGGTTGTTGGCTCCATTACGGTGGTTTGCGGAGTGTATTTTTTGGGTGTGCTCGGGCCAAAAACAGCAATACTGGAAGGCCAGAAAATCTTTTTTATTTTTTTATCCCTGGCAAGGTTCAAAACATGAAAAAGGGAATCCATATTTAGCGACCAGGCTTTCATCGGTGATTTTTCAGCAGTAGCACTAAGCATCGCAGCCATCAGGTAAACTTCGCTAATGTTATGCTTCTCCACCAGACCGGCAATAAGTTCTCCATCCATCGCATTGGCCACTTCAAAAGGGCCGGATTTCATAAGTTCTTCATTTCCTTCCCTTATATCACTTGCAATTACATTATCCTTACCATGAATCTCCCTTAATTTCAAGCTTAGCTCGGTTCCAATTTGACCGCTCGCACCTATAATGAGAATTTTCCCAGCCATAATATTAAATTTTCCGCAAAGATATTTAATTTTACAAGGCTTTCTCCAAGGAGAAGCCTTAAAAGTATCTTATTTTTGAATATCTTTTAAAAAGACGGAGAACAGGAAGATTATAAAAATCCCCGGTTCAGAGATTTTATTTCCTGCAGATTTGCAGTAAATTTATATTTACAATTTAAATCTTTTCAAGATTTATCCGCGGCAAATTGATTACATGAAGAATATTATCCTAATTATATTGCTTATATGCCTTTTTTCCTGCAGGGAGAAACAGGCTAATCAAACAGTTAGTAAAGTAGACACTACAGCTTTTGGCCTCGAAATAGCTGTTACTAACCAGCAGGTACAACTACAGCCCGGGGCACGGGAATATGCCAGCCAATGGATTGAATATATTACGGCCCAAAATGAAATTCAGAAATTTCAGGATGCGAGCTTAAGAGATGTTATGGAAAATTCTGCACCACTGGCCGAAATCATGGAGTCTTTGCAAACCTCTTTGCCAGATTCCCTACGCACCAATGCCGTTGAAGCAAGGCTGAGTGTACTTACCACCAAATCTAAACTTCTGAAATACGCTGCTTCAAAACGGGATCCAAATCCGGAAGAAATCAGGGAAATTTCAGAAGAAATTCCTACAGAATTCAATAATTTGAAGATTCAGCTAAACGAAATCTTTCTTAAAACACTGGAAGATTTTGAAAAAGAACTGGATGAAATGGAAGAGGAAAATTTTGATCAGGAAAATGATTCCGTGCCTGCGATTCCGCAGCAGAATGAAATTCAGCAATAAATATGAAGCATATTTTCCTGCTATTTCTGATATTCAGCCTTAGCTCTAATGCACAAAATTTAGCAGGCAGTAAAGCTTCAGCTAAAAATGAGATTAGTCATTATCTCAACCTTTGGCATAAAGCAGCAGCAACCGCTAACTTTGAACAATATTTCAATTTAATGACCAAAGATGCAATCTTCATAGGCACCGATGCTACTGAAAATTGGCAAAATGAGGATTTCAAAAAATTTTCCAAGCCTTACTTTGATCAAGGCAAAGCCTGGAATTTTGCAGTTTTGCAACGCAATATCTATTTAGGAGAAAATGGAAGCTATGCCTGGTTTGATGAACTTCTTGATACTCAAATGGGTATTTGCCGTGGCTCGGGAGTGCTGGAATACAAAAATAATGAATGGAAAATTAAACATTATGTACTTTCCATTACAATTCCTAATGAAAATGTGGAGGAGGTAACGGCTCTTAAAAAAAGCTTTGATAAGCATCTGAAATTACAAATAGAAAGCCAGGCATCCTTTTTGCAACCAACTGGGCACCAATAAATTTAAAAACCATATTGCGGTTTTTGTTATTTTAGCACATAAATTTTTAATCAATAATAAACCACACACATGAGAGTACTTAAAAACGTGTTTTTGCTTTCTGCACTGGGATCGGTGCTTTTCACCGGTTGTCAGGACAGGGAAAAAACCACCGGTGAAGAGGAAGAAGTCCATGGAATTAATCTTGCCTATATGGACACTACAGGTAGTGCAAAAGATGACTTCTTTAGATATGTAAACGGAAAATGGCTGGATTCTACTGAAATTCCCAGCGACAGGACCACCTGGGGAAGTTTTATGGAGCTGCGCCAGGAAACGGATAATGATGCATTAAGAATCCTTGAACAATCAGCTTCCAATTCCAATGCCGATTTAGCCGAAGACCAGGCTAAAGCCGTTGCACTTTACAAGAGTATAATGGATACAGTATCCCGAAATGAAAAAGGAATTGCCCCTATTGAACCATATCTTGCAAAAATTGATTCTATAAACTCTAAAGAAGATTTGCAAAATTTTCTTGTGGAAATGAGTGATTACGGAAGTGCCGGATTTTTCTCCTTTAGAGTAAGGGCAGACAGGAAAGACAGTAACATGAATGTTGCTTACCTTAACCCTTCAGGATTGGGATTGCCAGATCGTGACTATTATGTGGCCGATGACGAAGATTCCAAAGAAAAAAGAGAAAAATATAAGCAGTACATTACTGAAATGCTTCAGTATTTAGACTATTCTGAAGAAGAAGCGGCCGGGGAAGCTCAAACTATTCTTACTTTTGAAACCCGCCTTGCACAACCTCAAATGGATAAGGTAGAAAGACGTGATGCAAGAAAAACCTATAATCCAATGACAGTGGGCGAACTTCAAAAAAGTGTCCCGGGCATGGAATGGAACAAGTATTTTGAAGGAATAGGCGCTAATAATCTGGATACTATCGTTGTTACCCAGCCGCAGTATATGGATGCGCTTCAGGATATTCTTGCTGAAAATTCTGTTGAAGAATGGAAATCTTATTTAAGATGGAATATGTTTAATGATGCCGCCCCTTTCCTAACCACAGATCTGGAACGTGAAAGCTGGGAGTTTTACGACAAAACTTTACAGGGGGCCCAGGAACAACGCCCAAGAAATGAACGCGCCCTTGCTACCGTGAATGGAACAGTTGGAGAAGCATTAGGTAAACTGTATGTTAAAGAAAATTTTCCTCCTGAAGCTAAAGAAAAAGCACAGGAAATGATTGGAAACATCATTAAAGCTTATGAAAACAGGATCCAGCAACTTCCCTGGATGAGTGAAGACACTAAGAAAAAGGCACTTGAAAAACTAAGCAGCTTCACTGTTAAAGTTGGTTATCCCGACAGCTGGGAAGATTACGAAGGTTTGGTAGTTGAAAGTCCCGAAGAAGGAGGTTCTTATTTCCAGAATATGATGAACGCCCAAAAATGGGGCGTCGCCGAAAACATGGCAGACCTTGGACAACCTGTAGATAAAAAGGAATGGTACATGCCGCCACAAACGGTAAATGCTTACTATAATCCAAGTTTTAATGAAATTGTATTCCCTGCTGCCATTTTACAACCACCTTTCTACGATTATAAAGCCGATGCTGCTGTTAATTACGGCGGAATTGGTGCCGTTATCGGCCATGAAATTTCTCATGGTTTTGATGACAGTGGGGCACGTTTCGATGCCGAAGGTAACCTGAATAACTGGTGGACAGATGAAGATTTAAAGCAATTTGAAAAACTTGGAGGCAGCCTGGCCGAGCAGTATAGCAATATTGAAGTGCTTGATAGCGTTTACATCAACGGAAAATTCACCCTGGGTGAAAACATCGGTGATTTAGGCGGGGTTAATGCCGCGTACGACGGACTTCAGATTCACCTAAAAGAACATGGAGATCCTGGAAAAATAGATGGCTACACTCCTGAGCAGCGTTTCTTCCTTTCATGGGCTACTGTTTGGCGCACTAAAATGAGAGAGGAAGCTCTAAGAAACAGGATTAAAACAGATCCTCACTCTCCTGGAATGTACCGCGCTTATGTACCGCTTCAAAATATTGATGCTTTTTATGAAGCCTTTGATATTGCTGAAGGAGACAAAATGTACCTTAAACCTGAAGACCGGGTGAAAATCTGGTAATTTCAGTAAAAGTTATTATTAATTAGGAGGTTGTTTAAAAGGTCCTTATTTCGTCAAGCTGAACTTGTTTCAGCTTCTAAATGAATTTTACCATTCAATTTAAACTCCTGAGATAAATTCGGGATGACGTTCTTCCGACTTTTTAAACAATCTCTTTCTTTTTTAGAAGTAGTAGAAAGCATCTTTTAAATGCTCAACTCTTGTTCCCGATTTATTCTTAATAATTGCCAAAATATCAAAACGAACCTCAAGATTAAGTTCGTGTTCTTCCGCGAAATGGTTTACCGCTTTCAGTAATTGCTGGATTTGCTTCTTCTTTACAAATTCCTGGGGATCTCCAAAATCTGGCGTACTTCTGGTTTTTACTTCTACCGCAATCAATTCTTTATCGGTACGCGCAATAATATCCACTTCCGCTTTTTGATAAACGAAATTTCGGGCTATAATGGTATAAGAATTTTTTTGAAGAAAATCTGCTGCAAGGTCTTCTCCTTTTTTTCCAAGTAAATTATGTTTAGCCATTTAAATCGAAATAATAAAAGTGAAGGTAAGTATTATTCCATTGATTTAAAGCTAATTAAAATCGTGTTTTTAAGATTGATTCAACACCACTGCCTGAACTTTTAAATTCATATTTTCAATTTCCCGGGGAGAAGCTTTTATGATTTCATCTCCATAAAATTTATCTGCAGGTTCATCTTCAGGGCCAAGGAAAACATGAAGATTAGAATCTTCCAATTTCCCACCATTCCAAACTACTGCACCGCTATAATCCCAGCCAAAGCCATAGAACGAAACGGGTTTCCCGTTCAACCTGTTCAGTTCGTCATAGGTAGTACCCACTTTTATCCCGGAAGAAGTTTTCCAGTTTCCTGCATCCGCAAACCTGATATCATGAATTTCAGACTTACCATTCTTCCATGTGATCACCAATTCATTAGTAGTTTCAGGATATAGAATAGTATAAGACCGCCGCTTAGTTCCTTCATCATACACCTCATCGCCTTCTTTGATATTGGCATCGGGATACTCCCGGCTAATTTCAGATTTTGAATAATTCATAAGATTTTCAGCAACAAATTTGTCTGGAGTGCCGGAAGTTGCTTTTTTTGTGCTATTACAGGAGTAAAGGCCTGCTATAAAAAATATGAAGAGTAATTTTTTCATGGCGAAATAGTTTCTGAGATAAGATTTTAAGTCTGATTTTTGTTTTGATCTTTCAGGAAATAAATGTAGAAAGTATTACATCACCAGCAGGGCCTTTTACAAGAATTTAACGCGTATTATACACCAGTTGCTTACCTTTACAAGCTTAAAATATTACAAAATAAATGAATAATTCTCCAGAGAGATATACCATCACCGCCGCCCTGCCCTACACTAACGGCCCTATTCATATTGGGCATCTTGCAGGTGTTTACGTTCCTTCAGATATTTATGCCAGGTATTTAAGAATGCACGGCCAGGATGTGGCTTTTGTTTGCGGAAGTGACGAGCATGGTGTTCCTATTACCATTAAGGCCAAGAAAGAAGGAGTTACGCCCCAGGATGTTGTAGATAAGTATGACGGGATTATCAGGAAATCATTCAAAGATTTTGGTATTTCATTCGATAATTATTCACGTACCTCTGCCAAAGTGCATCACGATACTGCTTCAGAATTCTTTAAAACCATGTTTGAAAATGGAAAATTTATTGAAGAAACCACCAAGCAACTTTATGATGAAGAAGCAGGACAATTTCTTGCCGACAGGTTTGTAACCGGAACCTGCCCCAAATGTGGAAATGAAGAAGCCTATGGCGACCAGTGTGAAAGCTGCGGAACTTCGCTGAATGCAACAGATCTTATCGATCCGAAATCGGCCATTACTGGCGCCACACCTACACTAAAAGAAACAAAACACTGGTTTTTACCTTTAGACCAGTATGAAAACTGGCTGAAGGAATGGATTCTTGAAGGCCATAAAGCCGACTGGAAAACCAACGTTTACGGACAGGTAAAATCCTGGATAGACGATGGTCTGCGTGCCCGTGCGGTAACCCGTGACCTGGATTGGGGAATTCCCGTTCCGGTTGAAGGAGCCGAAGGCAAAGTACTTTATGTATGGTTCGATGCGCCAATCGGCTATATTTCTTCTACCAAAGAATGGGCAGAGCGGGAAGGTAAAGATTGGGAACCTTACTGGAAGGATGAAAACACTAAACTGGTTCATTTTATAGGGAAAGATAATATTGTTTTTCATTGTATAATTTTCCCGACGATGCTGAGAGCCCACGGCGATTATATTTTACCCGATAATGTGCCTGCAAATGAATTTCTAAATCTTGAGGGCAAAAAACTATCCACTTCTAAAAACTGGGCGGTTTGGCTGCACGAGTACCTGGAGGATTTTCCAAACAAGCAGGACGTGTTGAGATATGCTTTAACTGCTAACGCTCCCGAAGCTAAAGATAACGACTTTACCTGGAAAGATTTCCAGGCGAGAAACAACAATGAATTAGTTGCCATATTTGGCAATTTCATCAACCGTGTTGTGGTTTTAACCAATAAATATTACAACGGAATTGTACCAGAGCCAAATCAATATTCTGATGTTGACGAAGCTACTATTGCGGAATTAAAAGCCTATCCTGCCGTTATTGCCAGCTCCATTGAAAAGTATCGCTTCCGCGAAGCGCAGGGAGAATTAATGAACCTTGCCCGCCTCGGGAATAAATATCTTGCCGATGAAGAGCCGTGGAAAATTATTAAGACCGATGAAGAAAGGGTGAAAACGGTAATGTATGTAGCTTTACAAATAGCTTCGGCCCTGGCAACTTTAAGCGAACCGTTTTTGCCATTTACTTCAGAAAAACTCAGAGGAATTTTAAAAATTTCAGAAGAACCTGCAGGTAAAGGGGGAGAAGCTCAGTGGGACAGGATTGCTACTAAAAAATCATTGTTGCAGGCGGGACATCAAATTGGTGAAGCTGAATTGCTCTTCAGCAAAATAGAAGATTCAGAAATAGAAAAACAGTTAGAAAAATTGGAAGCGACAAAATCCCTTAACGAAGCAGAAAATAGGAAAGTGGAGCCACAGAAGGATATTGCCACTTTTGAAGATTTCACCAAAATGGACCTTAGGGTGGGAACAATAATTGAAGCCCATAAAATGCCAAAAACCAAAAAACTGATGGTGATAAAAGTAGACACCGGCCTAGACAAAAGAACGGTAGTTTCCGGTATCGCCGAGCATTTTAAAGCCGAAGAAATTATTGGTAAAAAAGTGACTGTTCTGGCCAATCTCGCCCCCAGAAAACTTCGCGGAGTAGAAAGTGAAGGCATGATTTTAATGACAGAAACTGCCGAAGGAAAACTTGTTTTTGTAAACCCAGATGAAGCCGGGGTGGAAAATGGAGCTACGATAAATTAGTTCTCGACTGCGCTCGAACTGACGAACCTCGACTGCGACTGTCCGCCACCAGACAGGCTTGAATTGACAAACCTCGACTTGGCCCGAATTGAAAAACTTGATTTCATTTGAAAATGACAAACTGGAAAGTTCTCGAAATGCCAACCAATCTTTGCGGACTCACAAAAACAGATGTGTTGAAACTGACTTAATTGGACAACTTTCTTTTTCCTATATTTAATTCATTAATAGCAGTAGTGTCTCCGCGAGCGCAGTCGAGGGGTCTGTTATTCAATGAGCCAAATATGAAATTGTATTATGTCTATATTGTCGAGTGCAGTGATAAATTGCTCTATACCGGAATAACCAATAATATTACAAGAAGGCTGGCAGAACATAATTCAGCTCTCAATCAAAATAGTTTTACGTACAAGAGAAGACCTGTGCAGTTAATCTTTCATCAAGAATTTAATGATGTAAATCAGGCAATTTATTTTGAAAAGAAGATAAAGAAATGGAGTGCACAAAAGAAAAGGGCACTTGCAAAGAACGATTTTGATATGTTACAAATATTAGCCGAATGTAGGAATGCTACCCATTTTAAATATAAGCCCGAAGATGATTAGTTCTCGACTGCGCTCGAACTGACAAATCCATTATATTTCTAAAAACCATACTTTATTGAAATTGAAAGACATTGTTTATTGCACTTAACACAACAACCTTTTTCTTTATTTATATTTAATTAAGTTATAGCATTGCTGCCTGCCCCGTGCACAGTCCAGGGGTTGGTTTCAATAAGGTACATTTCAATTTTGCTCTCGAAAAATCAACAATTCCTCAATGCTTAAAATAGCCTATCATCCCATTTATAAACACCCTTTGCCTGAAGGACACCGTTTCCCGATGGAGAAGTATGAACTATTGCCAAAGCAACTGGTTCACGAAGGCACCTGTACAGAAGAAAACTTCTTTGAACCTGAAATTCCGCAGGAAAAATATATACTTGCCGTTCATGAAGAAAACTATTATTTCCGGTTAAAGAACCAGGAACTGAGTCCGCGCGAGGTAAGAAAAACCGGTTTTCCGCTTTCAAAAGCATTATACGAACGAGAAATAATTATTACAGACGGCACGATGAAATGTTGCCATTTTGCCCTGGAACACAGAATTTCCTTTAACATCGCCGGCGGCACACATCATGCTTATTCCAACCGTGGGGAAGCTTTTTGTTTGCTCAATGATCAGGCAATTGCCGCAAGGTATCTTCAGCAAAAAGGATTAGCTGAAAAAATTCTGATTGTAGATCTGGACGTGCACCAGGGAAACGGGACTGCCGAAATTTTTGAAAATGACGACTCTGTTTTTACCTTTTCCATGCACGGCAAAGGAAACTATCCCTTTAAAAAGGAAAAATCTGATCTTGATATTGAAGTTCCCGATGGAACGGGTGATGAAGAATATCTAAGAATATTAAAAAGTACATTGCCCGATCTTATTGAACAGCAACAGCCGGATTTCATTTTTTACCTCAGCGGGGTGGACATTCTGGAGAGCGATAAACTGGGGAAGCTTTCCTGCAGTATTGAAGGCTGCAAAGAACGGGACAGGTATTTACTGCAAACCTGCCATGACCTGCAAATCCCGTTACAATGCAGTATGGGCGGAGGTTATTCTACGGACATAAAAATAATTCTGGAAGCGCACGCCAACACTTACCGGCAGGCGCAGGAGATTTATTTTTAAGCTGAAATTCCTTTTAGATCCACAAAACATCCGCACCACAAGCCTTCAGAAGCAGATGGTATCTAAGATCCTGTTCCCGGATTGCTGGCAGGAGGGCCAAATCCCGGCCAACAGGATAAATCCGGCTGTGAAAATCTATATACTGAAAACATCAATTTCCTGCTACCTCTTATATTGATGAAACCTGCAGTTACGCCAGTAACGAAATTGCCATAAACTGAAACGCTCCCTTTGTTTATCTTGCCAATGCGATTGAAGCCATTCGGTAATAGCCTCAATCTCATTTAATAATTTATAAAGCTTCAGAAAAGTTTTATTCAACAACTGCATCTTTATAATGAAAATACCACAGATTAGTGTTATAATTTTTTACGTAATTAGTAATTTTTAACAATTTAATTATATATTAGATAAAATATCTTTTCTAAATGGACAAAAACAGGAATGCCAAAAATTACTGGAAGGAAAATAAAAAATATCTCCTGATTCTTTTAGGCATCTGGTTTATCATTTCTTTTGGTGCAGGAATTCTTTTCAAAGATTACCTCAACAACTTCCACCTGGGAGGTTTTAAACTCGGCTTCTGGTTTGCCCAGCAAGGCTCTATTTACATTTTTGTTCTCCTTATTTTTATATATATCAGGCTCATGAACAAGTTGGATAAAAAATACGGCTATAGTGAAGATGATACAGATTAATATTTTAAATCACTTTTACATTATATGAGCATTGAGGTATGGACCTGGTTATTGGTAGGGATTAGTTTTGCGCTTTATTTTGGAATAGCCATTTGGGCACGCGCAGGATCCACAAAAGATTTCTACGTGGCAGGAGGCGGGGTTTCACCCTTAGCCAATGGAATGGCCACCGCCGCCGACTGGATGAGTGCAGCCTCTTTTATCTCTATGGCCGGGATAATTTCTTTTAGCGGTTATGACGGTTCAGTTTATCTCATGGGCTGGACAGGCGGGTATGTGCTGCTGGCCTTGTTACTTGCTCCATATCTTCGGAAATTCGGCAAATTTACCGTCCCCGATTTTATAGGAGACCGGTATTACTCCAATACAGCAAGAACAGTGGCGATAATCTGTGCACTGATAGTTTCTTTCACATACGTGGCGGGACAAATGCGCGGCGTAGGAATTGTTTTTTCACAGTTCCTGCAAGTGGAAATAAATCTTGGGGTAATTATAGGAATGATTGTAGTCTTAATTTTTGCTTTTTTAGGCGGAATGAAAGGTATTACCTATACCCAGGTAGCGCAATATTGCGTGCTAATTTTTGCCTTTATGGTGCCTGCTATATTTATTTCCATTCAAATGACGGGAAATCCATTACCACAAATTGGAATGGGTGGAAGAGTTGAAGACGGCACATTCCTCCTGGAAAAGCTGGATAATTTACACACCCAGCTTGGTTTTAACGAATATACCTCCGGGACAAAGTCTACCTGGGACGTATTTGCCATTACTTTGGCATTAATGGCGGGAACTTCCGGCTTACCACATGTGATTGTACGGTTTTTTACGGTTCCCAAAGTTCGCGATGCGCGGAAATCTGCCGGATGGGCTTTATTGCTTATTGCTATTCTTTATACCACAGCTCCCGCAGTTTCGGTTTTTGCACGCACCAATTTAATTGAAACCGTTAGTGAGACGCCTTATGCAGAGATACCTGAATGGTTTAAGAACTGGGAAAACACCGGGCTTATAGCGTGGACCGATAAAAATAACGATGGAAAAATTCAATATCTGAAGGGCGAAGCAGTAAATGAAAAGCCGTTGTTTACTGAAAAACGTGGAGCCTACGGCCAGCGAATGGTGAGCAATGCAACTACTAATGAGAATGAACTTTATGTAGACCGGGATATTATGGTTTTGGCAAATCCTGAAATCGCCCAACTTCCTAATTGGGTTATCGGTCTGGTGGCGGCAGGAGGCCTGGCTGCTGCATTATCTACCGCCGCAGGCCTGCTTCTGGTTATTTCCACTTCCATTTCCCATGATCTTTTAAAAAAGCAATTGAAACCGGATATTACAGATAAACAGGAGCTTTTAGCTGCCAGGATAAGTATCCTGATAGCAGTACTTATTGCAGGACTCTTCGGAATATATCCTCCGGGATTTGTTGCCGCTGTTGTTGCGCTGGCTTTCGGACTGGCCGCAGCATCTTTTTTCCCCGCCATTGTGCTAGGCATCTTTGACAAAAGAATGAATAAAGAAGGAGCTATTGCCGGAATGACAGTTGGTATTTCTTTAATGCTGTTCTACATGGTTCGTTTTAAAACAGGACTTTGGGGTATTATGGAGCCCCTGCCATCTTCAGAATGGTGGTTTGGAATTTCTCCCGAAGGTTTTGGAACTATTGCCATGTTTATAAACATAGCTCTTTCAATTATAGTTTCCAGATTTACCGCGGCGCCACCCGATGAAGTTCAGGATATTGTAGAGAAAATAAGAATACCAAGCGGTGCAGGAAAAGCAACAGAGCATTAAATCATTAAAATAAGAAGTATTCTCCCCCTGTTGTGTATTTAAGCCAGAATTCTTACATTTAAATGCTTTTTTCAAAGCCCCTTGAAAATGAGTGAAAAAGAACGTCTCCAGGATTTATTGGATTATAAAATTCTGGATACCGCCCCTGATTTAGAACTAGATGAATTGGTAGAGATTGCTTCAGCAATCTGCAACACCCCTATCTCCCTGATTAGCCTTGTAGATGACAAACGGCAGTGGTTTAAAGCAAAAAAAGGTATTGAAGCAGAAGAAACCGATCGTAATGATGCATTCTGCAGGTACAGCTTTGATAAGCCCCATGAAGTATTAGTGGTGGAAGACTCTTTGAAAGACGAAAGGTTTAGTAGTAATCCTCTTGTCCTGGGAAACCCTAATATCAGGTTTTATGCCGGAGCTCCATTGCTAACTCCAAAAGGCAACGTTTTAGGTAATCTTTGTATTCTTGATAAACAGCCTAGGAAAATCACAAATTCCCAGCAAAGGGCGCTACAGTTACTGGCCAAAAAAACAATGGACAACCTTAATAACAGAAAAAAACTTGTTGCGCAGGATAAAAAGATTGAGGCCAGTATTTCCCGTTTAAAAAAGCTCACCAATCAGTCGCCCGGCACCATCTATCAGTTTGAGATGGATCCCGAAGGACGTTACCGGTTCACTTTTATCAGTGAAGGAATTTCAGAAGTTCACCCCAGTTTAAATCCTGAGCTTTTAAAAAGCGATGCGGGCAATGTTTTTAAAGTGGTACATCCTGAAGACCTGGATTATGTTCTGGAAAGTATTAAAATATCAGCCGAAGAACTCAGTATCTGGGATGTAGAATATCGCGTGCTTCTTAATGGCAAAATTTCTTGGCAACGGGGAATTTCCCGCCCCGAAAAACTGAAGGATGGCACCATCGTGTGGTATGGCATGTTTCAAAATATTAACAGGATAAAACAATATGAACAGGCTCTTGAACAAATTTCTTTTGATATTTCCCATATTTTAAGAAGGCCAATCACCACCATCCAGGGACTTACCGATATTATCCAACAGGAAAAACTGGACGAGAAATCTTTTAAACAGTATTCTGCCCTTATAAAAGAAGTTTCTGAAGAACTGGATGTTTTT
Source organism: Autumnicola musiva (assembly GCF_031846585.1). NCBI lineage: Bacteria > Pseudomonadati > Bacteroidota > Flavobacteriia > Flavobacteriales > Flavobacteriaceae > Autumnicola > Autumnicola musiva. The sequence continues at coordinate 268,570 of NZ_JAVRHK010000001.1, forward strand.
ACCCGCAGGTTACACGCCACTTATGCAGAGAAGCACAAACAAATTGGCCGGCGATAAATTTATTTAGTAAAATTTCTCCGGGGCAAGCCCACCGAGCATTTTGGAGGAACACGTTTTCAGACTTTAAATATTGACTTGCGAGGCAAGCCTTGGGGGTATTTACCCTCTTAGAATAAAATTACCTAAAAGGTTGTCTAATCTGGAATATCCGTTGAAGATTATAATAAATTTGTGCTGGGACTTATTCAGTTTTATCAGATAGCTTCCTAATTTTCTATACTCTAAATTAAATACTAAAAAAGGCCTGCCTTATGGGCAGGGCAGGTTCAGTATCATGATTTTTTCATTCTCACTTATTTCAAAAATCAGATCAAATATTTACAAGCCTGATACTTATAGCTTAAGATAAAATCCAATAGGGCTTTTTATGGTAAAAAGCCTTTCCTCCTCTAAAAACCGGAAGGAAAAGCTTTTTAATTACATCTAATATAGAAATACAATCACCATAAATTATTTTCCAAGCAACAGGAGTTCGCTGCAAATTACTTCAGTAATATATTTTTTTTGCCCTTCCTTGTCTTCATAACTTCTGCTGGTAAGTTTACCTTCTATCCCCACTTCTTTGCCTTTGGGAACATAGTTCTCTACCAGCTCGGCGGTTTTCCCCCAGGCCACTATATTATGCCATTGTGTATCGGTGATCTTTTCACCTTTGGGATTTTTATAGCTTTCGTTTGTAGCAATAGAAAATTTTGCCAGTTTTTTACCAGATTCCAGATTTACGATTTCAGGATTGTTACCTACATGCCCAATCAGTTGTACTTTGTTTCTTAAAGTGCTCATAACTATTAGAATTTATTGCAGTTGAAAATCATTAGTTCATTTCAACATGACAAACATACAGCAACACTTCAGCCGTAATCGTCTAACAACTATTTGCTTACGTTTATATGCGTTTATAAACGTTTATAAATGAGAAGAAATGAACAACAAAATCCTGAAAAATCTGCATCTGATCCAATTTTAATGCACTGGCACATCAAACATAAAAATTGTGAAGCTAAATCCGGAAGATATGATTGTATTTTGCGATAAGGCTGAAGCGGAATAAGAATTGGTAATAACCACCATACAGGTTGCAAAATTAATGCAGCCTAACATTAAATACTCCTGTTTATATCCAAAAGATTTCCCTGCCGTGGAAGCTCTCATAAATATTATTGGAAAATTGCTTCATTGCCTTTTCTATTAAAGAATTACCATTGATATTTGCATTTTTTCAGCAGAATTATGGAAGCAAAAAAGAAGCAGCGCATCTCTTTAAGTATATATTTTTTTCTGGCAGGCTTCTGTTTTTCCACCTGGGCTTCGCGCATCCCCACTATTAAAACTACTTTTAACTTAAATGAAGCTGAACTGGGCAGTCTGCTTTTAGCAATGCCTGTAAGCAGTCTTATAGGGCTGCCTATTTCAGGCTGGCTGGTTTCAAGGTTTAACAGCCGTGGGCCATTGACTATTTCCTGCATTCTGTTTTCGGTCGCGCTGTTTTCTATAGGAAGCGCAAATAATTTAATCCTGCTTATTACCTCTATCTGCGCTTTTTCCTTTTGCATGCGCATCCTGAACATTTCCATGAACACGCAGGCTATAACGCTTCAGAAAAATTATGGTAAGAAAATTAATGGTTCTTTTCATGGTTTATGGAGTACCGGCGGTTTAACAGGTGTGGGATTTTCTACCCTTATGCTGAAATTTGATATTTCCATGGCACAGCATCTATTAATCGTGGCCGCGTTTACATTTATCCCGGCAATTGCCGCTTATCGCTTTTTACTTGAAAACGACCGCGCGCCGCAGGGAAATAAACTCAAGCTGGGAAAACCCGATAAATTTATTTTATACCTGGGTCTTCTAGTGTTTTTTGCTGCTTTATGTGAAGGCGGAATGTTTGACTGGAGTGGCGTTTATTTTAAAGAAGTTATTGGGGAAGAAATATTTACCCTGGGCTATTTTACTTTTATGATCTTTATGGCGTTATCCAGATTTTTTTCAGATATAATAATTGAAAAAATCGGAATGGCAAAAACATATATCATTAGCTCTTCGCTTATTTCCTGCGGTATTCTCATCACAATACTGTTTCCTTATTTTTGGCCTGCTTTAATAGGTTTTAGCCTGGTTGGAATGGGAGTTGCCGCGGTTATACCCATGACCTTTACTCTTGCCGGCACCTCGCCAAAATATTCTGCCGGCATGGCTGTTTCTATCATAACAACTTATTCCATAACTGGAATGCTGCTGGGGCCGCCATTAATTGGATATCTCGCTGAAGCTTTTAATCTAAGGTTATCCTTTATTCTTTTTATTATATCCGGTTTAATGCTTATTCCGGTTTCCAAATTATTTTTTCGTTACCGGAAGATAGAAAAGTAGTTATCCTTTTTCCCTCAACCCGAGCTGGTCATTTTATTGAATGTACTGAAAAAGTAAATTCCTGCCACGCAATTAAATAGTGGAAATTAGCAGATTATTTCTACCTTTATTAAATGCAGAGAAGTTGTTTGGAATGTGGGGAAAAACTCGTTGGGCGGGAAGACAAAAAGTTCTGCAGTGACTATTGCCGCAATGCCCATCACAACAAAGCCAACCGTGGCGAAATTGCCATTATAAGAGCGGTAAATAATCAGCTGCGAAAAAACTATAAAATCCTGCAGGACTTGAATCCCGAAAATAAAGGCAAAACCAGCAAATCCCGATTACTGGAAAAAGGTTTCAGCTTTAATCACATCACCAGCATTTATACTACAAAAACTGGAACGGTTTATTATTTTGTATATGACCAGGGTTATTTACCACTGGAAAACGAATACTATGCATTGGTAAAACGTACTTAAATACGCCAGGTATCACCTTTTAGCTGAAGTGCTGCACGCATAACGTCCCGCTGACTTATTTGCCCGACCAGTTTCCCGTTCTCCAATATGGGAAATCTCCTGTGCTTAAGCTCTATAAATTTCCTGGCGGCATCCAGAACATTCATTTTTCCATCAATAGTCTCCACATTGCAGGTCATATGTTTTTCTACAGTAAGATCTTCCATAGGCATATTATAATAGCGGCTGTCTGAAATCTGTTTAAGGCAGTCACCTTCGGAAATTATTCCAAGAAGTTCATAATTGTCATTAACAACCGGCCCTCCGGAAATATTGTTCTCAATAAGCCTTGCTATCACATCAACCACTTTTTCCTCTTTTCTAAAAGTAACAAGTGAGGTACTCATATAATCCTCAACCAGCATCGCGGGTTCAACCGGCTTTTCCGGCTCGGCCCGCTTTCCCTGAAAACTCTTTATAGCCATAATACAAAGTTTTGATTGTTAACTACTTAAATATAAACATTTTTAAGTTATTCGTATCCACAGTTGAAATTATTCTTTTTTATGCTAAACTTGACTAACTTTAAAATCGAATTGTCACAGCCATTTTTATGCTGAAAAAAATTTCTCCTGTCTTAGCCTTTTTTCTGATCCTATTTGCTGTCTGGTTAAGCTATTACAGCAGCAGGCCGCATGAGATAAAACCCTCAACTGCCCCGGCAAAAGAGTTTTCCACCGAAAGGGCATTCTTGCATGTTCAGAATATTGCACAGAAACCTCATTTTGTAGGCAGCGCCGAGCATAACAAAGTCCGTAATTATATTGTAAACCAGTTGCAGGATCTGGACTTACAGGTGCAGGTCCAGGAAGGTTTCAGCCTGAATAAAATGGGAGAAATGGCTCGTCCACAAAATATTATATGCAGGATTGAGGGTTCGGGAGACGGCGGTGCCATAGCCATTATGACCCATTACGACAGTGACCCCCACTCTTCATATGGGGCCAGCGATGCCGGAAGCGGCGTGGCTACTATCCTGGAAGGCATAAGGGCTTTTGTAACCGCTAATATACCACATGAAAATGATATAATTCTCCTTTTTACAGATGCCGAAGAATTGGGACTTAATGGTGCTGAACTTTTTATTAAAGAACATCCCTGGGCAGAAGATGTGGAACTTGCGCTAAATTTTGAGTCTCGTGGTAGCGGCGGCAATTCTTTTATGCTCCTGGAAACCAACACAGCCAATTCTGCATTAATAGAAGCCTTTAAAGAAGCGGGGCCAGATTATCCGGTCACCAATTCACTGGCCTACAGCGTCTACAAAATGCTGCCTAACGATACCGATCTTACAGTAATGCGGGAGCAGGGAAACATAAATGGTTTTAATTTTGCTTTTATAGATGATCATTTTGATTATCACACTGCCACAGATATTCCCAAAAATCTCGATAAAGAAAGCCTGGCACAGCAGGGAAATTACTTAATGGCATTGCTGTACTATTTTAAAGACGCCGAACTTTCGCTTGATTCTGCTGAAGATTTGCTTTACTTTAATTTGCCGTTCGGAAAAATCATCAGCTATCCGTTTTTATGGATTTTCCCAATGCTGTTATTGGCCATTCTTCTATTTGCCGCATTGCTTTCCTATGGCTTTTCTACTGCCCGGCTGGAGCTTAAAAATGTTCTAAGGGGATTTATCCCCTTCCTAATTAGCCTGGCAGGTTCAGGATTGGCAGTTTACCTTCTCTGGAAATTCTGCCTTATGATCTATCCGCAATACGGAGAAATAGAACAGGGATTTCCATACAACGGCTATTATTATATTTATGCTGCTATTTTCCTTAGCTTAACGATTTCCTTTTTCTCTTATAGAAATTCCGGAAAATACCGTGGTAAAGCTTCTTTGTTCATAGCTCCGTTATTTTTCTGGTTATTCCTTTGCTGTATCACAGCTTTATATTTAAAAGGAGCTGCATATTTCGTGATATGCTTCTTCTTTGGCCTTGTTCAACTCTTTGTTATGATGAGGCAAAAAAAGCCAAATTTGCTTCTCCTGGCTCTTCTGTCTTTACCGGCCGTTTTTATTTTATTACCTTTTGTAGATGCTTTCCCCGTGGCCCTTGGCCTGGGAATTCTCTTTATTTCGGCAGTACTAACTGTTTTGCTGTTCTGCCTTTTGTTACCTGTGTTTGGCTACTTCAGAAGAAATAAAGATTTTGCCCTGCTTTGCTTTATTGTATTTAATATTTTATTTATTACTGCTCATTTCAAGTCAGATTTCAGCAAAGAACGCCCGAAACCTAATAGCCTGGTTTATTTATATGATGCTGATAAAAACAATGCCAACTGGTATTCTTATGATAAAATGCCGGATGAATGGATTTCAAATTTCTTCGGAAAAGAGCCGGAAATTCAGGATATCCACGTTACTGGTTTTGACAGTAAATACGGCAGCCGGTTTACCTATAAAGCAGATGCTCCTGAAATAGACCTTAAAGAGCCAGGTATTATTCTGAAAATAACAGACAGCTCTGCTACAGAAAATTCCTATTCTCTTAAAATTGCACCAAACCGGGAAGTGAACCGTATGGAACTTTTTGCAGAAAGAAATCTGGATTTTGAAGCATTTGAAGTGAATGGGAAAAAGGCAGATTCTGTTTACCTGGGTGAAAACAGATTCCACATCTTTCAGAAGCGCTGGAATGACAGGCTGTTGTTATACCATGCTACAGGAAAGGATACCCTTAGAATCACTTTCCGACTTAAAAATGACAAAGAACCGGAATTTGTTCTCTTCGAATCCAGTTATGATCTTCTGGAGAACCAACAGCTCGAAATTCCCGAAAGAAGAGCCTGGATGATTCCGCGGCCTTTTGTGGTAAATGATGCAGTTATTATCAGGAAAACTATCAAAATGGGGGAAACCCAACAGAATAATACTGCTGCCAACGAGGCAGGACAAATTATAATGAACTCAAATTAAGACTAATGAATATTTCAATTTTAGGTTGCGGCTGGTTAGGATTTCCTTTAGCCAAGGTGCTTTTGGATAATGCTTATAGTATAAAAGGCTCTACTACCTCCAGGGAGAAAATTGTAAAATTACAGGAGAAAAATATCTCACCCTATCAGATTAAATTATTTGCTGAAGGAGTACAGGGCGATCTTACCTCTTTCCTTTCTCATTCTGAAATTCTCATTATTGATATTCCCCCAAGACTTAGAAGCGATCCTGAAGCTGATTTTACCGGCAAGATTAAAAAGCTCCTGAGCTATATTAAAAAAAGCAGTATCAAAAATGTCATATTCGTGAGTTCCACATCAGTTTATAAAGACACTGAAGAATTTCCTGAATATACCGAAGCTTCCGCTCCAAACGGCACTTCCAGGGCAGCTGTGGAAATCATTTCCACGGAAAAAATGCTAAAAGAAACCGCTGAGTTCAATACCACAATTATAAGGTTTGGAGGATTGCTTGGAAATGACCGGCACCCGGTAAATTTTCTTTCCGGAAAGACAGGATTAAAGAATCCAAAAGCTCCTGTAAACTTAATTCAGCAGGAAGATTGTATTGATATTATTACTAGAATTATTAAAAAGGAAGCCTGGGGAACTGTTTTTAATGCTGTTTATCCAAACCATCCCGATAAGGAAAGTTATTACACCAAAAAGGATAAAATTAATAATCTGGCTTTACCGGAATATGACCACAGCTTAGCTTCAAAAGGAAAAATTATAAAATCAGAACGTTTACAGGAAATGCTGGATTTTGAGTTTCAACATGAGATTTAATTAGGATATTTTCCAATATCATGTTAAATCAGGCCGGGATTCTAAAGCAGATATTTACTTAAATTTGAGATATGGATACTCCTGAAAATCATATTGAAACATTAAACCAACTTTGCAAAAAATATAATGGTGATAAGATGTACATATTTGGATCAGCTTTAAAAGAGGATTTTTCCGATCAAATTAAAAAATGAAATAGATTTTCATACTCAACATTAACGATGCAATAATGGCACTTTTCAAGTTATCTATTGTAGTAAAAATTTGCAAAAATCAAATAGCTACTCCGTGTAAGCTTCAGCATAAGGGGACCAGATTTCATAAAGCGGATCGCCTTTAGAACTTTTTCCCTGGTGATGCCATTCCCCATCCTGTACATCGTACTGAAAACCAAGACTCGCTCCAATCCGCTCTTTATCCCGGGAGAAAAATTCTATATTTTCAGTATAATTTCCTTTTTCTGCCGAATAGGTTCCACCTCCGGTACCGAAAAATTCTCTGGTTTCTGAATTAAATGCCACCCACTGGAAACGATCCCCACCAAGAATTTTGATAGTACGTCTTTCTCCCGGTGTGCTCCTGCGCAATTCCCCGTCTCTCTTCCTGCCGGTTATCACCCAGTTTCCAGAGAGAGCATTTTCATTATTAGAAATTTTCTCCCAAACCTGAACTTCATCTTCGTTCCTGATTTCAATGATATTTCCATTGTCTTTAAAGGTTAGTTCCGGGTTAAAACTTTGGCCGATAACTTCCTTATTTTTAGTATTGAAATCTAGCGTTTCCTGGTAATCATCTTCAGAATATTCACCGCCAAGCGCCCAGAGAAATTCATTTGTTTCAGCATCTTTAGCCCCTTCGGAATAATAGCCGTCCTGATATATTCGAACTACTTCTTTATCTGAAATCTTCTGCCCGTTTTCTTCTATCAGCTTCCAGGATCCCTCAAGATTCTGTGCATTCAAAGAGAAACAAATAATTAATAACGACAGTAAAACCAATTTTCTCATAACTGCAAATATTTGATCTTCATAAATTTAAATAAAATCAAATAACTTTCAGTTAAGGAATTGCCAAGCTATTCCTGTTCATTACCGTAGGTGTCATATTCGGGATAGAGGAAATTATTATATGGAAACCTGGTAATATGGATTTTACGCACCGCTTCATAAACCTTTTTCCTGAAGTATTCCATATTTTCCTTCTCCAATGCTGAAATAAATAAAACATCATCTCCTAACCTGTTCATCCACGTCCTTTTCCAATCGGCCAGAGTATTGTGTGCAGTGGTCTTTTCGGTTATAAGATCGTCTTCAGCAATCACCTCTGGTTCATACTTATCAATTTTATTGAAAACCATTAACGTGGGCTTATCTGAACTTTTTATTTCATCAAGGATCTGGTTCACAGAATCTATATGCTCTTCAAAATTGGGATGAGAAATATCCACTATATGTAGCAGTAAATCGGCTTCACGCACTTCATCAAGAGTTCCTTTAAAAGATTCTACCAATTGGGTGGGAAGCTTTCTAATAAATCCTACAGTATCGGTAAGTAAAAAAGGTAAGTTTCTAATCACTACTTTTCTTACGGTAGTATCGAGTGTGGCAAACAACTTATTTTCAGCAAAAACTTCACTTTTACTGATTACGTTCATTAAAGTAGATTTTCCTACGTTGGTGTAACCCACCAGGGCGGCACGTACCAACTGCCCACGATTACCCCGCTGCACCTCCATTTGTTTATCTATGGTGGCAATTTTCTTCTTCAGCAGGGATATTTTGTCTCTTACAATCCTACGGTCTGTTTCAATCTCTGTTTCCCCGGGGCCACGCATTCCTATTCCCCCGCGTTGCCGCTCAAGGTGCGTCCACATTCCGGCAAGCCTCGGTAGCAGGTATTCATATTGTGCCAGCTCCACCTGTGTTCTTGCATAACTGGTTTGAGCCCTTTGTGCAAAAATATCGAGAATCAGATTAGTTCTGTCCAGCACCTTACACTTTAAAATTTTTTCAATATTCTTCTGCTGGGCGGGAGATAATTCATCATCAAAAATAGCTGTACCAATATCGTTTTCTTCCACAAAATGCCTTACATCGTTCATTTTTCCCGAACCAATAAAAGTCTTGGGATCGGGACGATCCATTTTTTGGGTAAAACGCTTCAGCACTTCCCCACCCGCGGTATAGGTAAGGAATTCCAGTTCATCAAGATATTCCTCAAGTTTTTCTTCCCCCTGATCTTTGGTGACAATTCCTATCAGGACCGTCTTCTCGTATTGTAAATCAGTCTTTTCAATCATAATGCAAAGATATGGAATAGGAAGAAAACAGTTTTATTTTCAACATTTATTTAGGATTTGAACAATTAAAATTCTTTTGGCCTAAACCTTTAAAATAAAAATTAACTGTTGATTTTTGGATTGAAAAATTTTATACATTCACACGTTTTATCCAATTTAAGAATCTGATAACCAGTAACTCATAAAACAACGTAAATAATCTTAAAATGAAGAACATACTCCTAATATTGCTTATGCTAACCTTTACTACAAGCCAGGCCCAGAAAGATCATTTGATCACACTTGAAGCTAAAGACTCACTACAAACCAATTTCTACATCAAAAAAGTTATAGATGCAAGATCCCAGAAGGAAAATATTGGCGTCGCTCAAAAAGGAGCCTTTAATAAGAAAGTACCTGCTAACTTTAGTGAAGATTTTGTTCCCCATCTTCAAAACTACTTCAATAATTTGTTGCCGGCAAACGAGGAAAAAATACCATTGATTTTAAAAGTTGATAAGTTATATATTTCAGAAAGAACTTCAGCAATGTCTGAACAAGGGGTTTGTGAAGTACAACTGGAATTTTTAAAGGATGTTGATGGGCAGGAATATTCACTTGGAATCTTCTCAAGTTCTTTGGAAGGAAAAGGAATGGATGTTACCGGCAAGCATGATGAACGTATAAAAGATGCTCTGAAAAATTGTATTACCGAATTCTCCGTATCCAACTGGAAGGAGATGGAGCTACAGCCATTATCCACTACTAACATTACTGAAACTTTTAATTGGGACACAAAACCGGTTAAAGGTCTTTACATGAACTTTGATGATTTAAAGAACAATAAACCTCATACTGATGTTTTATTCAATTCCAAATTGGTTGGGAAGAATAAAAAAGCAGAACATTATATGGCTTATCAGGATGGAAAGAAAAAACGGATTAAAAAACTATTTGGATATTCTGATGGTGAGGATATTTTTTTAAGTGCCTCAAATTATACTACTACTGAATATTTTGTAAAGGCGTTATTAAAAGGGCGCTATATATATTTTGAAGATCAATTCTCCTCTCCTACTGCCGCTGCTACTTTTGGAGTTGTTGGAGCCATGGCATCTATGAAACATACAGGAATAATATTAGACTCTAAAACGGGCATAACTTCTATCCTAAACAATAAGAATATGGAAAAGTTATTGAGGAAATATCCTGAGTTATTGATAGAATATGATAAAACTGACAAATCTGTTGAAGCAGATCGCCTGATGATCCAAAAGATCAATGAGCTCGAACAATATCAATCATAGAGGAAATAATAAATGGCTGTTTCGGCAGCCTGATCTTACTCAAGAGCTATACCGGAATCTACAATATGGCTACAAGGTTTTGAAATAAATTCAGTCTTTATTTAGTTCTTACCCCGGTGCAAGTGAATTAAAATCCGTAGTTAATTCCAAGCCCAAAAACTTCCCTTATCTGGAACGCCCCCACAGCGTTATCGTCATAAATAGCCTGGAACAAAAGGTTAGCAGAAAGATAGTCGTTAATTCCCATTTCCAGGTTCATCAGGTAATCTATATCCACATTACCCGGTTTGTCCAGGTAATTAGAGTAAAGGTTAAGGGAATTATCCATCACCACGTTTTCAAGCAATTCAAAACTTGCCAAAGCACTAAGGGAAGCACCCAGTTCAAACCTGATGGATTTTCCTGCATCAACACCAAAATATTGTCCATCTGTATAATTCGGACCCGAAGTAAAGTCACTATCTACAAAAATAAACCTGGCCGTTGCGGGAGCTAAATTCAGAATAAAATTTTCACTTTTTTTATACATAATCCCAGGACCGGTTTGCAGATATGCAGGGGAAAGAAAATGTGTGGTTTCTGTTCTTATAGTTTCTCCGGTTTCAGCATCTTCACTAAACCTATAGCCCTTGTCTATTTGCGTTCTAAAGTTTAGAAAGTAAGAATAAAAGAAATTAGTATCTTCAATTTCCAGTCCCGCGATTGAATTTATTTCCAGTCGGTCACTTGTTTTACGCGGAAAATCATCTCCTTTTACCTTTGTTAATCCATAATTGGCAAGAATGCTGTTATTCCAGCTAAAATTATCTTTTGTATAATTAAAATTGTAGTTAAAGGTGAGATTGGCTGCTACACTGGATGTTCCGCCGCCGGTCCATTCCGCATTAAAGGCAGACTGGTTAAAAAGCAACTGCACATTGCCTTCGGTATGCCAGCCATTGGGGATTGTATCCTGTTCTTCATCTTCCTGTGCCTGTACCATTCCCGTAATTAGAATACTTACCGCTACAAGTAAAATTTTCCTCATTACTGATTTTTTGGTTTTTTGTAAAGCGGAACTGAAGAACAGGCTTCACCATACATAAGACTTTTCACCACAGGCTGCAGTTTTTCTATAAGTAATAAATAGGCATTATCAGGAACGGGTTTATGAGAACAGCCTTTTACAATTACCGGTTTGTCCTTTAAGGCTGAAACATCCATATTCTGAAGAACTTCAGTATAGAGAATAGTTTCCATATCATCCAGGCTTCCCGTTATGCTTTTCTTCGCATAAGGTTGAAGATACGTGGCCAGAAGCATGTATGCCCAGGCAGGAACAATTGCATCTGTTGTACAGGTTAATGCTACATATTTATTTTCGTACCGGCTCCAGTCGTGTTCAGCCGCTTTTTCCCTGAAGATCCCTTCCCTAAGAACAAAACCCTCGAGCAGCCAATCTTTTATATCAAAAAGCACCCGTTCCCCGGCAGGATAATAATCTTCCAGATTAAAGGTTACCAGTTTACTATTTGAGACTCTGTTTACAATTTCTGCAGACATAAAACTTTTTTATAATAATCCAAGTTCCAGTTTTGCACCTTCACTCATAAGATCCTGGCTCCACGGTGGATCAAAAGTAATTTCTACTTCTGCATCTTTAACCATATCCAGGGATTTTACCTTTTCTTCCACTTCCTGCGGAAGCGTTTCTGCCACCGGGCAGTTAGGGGTGGTAAGCGTCATAAGGATTTTAACCTCATAATCTGTATTCACCATTACATCATATATAAGCCCAAGCTCGTATATATCAACGGGAATTTCAGGATCATATATGGTTTTTAGAACCTTTACGATTTTTTCACCTAATTCCTGAGTGTCTATTTCCTGTTCCATTCTAATTCAATTGTGTTTGGTATGCCACGGCATACATTTTAAGTTGTTTGATCATGCTCACCAATCCATTCGCCCGAGTGGGAGAAAGATGTTCCTTCAAACCTATTTCATCTATAAATTGCGTATCAGCTTCAATAATATCGGCTGGATGCTGGTTGGAAAAAGCCCTTATTAAAATTGCTACAATTCCTTTGGTGATTATCGCATCACTATCGGCTGTAAAAATAAGTTTATCGTTTTCAAGTTCAGCATGTACCCATACTTTACTTTGACATCCTTTGATAAGATTTTCTTCAATTTTATATTTTTCATCAACAAGGGGCATAGTTTTACCCAGTTCGATCATATACTCATAACGCTGCATCCAATCATCAAATATTGAAAACTCATCAACGATTTCCTCCTGTATTTCTTTTATACTTTTACTCACTGTTTCTGTTTTTTCTTCTGATAAATTAGCAATTTTGAGGCTGTAACTGAAGAGTTAAGAAAGCATCATTTTAGCCTTTTTAACGGCCTCAATAAAACTGTCAATTTCAGCTTTGGTATTGTAGAATGAAAAAGAAGCCCTAACCGTTCCCGGGATTTTATAAAAATCCATTATAGGCTGCGCACAGTGATGTCCGGTTCTCACCGCGATTCCCAGTTTATCCACTATGGTACCTATATCGTAAGGATGCAAACCTTCAATATTAAAAGAAATTACCGAAGTTTTTTCTTTGGCAATCCCGTAGAGTTTAACCCCCTCAATCTTCAGCAATTCTTCAGTTGCATATTTCAATAATTCCTGTTCGTAAGCAGCAATTTCATCGAAGCCTATGGCATTCATATAATCCAGAGCGGCTCCAAAAGCAATTCCACCGCAAATATTTGGCGTTCCCGCTTCAAATTTATGAGGAAGGTCGGCATAAGTGGTTTTCTCAAATGTTACCGTGGCAATCATCTCGCCGCCTCCCTGGTATGGAGGAAGTTTTTTCAGCCATTCTTCTTTTCCATATAGCATCCCTACTCCTGTAGGGCCGCACATTTTATGGGCAGAAGCTACATAAAAATCCACATCCAGTTCCTGAACATCGGCTTTAATATGCGGGGCCGCCTGTGCACCGTCAATTAACACCGCTGCCCCTTTGGAATGTGCCTTATCAATAATTTTTTTAATCGGGTTCACCGTGCCCAATGCATTGGATACATGGTTTAAAAAGACAATTTGAGTTTTTTCAGTTAGCAGGTTTTCAAATTCTGAATAAACAATTTCCCCATCTTCATTCATAGGAATCACCTTCAGTTTTGCCCCGCTTTTTTCACAAATCATTTGCCACGGAACTATATTTGAATGATGTTCCAGGGCAGAGACCAAAATTTCGTCACCTTCTTTCAGCAGAGAAGCAAATCCGCTTGCTACAAGATTGATCCCGTGCGTAGTACCTGAGGTGAGAATAATCTCGTAAGACTTTTCAGCATTAAAATGTTTCTGAATGGTCTTCCTGGCGGCCTCATATTTATCTGTAGCCTCTTGAGAAAGCGAGTGGACCCCACGATGGATATTTGCATTATAATTGGAATAATAATCCACAATCACATCCATAACCTGTTGCGGAGTCTGAGATGTTGCCGCATTATCAAAATAAACCAGTGGATATCCATTTACTTCACGCTGAAGTATGGGAAAATCCTTTCTGATCTTTTCTACGTCAACAGCTAATTTTTCAGTAGCAATACTCATTCTGTTTTTGTTTTCAGGATTGAATTCAGGCTGCTACTTTTCAGCAACAATTAAAGGTTAAAACCTAATTCCACTCCTAATTTTAAAGCGATTAGCTTATTAATTCTTTTCTTGATCTCGGGGATTTTTACACTTTCCAACACATTGTTGGCAAACGCATACATTAATAATCCGCGAGCTTCTTTTCTCGGAATTCCGCGGGACTGAAGGTAAAATAATGCCTCTTCATCAAGCTGTCCAATGGTACAGCCATGGCTACATTTTACATCATCTGCAAAAATTTCCAACTGTGGTTTGGAATTAATGGTTGCTTTATCATCAACAAGGATATTGTTGTTGGATTGATAAGCATTGGTTTTTTGCGCTTCTTTTTCCACCACTACTTTACCATTGAACACACCTACAGATTTATCAGAGAATACACCTTTATAATCCTGGTGACTTTCACAATTTGGTTCTATATGATGCACCAGGGTATTATGATCTACATGCTGCTTCCCTTCAATAATCGTTACTCCCTTAAGTGTACTGTCAATACGCTCTCCTTTTTGATAAAAATTGAGGTTGTTACGTACCAGCTTTCCTCCAAATGAAAAGGTATGTACCGACACATGGCTTTCAGCCTGTTGTTCGATAAAAGTATTATCTATAAGCGAAGCTGTAGATTTATCATTCTGGATCTTATAATAATCCACTATCGCACGTTTATCAGCATATAATTCGGTAACCGAATTGGTTAGAACCGGATGGTCTGTAAGGCTTTGGTGGCGCTCAATTATCTGAACATGGGAATTCTCATCTACCACCATAAGATTACGTGGCTGTACCAGTAAAGCGGATTCGTTCCCGGTAGAGAAATTTATTATCTGAATTGGCTTATCTGCCAGCTTATTTTTATGAATATGAATAAACGCACCTTCTTTCGCAAATGCAGTATTCAGAGCATTTAAACCTGACTTTGGCGCAATTTTATTGAAATAATTATCAATAACGGGTTTATATTGCGGCTTATTTAAAGCCGAAGACATGAGGCAAACATCAATTTTGTCGTGTGTGGTTTGAGAAAGATGGGAAGAATAAATCCCGTCTATAAAAACAAGGTCATAAGTATCTATGTCATGAATAAGATATTTTTTAATATCACGATATTCAATAGCCTCCTCTTTCTTCGGAAATACACTATAATCATGCTTTAGGATTGAATTTAGAGAAGTATACTTCCAGGCTTCTTCCTTCCTGCCGGGAAAACCTAAATCCTCAAAATCCTTAATCGCCTGACTTCTTATTTGATGCACCTCGTTATCAGCTCCAAAATCTTCTTCAAAAGCCAAAAATGATGATACCAGTTTATCTTTTAATTCCATTTCTTCAGTTTCAAGTATTAAGCTTAAAGTTTAAAATCATCTTTTTAAACTTCCAATTTTCACATTGAAAAATTCAAATTGCTTATACGGCTTCCTTTTTAAGCCAGTCATAACCTTTTTCTTCCAGTTGATGCGCCAGTTCTTTTCCGCCTGTTTTTACTATTTTTCCGTCTACTAAAACATGTACCACATCTGGCACAATATAATTCAACAAACGCTGATAGTGAGTAATTACCAGGACGGCATTGTTTTCATTACGCAATTTGTTCACACCATCGGCAACTATCTTTAAGGCATCAATATCCAAACCAGAATCGGTTTCATCCAGAATTGATAATTTTGGATCCAGCATCGCCATTTGGAAAATTTCGTTACGCTTTTTCTCTCCTCCGGAAAAACCTTCATTTAAAGACCTCGATAAAAATTTACGGTCAATTTCCAGCATTTCAGACTTATCACGAATTAGCTTCAGCATTTCATTGGCCGGCATATCCTCCAGCCCATTTGCTTTTCTATGAGCGTTAATGGAAGTTTTCATGAAATTAGTAACCGAAACTCCCGGAATTTCCACAGGATACTGGAAAGAAAGAAATATTCCCTTATGGGCTCTTTCCTCAGGATCCAGTTCAGAAAGATTTGTTCCCTCAAAAGTGATTTCCCCTTCAGTCATTTCAAATTCTTCTTTACCTGCAATCACAGAAGAAAGCGTACTTTTTCCTGAACCGTTAGGCCCCATTATAGCGTGAACTTCTCCGGGATTAATTTCAAGATTAATTCCCTTTAAAATTTCTTTATCGTCAATACTCGCGTGTAAATTCTTTATTTTAAGCATAATTTCATGATATGCACCCCAATTAATATTGGGATTGATTTTAAACTACTCTTCTATATTCTGATCTTCCGGAGTTTTTTTATCCTCCAGAACATCAATTATTTCTCTAATTTCTATAACTTCTTTCCAGCCTTCTCTACGGCGATTTTGCTCAATTTTTACTTTCACCTTCACCTTCACCATATCGAATTCCTGATCTTTATACGGCTGCACCTCTTCTGCCAGCACCTGTGCCATAGAGTCTATCTTCACTCCATAAACAAAGTCTTTACCCCTTAGCACACCGGCATCTGCCACATAAATATATTCTCCTACAAGAGTAGGAACAGTATCGGCAACTTCTTCAGCTTCAGGTTCAGAAACCAAATCCCTGCGGTCTTCATCTTCACAGCCCACCAACACCAGGAAAAGCACAAGAAGGCTTAACATATTTTTCATTTGTGGCTTCAAAAGTTTAATTTATCCTACGGAACCTTCCAGTGAAATTTCCAGCAATTTCTGCGCTTCCACTGCGAATTCCATTGGAAGTTTATTCAGCACCTCTTTACTAAAACCATTCACAATTAAAGCAATAGCCTTTTCTGTATCTATGCCTCGCTGGTTGCAGTAAAAAATCTGGTCTTCTCCAATTTTACTGGTAGTCGCTTCATGCTCTACCTTGGCCGATTTATTTTTCACCTCTATATAAGGGAAAGTATGCGCACCGCACTTATTACCCATTAACAAAGAGTCACATTGTGAGAAATTGCGGGCATTCTCTGCACGGTTATTTATTTGCACAAGTCCGCGATAGGAATTTTGGGATTTTCCTGCAGAAATACCTTTGGAAATAATAGTACTTTTTGTGTTTTTACCTAAGTGAACCATTTTGGTACCGGTATCAGCCTGCTGATAATTATTGGTAACGGCAATAGAATAAAATTCTCCTACAGAATTATCACCTTTCAAAATACAGGAAGGGTATTTCCATGTTACTGCAGAACCGGTTTCAACCTGTGTCCAGCTGATTTTAGCATTTTTCTCACACAAGCCCCGTTTGGTAACAAAATTATATACCCCACCTTTTCCTTCTTTATTTCCGGGATACCAGTTTTGGACGGTACTGTATTTAATCTCAGCTTCATCAAGTGCAACAAGTTCCACAACCGCCGCGTGCAATTGATTTTCATCACGGGTTGGCGCAGTACATCCTTCCAGATAACTTACATAGCTTCCGGGTTCGGCCACCACAAGAGTACGCTCAAACTGCCCGGTTCCTGCCTGATTAATCCTGAAATACGTGGAAAGTTCCATAGGGCATCTCACCCCTTTTGGAATGTAACAGAAAGAACCATCACTAAATACAGCAGAATTTAAAGCCGCATAATAGTTATCTTTCTTCGGAACCACACTGCCGATATATTTTTTCACCAGATCCGGATGCTCTTTGATCGCTTCCGAAATGGAGCAGAAAATAATCCCTTTTTCAGCAAGTGTCTTTTTAAAGGTAGTTGTGACCGAAACGGAATCCATCACCACATCTACTGCCACTCCGGCAAGTTTCTTTTGCTCATCTACAGATATACCCAGCTTTTTGAAGGTGTCCAGCAATTCAGGGTCTACCTCATCTAAACTATCGTATTTCGGCTTTTTATTTGGAGCAGAATAATAAGAAATATTCTGAAAATTGGGTTTTTCATAATGCACATTTGCCCAATCCGGCTCGTCCATTTGCTCCCATGCACGATAGGCTTCCAATCTCCATTCAGTCATCCATTCCGGTTCATCTTTCTTTTTAGAAATCGCACGAACAATATCTTCATTTAAACCAACCGGCAGGGTATCAGATTCTATATCTGTATAGAACCCATACTCATACTCTTTGGTCTCGAGCTCTTTTTTTAAATCATCTTCAGTATATGCCATAACTTTGTTTTAATGTTGGAAAGTCAAAAAATATTAAATTGAAATAATATTGCATTAAACCAATTATCAACCTTGAAATCTCACTAACTGCTGCAATCAATTTTTTAAACTTTCTACTTTAAATTTGATTCTATAACGAAAAACTTTCTCCACAACCACAGGTTCTTTGAGCATTAGGATTGTTAAAAACAAAACCCTTGCCATTTAACCCTCCGGAATATTCTAAAATAGTGCCGGCTAAGTACAAAACACTGCGTTTGTCAACTATAATTTTCACGTTATTATCTTCAAAAACCTTATCTCCTTCTGCCTGGGATTTGTCGAATTTTAACTCATATGACAAACCTGAGCAGCCACCACTTTTCACACCAACGCGAACATAATCCTGAATGCTGTCAAAACCCTCTTCCGTCATTAAAGTGGCAATCTTTATTTTTGCGTCTTCGCTTACTTTTATCATAGCTTAAAAAGATTAATACTATTGAGCACAAATATACTACAAAACAAGCGTTTTACCATAGTCTGTGCATTTGTTTTAAGAATAGGTTGATAAGTGTAGTCGATTAAATCTTTTTATCATGTAATGAGCATAATTATTTGATAAACAAGACGTTGAAACCAAAGAAGATCCAGCTACCCAAACCACAAATTCTTCCAGTCCGGAACCGCCCAGAATTCAACATTCAAAACAGAAACAGCCATCAAGTGTCGGCATTTGAATATTTATTCACTTATTTTGCAGTAATAAATTGCATGTTATGTTTGATAATAGTCAGGAAACAAAAACAAACCTTTCAGAATTAGGTGAATTTGGCCTTATAGATCATCTTACCAAAAATTTTGCTCCAAAACTGGAGTCCACCAAAAAGGCCATAGGTGACGACGCAGCCGTACTGGATTTCGAAGATATGCAGTGCATTGTCACCACCGATCTTTTGGTGGAAGGCGTGCATTTTGATCTTTCCTATATGCCATTAAAACACCTTGGTTATAAGGCGGTGATGGTAAATGCTTCCGATATTTACGCCATGAACGGCAAAGCAACACAAATAACTGTTTCTATTGCAGTTTCCAACAGGTTTCCTGTAGAAGCACTTGAAGAACTTTATGCAGGAATACAACTGGCTTCCCAAATTTATAATATCGATGTTGTGGGTGGAGACACCACCTCTTCCACCTCTGGATTAGTAATAAGCATTACTGCACTGGGACAGGCCAAAGCCGAAAATATAACTTACCGAAACGGGGCAAAACCGAACGATTTGTTAGTGGTATCAGGAGATTTAGGCGCGGCCTACATGGGTTTACAAATCCTGGAGCGCGAAAAACAGGTTTTTAAGGCTAACCCAAATGCCCAGCCAGACCTGGATCAATACACTTATTTGATTGAGAGGCAGTTAAAACCGGAAGCGCGAAAAGATATACCACCATTACTAAAAGAATTGGATGTAAAACCTACTTCTATGATAGATATTAGTGACGGACTTTCTTCTGAAGTAATTCATCTTTGTAAAAATTCCAAGACCGGCGTGAACCTGTTTGAAGAAAAAATTCCGCTGAATCCTGCAGTAATTTCAGTTTGTGAAGAATTTGATATTGACAGCACCACAATCGCCCTTAGCGGCGGCGAAGATTACGAGCTACTCTTCACGATTTCACAAGATGATCACGATAAGATAAAAGGAAATCCTAATATGACCGTTATAGGCCATATGACTGAAGAAAATGAAGGAATGCACCTTATTACTCGTGCAAACACCAAAATCCCGTTAATTGCTCGCGGCTGGAATTCGATGGAAAAAGAAGAAGAGGAAGATTAAGAAGCCTCTGCAAAAAGCTGTCGGCGATTTCTTCTTCTTTGGTGGATTTTAGCCAAATAATCGTTAGTTTCTTTAAATTTTGGAGTTAGCCGGGCCAGGAAACCATTGGCAGTATCTGTCATTTCCATCCCGCACTTAGTACACTTATATTCATGAACATGTTCGGTAACATTTTTTGATACTCTTAATTTGTGGCCAAAAATGCTACAATACACCTTTGAGAATGAAAATAACTTCGGATTTCTTTTCATAAAGGATTGATTTCTTGTTTCTGAAATTAAAATTATAAAAAAAAGTTAATTAATAGATAAAAAGTATTAATTATTCGATAAAGTGCAATAATTTCAATAAAGCTTTTTCATCTTCGATATAAGATAAATGACCTCCCGAAAATTCTAAAAGCTCTGCTCCCGTTGAATTCGCCACATCTCTTAAGCGATCAAAGGCCAGAACAGAATCATCTTTCCCCGCCACAATATATTTCGGCAGATTCATCCTGGCAAAAGCCTGTACATTATCTGTACGAATTTTCATTCCTCTAATGGCTGCCGTAATTTCCTGTACTTCCATCTTCATAGCTTCAGCTATCAAATCCTGAATCCCTGACCGAAACCTTTCAGAATTTTCCGGCATCATAAGGTTTGAAATTGCCATTTTTACAAATGCTTTTTTGTTCTTCTGCACCAATTTCACAGCTCGTTCCCGGTTAATTTTGCGCTCCCTGCTATCTGCTTCAGGGGTAGAATTTACCAGTACCAAACTTGTTAATAGTGTAGGGAAAATTTTGTACAATTCCAAACAAACATAGCCTCCCATGGAGTGTCCTGCTATAGCCGCATTTCTTATTTCCAGGTGACGTAATACTTCTTTTACTGCCTTAGCCATATCTTCCATGCTATGGATCTCATTGAAGCTCCCCGATTCCCCGTGTCCCGGCAAGTCTATGCATACCACCTGCCTTTGCTCTGAAAGTGTGGGTATAAAATTCCCCCATATTTTAGAAGACTCCATAAAGCCATGCAAAAGGATTATTGGATTCCCCTCCCCGGCAGAGGTAAAATGTATATTTGCCCCTTTATATTTTACATTCATATCTTAATAATAAAAGCCACGAAATCACTCAGCAGTGTTCGTGGCCGTTAAAAAATTTTCCCTCTAGAACCAATAGTTACGCATTCATCAATTCTTCAATCTCTTCGGCTTCAATAGGAATATTCTTCATCAGGTTGAAAGGCTCTCCTTTTTCCCGAATTACCACGTCGTCTTCCAGCCGAATTCCAAAACCTTCATCAGGAACATAAATTCCCGGCTCTACGGTATACACCTGGTTTGCTATCATAGGTTCGGTTAAAATTCCGTAGTCGTGAGTATCCAGGCCTATATTATGCGAAGTGCCATGCATAAAATATTTTTTATAAGCCGGCCAGTCCTTGTTTTCGTTTTGCACGTCGGCTTTATCCAGTAATCCCAAAGCGAGCAATTCTGAAGTCATCAATTTTCCTACTTCTTGATGATATTCCGCCCAAATTGTGCCGGGAACCAACATTTGAGTTGCTTCTTTCTTCACCCTGTTTACCGCATTATAAACTTCTTTTTGTCTTTTTGAATATTTACCTGAAACAGGAATGGTCCTGGATAAATCACTGGAATAATTAGCGTATTCTGCACCGGTATCAAGCAGAATTAACTCCCCTTCCTTACATTGCTGGTTGTTTTCAATATAATGCAGCACAGTGGCATTTTTTCCACTGGCGATAATTGGTGTATAGGCAAAGCCCCTTGATCGGTTCCTGATCATTTCATGATAATATTCCGCCTCAATTTCATATTCCCATACACCCGGCTTAACAAAACCTAAAGTTCTGCGGAAGGCTTTTTCGGTTATGTCACAGGCTTTTTGCATTAAGTCCAGCTCAATTGCATCTTTTACAGACCGTAAACGTTGAAGAATAGGATTACTTTTTGCCACCTGGTGCGCCGGATATTTATCTTTGCACCATTTGATGAAGCGCATGTCCCTGGTTTCGGTTTTATGGGCAGAACGATAATGCTCATTCGTATTAAAATAAACCGTATCACACTGCGTCATCACTTCAAAGAAGATCTTTTCAAAATCTTTCATCCAGTACACTATTTTTATCCCGCTCACTTCAAAAGCCTTTTCTTTAGTGAGCTTTTCTCCCTCCCAAACAGCAATATGCTCATTGGTTTCAGTCAAAAACAGGATCTCACGGTGCTCTTCCTTTGGAGCATCAGGAAAAAGAACTAGAATACTCTCTTCCTGGTCTACTCCACTCAAATAAAAAAGGTCACGATTTTGTTCAAAAGGCAAGGTACTGTCTGCACCAATGGGGTATATATCGTTAGAATTAAAAACCGCAAGACTGCCCGATTTCATTTTTGACATGAAGCTTTTACGGTTTTTTATAAAGAGTTTAGAATCGATTTGATCGTATTTCATGGTTTATTTTTTCAATTTCTTCAAAATTAAAAGTTTTACAGGCAAATGCTGTTAACGGTGCTTAAAATTTGAAATTTAATCTTCCACTACAACCGCAAACGGCTTGTATGTTTTAAAACTAATAAAGTGAAGGAGGAATTGATGAAATCATCAGAAAGAAATTCAGCAAGACAAAATGCCAACATTCAGCATCTATTCATACAAACCTAACCTGTTTTTAAGCTGTATATTTTGTTTCTTTAGTTTGCTTATCTGGTTCAGAAGATGCTCCACCGCCTGCAAACCCTCAACATTAATATGAAGATCCCTATGCAATCGCATCATTTTTTCGAGGTTCCGCAAGTGTTTGCAGTGTACATACTGTTTTTCTTCCACAGAAATTATTTCAATTAAACCATTTTCACCTAGGGAATGAATAAATGTTCTTTCCACCTGGTACTGTAAACAAATTTTATCTGCCGGGATAAGTTCTTCTAAATTCATGAGCGTAATTTTTGCAGCTGTCTGAACAATTCCTTTTCCTTTTCAGTTAAGTTGGCTGGTATCTTTACATTATAGGTAATAAAGAGATCGCCATACTGGCCTTCTTTTTTATATTTAGGAAAGCCTTTTCCTTTTAATTTAACCTTGGTGCCAGTTTGGGTTCCGGGCTTTATCTTTAATTTTACCTTTCCTCCAAAAACATTAACTGTAACCTCCCCTCCTAAAAGGGCGGTATAAAGATCAATTTCTTCAGTACTGTAAAGATTGGCTTTCTCCCTTCTAAACTTCGTATTGTTTATGATATTAAATGTAAGAAACAGGTCACCATTAGGCCCACCTTGAATTCCCGGTGCCCCATGGCCGCTTATTTTGATAGTCTGCCCGTTTTCCACTCCCGCAGGGATGGTTAGCCTGATGTTTTTACCATTTATGGTAAGGGTATGCTTTTGGGAGGTGTAAATGTCACTCAAATTTAGCTGAAGTTCGGCATTGAAGTCCTGGCCTTTAAACTGCGGCCTCCTTCCCGCTCCCCTACTTCTTGCTCCTCCACCAAACATTTGTTCAAAAAAATCTGAAAAGGTATCATCCTCAAAATTTCCGGAATAAGCGTATCCCTCACCTCCGCCAAAGTCGCCAAAGCTACCAAATCCCGTAGCGCCCGAGTTTTGTTGCTGCCTTTTTGCTTCTTCAAATTGATTGGCATGCTCCCAGTCTTTCCCGTATTCATCATACTTTTTACGCTTTTCAGGATCGCTTAGAACCTCATGCGCCTCATTTATTTGCTGAAATCTCACCTGTGCTTCCTTGCTATCAGGATTAAGGTCGGGGTGATATTTTCTGGCAAGTTTCCTGTATGCTTTCTTTATATCGGCCTGAGTTGCCAATCTATCCAGCTCCAAAACTTTGTAGTAGTCTATAAAATCCATCGAATAATCTATTTTATCCTGAATTTACTTCGCAACTATGAAAATACTCATTTTCTAAAATATCGTCCAGTTAAGGTTTTGTAAAAATGTTGAGTTCTGTATTTATGTAGCACAAAAAGCTATAAGTGTAATGCGTTGCACTAAATGTTTGAACTGACAGCAATCTCTTTAAACTGGTTCTAAATAAGGTTTAATATAAGTATTAATATTTGCCCAAAATAAGAATGAGACTTACTTTTGCGGGTAAATTTCTTAAAAATTCAAAATGGGTGGTTTTCTCAATTCTACAATAGCAAGAAAGTTTGCTATGGCCTTATCCGGACTTTTCCTGGTTTTATTTTTAGCTCAACATCTGGTAATTAACTTCACTTCGGTATTTGGCCCGGAAGCATTTAACCAGTTTTCCCATTTTATGGGGACTAATTTTTATGTGCAGTTTCTTCTGCAACCGGTTTTGATAACAGGCGTATTTTTTCATTTTATATTAGGTCTTGTTCTTGAGTACAACAACAGGAGGGCAAGAGATATTAAATATGTAAGTTTCAAGCCCAGTACCAACACTAGCTGGATGTCCAGGAACATGCTGCTTACAGGGCTTGTGGTTTTGGCTTTTCTCGGGCTACACCTTTATGATTTCTGGTTCCCGGAAATAGCTCACAAATATTTTGAAACTCATTCTGACGATCCTACGAGATATTACCCGGAATTAATTGCAAAATTTCATAGCCCGGTGAGAACAGGTTTATACATTCTTTCTTTTGTTTTCCTGGCACTCCACCTATGGCATGGGTTTTCATCCTCTTTTCAATCGGTGGGATGGCATAACAAATATTCTAAAGGCTTAAGAGGTTTTACTGTGGCTTTTTCGATTATCGTTCCATTAGGATTCATTTTCATAGCCCTTTTTCACTATATTAATAACGTTTAATACGTACGATTTATGGCAGTTTTAGATTCAAAAATCCCGGAAGGACCTCTTGAGGAAAAATGGGAGAAACATAAAAATAACATTAATCTTGTTAATCCTGCTAACAAGCGTAATATCGATATTATTGTAGTAGGAACAGGACTGGCCGGGGGTAGTGCCGCGGCTACTTTGGCAGAACTGGGCTATAATGTAAAAACCTTTTGCTACCAGGATTCTCCAAGACGTGCGCATTCTATAGCGGCACAGGGGGGAATAAACGCTTCAAAAAATTATCAGGGAGACGGCGATTCAGATTACCGGCTTTTTTACGATACGGTAAAAGGTGGAGACTATCGTTCGCGAGAAGCAAACGTATATCGTCTTGCCCAGGTTTCAGGTAATATTATTGACCAGTGTGTTGCACAGGGTGTTCCTTTTGCCCGCGAATACGGAGGACTATTAGATAACCGCTCTTTTGGGGGAGTATTGGTTTCCCGTACTTTTTATGCCAAAGGACAGACCGGGCAGCAATTATTGCTGGGAGCATATTCTGCCATGAATCGGCAGATTAACCGTGGAAAAATCCTTTCCTACAACCGTCATGAGATGATGGATCTTGTACTTGTTGATGGCAAGGCAAGAGGGATTATTGCCCGTAACATGCTTACCGGGGAGATTGAAAGACATTCAGCACATGCAGTAGTACTGGCTTCAGGAGGATATGGAAATGTATTTTTCCTATCTACCAATGCAATGGGAAGTAATGTGATGGCGGCATGGAGGGCACACAGAAGAGGTGCTTTTTTCGCCAATCCATGCTATACACAAATTCACCCTACCTGTATTCCGGTTACGGGAGAACATCAGTCTAAATTAACACTGATGTCGGAATCTCTTCGAAATGACGGAAGGATCTGGGTTCCGAAGAAAAAAGAAGACGCACAGGCCATAAGAGAAGGCAAAAAGAAACCTACAGAGCTTTCCGAAGAAGAAAGAGATTATTATTTAGAGCGCCGTTATCCCGCTTTTGGTAACCTTGTGCCGCGTGATGTGGCTTCAAGAGCTGCCAAAGAACGTTGTGATGCGGGCTATGGGGTGAACAAAACCGGTGAGGCAGTTTTTCTTGATTTCGCCAGTGCAATTGAGCGCTACGGAAAAGAAAGAGCTTTTACTATGGGACATAAATCCCCTTCCAAAGAAGAAATTATCACACTGGGAAAAGAGACTGTAGCGGCTAAATACGGAAACCTTTTTGATATGTATCAAAAAATCGTAGATCAAAACCCGTATGAAACTCCTATGATGATTTATCCTGCCGTGCATTATACCATGGGCGGATTATGGGTAGATTACAACCTGCAAACCACAATTCCCGGATGTTATGCCGCGGGAGAAGCTAATTTTTCAGATCACGGAGCAAACAGGCTCGGGGCCTCTGCTTTAATGCAGGGACTTGCCGATGGATATTTTGTACTTCCGTACACTATTGGAGATTATCTTGCCAATGATATTGGGACAGGAAAAATCCCTACTGATTCTTCGGAATTTGATGCCGTGGAAAAAGACGTAACGGCGCGTATAGAAAAACTGATGAATGCCGGGGGCAAAAATTCAGTAGATTCTTACCACAAAAAACTGGGTCAGATTATGTGGAACAAATGCGGAATGGCCCGTAACGAGCAGGGACTAAAAGAAGCCCTGAAAGAAATTGCTGCCCTTAGAGAAGATTTTTGGAAAAATGTTAGAGTACCCGGAACAGCAACCGGAAAGAACTCTGAACTCGAAAAAGCCGGAAGGGTTGCAGATTTTCTTGAATTGGGAGAACTTTTTGCCAAAGATGCCCTGCATAGAAGTGAATCGGCGGGAGGTCATTTCCGCGAGGAATATCAAACTGAAGAAGGCGAAGCTTTACGTGACGATGAGGACTTCAGGTACGTAGCCGCATGGGAATATACCGGTAACATAGGTGAAGCCCAACTTCATAAAGAAGAGCTGGAATTCAATAATATTGAACTAAAAACAAGAAGTTATAAATAATTTGAAAATAGGGAAATTTCATAATTTGAAAAACCGCTCAAAATAAATTTCCAAATCTTCAAATCTTCAAATAGAAACTATGAAGCTTAACTTAAAAATATGGCGCCAGGAAAATGCCAACACTAAGGGCAAAATGGTAGATTATCCAATTGAGGGAATTGAAGGAGATATGTCTTTTCTCGAAATGCTGGATGTGCTGAATGAAGGTTTGGTAGCCAAAGGCGAGGAGCCCGTGGAATTTGATCATGACTGCAGGGAGGGGATCTGTGGATCCTGCTCTCTTCAGATTAATGGAGAACCTCACGGCCCCGACAAGCTTATTGCTACCTGCCAGTTACACATGCGTTCTTTTAAGGATGGCGACACTATTGTAATTGAGCCTTTTCGTGCAAAAGCTTTCCCGGTGATTAAGGATTTAATTGTTGACCGCAGCGCCTTTGACAGGATTCAGCAGGCCTGGGGATATATTTCTGTAAATACTTCAGGAAACACTATCGATGCGAATACCGTTCCAGTAGAAAAATCTAACGCCGATGCCTCTTTTGATGCAGCAACCTGTATTGGATGCGGGGCTTGTGTGGCGGCATGTAAAAATGCCAGTGCCATGCTGTTCACCTCTGCCGTAGTTTCAAAATATGCTTTACTTCCGCAGGGAGAAGTTGAAGCTACCGAGCGTGTAAAAGCCATGGTAAGGCAAATGGATGCGGAAGGATTTGGTAACTGTACCAATACCGGCGCATGTGAAATTGAATGTCCTAAAGGAATTTCTTTAGAGAACATCGCCAGGATGAACCGTGAGTTTATGAGAGCTACTACTAAAGGATAGTGCCATAACTTCTAAAATAAATCAATCCCGGATTCTTTCTGAATCCGGGATTTTTTATGCATCTTATTTAAAAATATTGTTATGCCTGATTTTAATAGTCTCCCTTCAAAACTTCCTAAAGGAAAAACCAGCATTTTTTCAGTAATGAGCAGCCTTGCACGGGAACATGAAGCTATAGATCTCTCACAGGGATTTCCCAATTTTGAAACCGATGCCCGGCTGAAAGATCTCGTCTATAAAGCAATGAAAGATGGATATAATCAATATCCTCCCATGAACGGTATTCCTGAGTTAAGGGAACAAATTTCGGCTAAAATTGAAAAATTATATCATATAAAGTATAAAGCAGATTCGGAAATAACTTTAACAGCAGGAGCCACGGGAGCTATATATGCTGCAATTACGGCTTTTATACACGCCGGAGATGAAGTGATTGTTTTTAAACCGGCGTATGACAGTTATGAACCCACCATAAAATCTAATGGTGGAAAACCCGTACCTGTTCAAATGAAGGGAGAAGATTTTTGTATTGACTGGCAGGAAGTAAAGGAGAAAATTAACTCCAGAACCAAAATGCTTGTTATTACCACTCCGCATAATCCCAGCGGCACAGTTTTCTCCAAAGATGATATGCAGCAACTGGAAGCGCTGTTAAAGGGTACAAACATTATTTTATTAAGTGACGAGGTTTATGAGCATATAATTTTTGATGATATTGAGCATCAAAGTGCATCCCGCTTTCCCGGCTTAGCTGAAAGAGCTATCGTATGTTCCTCTTTTGGAAAAACCTTTCACAATACAGGCTGGAAAATGGGCTATTGTGTAGCGCCGGAAGCACTTATGAAAGAGATTTGGAAGATTCATGAACTAACGGTTTTTTGCGTAAATCATCCCACTCAAAAAGCCTTTGCTGAATATCTGAAGCATCCCGAAAACTACCTAAGCCTTGGCAACTTTTATCAGGAGAAACGAGATAAATTTCTGGAATTGATTAAAGGCACAAAATTCACCGGCACACCTGCCCGGGGTACTTACTATCAGGTGCTCAATTTTGCCAAAATCACCGATGAAAAAGACACCGAATTCGCCAGGCGCTTAACGATTGATCACAAGCTGGCATCCATTCCTCTATCGGTTTTTAATTATGAGCAAAAAGATAACAGCCAGCTTAGATTTTGTTTTGCCAAAACCGATGAAACACTGGAAAGAGCTGCAGAAGTCCTCCATAATATATAGATTACCAGCCAGCATTTATTCCCTATATCCTTAAGCTGTATGAGGCTGTTCCCTACTTCAACAGTAAAGACATTGCCAGAAATGACCATAAAAATTAATGATAATAATTTCGAATTTCATCCCTGTGGCACTGCTTTTTGGCAGGAGCAGGAGATGTTGCTGATTAGTGACGTACACCTTGGCAAAATCTCCCATTTCAGGAAATTTGGCAGCGCGGTTCCGCATAAAGCGATAAGAAAAAATTTTGAAGAGCTCGATGCTGTGGTTGATCATTTCCAACCTCAAAAAATATGTTTTTTGGGAGATCTTTTTCATAGCACAATCAATTCGGAATGGAACTTATTTGAAAACTGGAAGAATTTGATATCCTCAGAAGTAATGCTTATTGCGGGAAATCATGATGTTATTTCGCCATTAAAATATGAGACACTCAAAATTGATATTGTTCAGAAGCTGAAAATTGGAGATTTCCTTCTTACGCATCATCCTGAAGAAAATGAAGGCTTTTTTAATATTTGCGGACATATTCATCCTGGGTTCACGCTAAGGGGAAAAGGCAGGCAGGTTCTTAAACTGCGCTGCTTTTACAAATCTCCGCAGCAGCTTATACTACCGGCTTTTGGAGAATTTACCGGAAATTACATGATGCAACCAGAAAAAGAAGATCAAATTTTCGCAATTACAAAAAATGAAGTTATTTTAATAGAATAAATTCCTTCCAGCATGGCCAAAAAACTTTCTATTCTTAATTTCTGTTCAGTTATAGTTGCTATTATAGCTAATTATTACGCCCAGGCTGTTAAACTCAATGGCAATACCATGAACAGCCTTAGCGAAAAATATTTCAACCTGTTCACTCCTGCAGATTATGCTTTTTCTATTTGGGGCGTAATTTATATTGCTTTGTTCGCTTACTCCGGCTTTCAGATTTACAGCGCCTATAAACCCGAAAAAGAATCTGATTTTGTCTTACAAACCGGCCCGTGGTTTATAATTGCAAATATCGCCAATGCCGGCTGGATCCTGGCCTGGTTTTATGAAGCTACGGGACTTTCTGTAATCCTGATGTTGATTATTCTGTTTTCCCTTGTAAAAATTATTCTTAACACAAATATGGAACGCTGGGATGCACCACTTAAAATTATTGGCCTTGTGTGGTGGCCAATTTGTTTCTACTCCGGCTGGATTGCGGTGGCCACTATCGCTAACATATCGGCTTATCTGGCAAAAATTAATTGGAGTGGCTGGTTTTTAAATGAAGTACAATGGACTATCATAATGATTGTTGCAGCCAGTATTGTTAACCTTGCAATTCTTTACACTCGTAATATGAGAGAATTTGCACTGGTAGGTGTATGGGCCCTGGTAGCAATCTATGTAAGGCATTCCTCAGAAAATGAAACTTTAGCATGGGCCGCAATGATTGCAGCGATAGTAATTTTCTTAAGCATAAGCTACCATGGCTACAAGAACAGGGAAACCAGCCCGATGGCTAAAATGAAGAAATCTTGAATTTTAAAGTGCAATCCAAGTACTTTCTATAGCATTCCCTGGATATCATTTCCCCAGGTAGGATAACCAAAAATCATTTTTTGAACGTCCTCACAATCCAATCCGGCATATATGGCCATGGCAAAAAGATTAATAATTTCCGAAGCTTCCGGGCCAACCAAATGCGCGCCAAGAATTTTTCCGGTTTTGGTATCAACAAGGGTTTTATAAGCATAGATATTTTCATTTATGCGTTTGGCATTAAACCATTCCGGTACCAGCTTATTTTCCACACGCACCTTATAATTCTTTTTTGCTTCTTCTTCTGAAAGTCCTACCGACGCCAGATTTGGCAATGTAAAAACCACCGAAGGCTGTGGCGGATAATGTGAGTCTTTTTTGTAATTTTTATTCAGAAGATTCGCCGAAACCACCTTCCCCTCTTTGGAAGAAAGAGGAGTTAGAGGGAGTCCATCACTCGCGGCAACATCTCCACAGGCATAAACAGATTTGTTGCCGGCGTTTTGTAAATTTTCGTTAACACTGATTCCCTCACTTGAAGAAGTAACCTCTCCTTTTTCAAGATCAAGTTCATCAATAGAAGGAATGCGACCTGCGGTGTTAAAAACCATTTCAGCTTTTATCCGGATATGGCTTCCCTTTTGTTTCGCATTTACACGGTAATTCTTCCGCAGTTTTTCGATTCCTGAAACCTCTGCGTTAAATATAAATTCTATGCCGATTGCTTCTGAAGCGTTTTGCAGGTGCGCCACCATATCTTCATCAAAATTGGAAAGTGCTCTTGGGGAAAAATCAATCATAGTAACTTTTACACCCATCCTGGCAGCAACATGAGCAAATTCCATCCCAATATATCCCGCCCCAATAAAAACCATACTCTGCGGCAGCTCCGGCAACTCCAAAAAATCGTCACTTATTAGCGCATGTTCCCCACCGGGAATTTTTAATGGCATCGGCTTGTTTCCCGTAGCTATTATAATCTTCTTTGCTTTTATTGTTTTTCCTTCTACAGAAAGAGTGTTTTTATCCAGAAATCTGGGAGACTGATGGTACATTTCAATACCCAATTCCTGTAAATCCTTTTCGGTAGCGGCCGGAATGGCATTGGTAAAGGTTTTTTTATAGGCCATCAGGTCCTTCCAGCTAACCTCAGGCATTTTTGTAATCCCTTTAGCCTTCATCTTTCCGGCCCGGTCCAGAATTTCAGTCAAACCCATCAGCACCTTTTTAGGATCGCAACCACGATTGGAACAGGTACCGCCAAATTCTCTGTTATCGGCAATTGCCACTTTCAGGCCTTCAGCCACACAATCTTTAGCCACAATTTTTCCGGCAGTTCCTGTGCCAATAACAAAAACATCAAATTCTTTAATTCCCATTTAATTAAATATATTTCACCACGCCGCCGTCTACCCGTAGAGAAGCTCCGTTTGTGGCTGAAGATAAAGGGCTGGCAACATAAGCCACCATATTGGCAACTTCTTTTGGATTTGCAAAACGCTGAATAATGGAAGTTGGCCTCACATCATTAAAGAATTCCTTCTGAAATTCTTCTTTGGATTTATCTTCCGGAACTGTTTGTTCAAGGCCATCAGAAAATGTGGGGCCCGGCAATACACTGTTAACAGTCACATTACTGCCTTTAGTTGTTTCAGCAAGTCCACGGGAAATGGCTAACTGGGCTGTTTTCGTCATCCCGTAGTGAATCATTTCCACCGGAATATTTAATGCACTTTCACTGGAGATAAAAATAATCCTGCCCCAGTCTCTTTCCAACATTCCCGGCAAAAATGCCCTTGAAAGCCGAACACCGCTCAACACATTTATCTCATAGAAGTTTTTCCAGTCCTCATCGGTAATATCCATAAAATCTTTATTACCAAAAACACCAACGTTGTTTATAAGAATATCAACATCTCCTACTTCAGCAATTAAATTTTCAATTTCTTCAGGTTTTGAAAAATCACATACTACAGCTTCTGTTTCTGCGGAAGAATAAGCATTTTTGATCTCAGCTAAAGCTTTGTCCACAGAATCCTGTGAACGCCCGTTAATAATCACTTTTGCACCTTCTGAAGCCAGTAATTTTGCAACAGCCAGCCCAATACCTTTTGTAGAGCCTGAAATGAATGCTTTTTTATCTTTTAGTTGTAAATCCATTTAATTTCTATTTTGATTTTGTGTCCAGCGCCAGCCGGTTATATTCAAGGTAAACGAGCAGAAAAAAAATAAATAACGCGTAAACCATTTGCGTTCCCACTGCTCCCCAGTCTTCCTTCAACCCACTGCCAAAAATTAGCAGCATTATAAGAATTGCCGCTCCCACTAATACCTGCCTTGTCTTAAAACCTATTAAAATAAGCAGCCCCAGAAGGAATTCGATAAATGGCAAAATGTAGGCGAAACCTTCAGCTATAGCTATTGGCATCCATGTACCTTCAAAGCCCGAAGCAAGTCCTGATGCAAATTTTTCCAGTTTTGGAATACGCACCAGTCCGTGTAAAAGAAAATTCAGGCCCAGGGTAATCCTGGCAAGAACATAAGCAAGCTGTTGACTGGACATAAATAATTTTTCTGAAATTAGCCAAGCTTCCGCAGTTCTTGTGTTATGGAAATGGTAAAACTTGTAAAGGCTGTGAAGCAATAGTTAAAAAATTGTTCAGGTGTTGGAGGGCATTAGAGCACGAATTATATTTGCAGGAATGAGTAAATCTGCTATTGCCCAAAGCTTTGCACAATCCCTGCCTCAGCAGGAATTGCAAAACGCTATTGCCTCTTTAGACTTCACGCCAGATGCCAACAAAGCAAAGATACATTTGAAAGGCCTTATAGGCTCATCACTTTCCTTTGTAATTTTTAATGCATTCAAAGAAGCTGAAAATCCGTTTTTGCTGATTTTTAACGATAAGGAAGAAGCCGCATATTATCTGAATGACCTGGAGCAGCTGATTGGAGAAGAGCACGTGCTTTTTTATCCCGGAAGTTACCGAAGACCATACCAGATTGAAGAAACTGACAATGCCAATGTTTTACTTCGTGCCGAAGTTTTAAACCGCATCAACTCCCGCAAAAAACCTGCGGTAATTGTCACTTATCCCGATGCTCTTTTTGAAAAAGTAGTCACCCGTAAAGAACTGGATAGAAGCACACTCAAGATTGGCCTGGGTGATGAACTTTCTATTGATTTTGTGAATGAGGTGCTTTTTGAATACAAGTTCAAAAGGGTGGATTTTGTTACTGAACCGGGGGAGTTTTCGGTGAGGGGCGGAATTATTGATGTGTTTTCATTTAGCAACGATGAACCTTACCGCATAGAATTTTTTGGAGATGAAGTAGATAGCATCAGGAGTTTTGATGTGGAGACACAGCTTTCTACAGATAAGGTGAAGAAAATCTCTGTTATGCCAAATGTGGAAAACAAACGCCTGGACGAAGTGCGCGAAAGTTTTCTGAAATACATTGCAGAGAATACGCTAATTTTTATTAAAAATCTCGACCTGTTTTCAGCTCAAATTGAGAAACTCTTTAGCAAAGCTGAAGAAGCTTTTAAAGGCCTTTCTGAAGAAGTAAAGCATAGCGAACCCATTGAACTTTTTTGCAATGCCGAAATTATTAAAAAACAGCTGCTGGATTTTGCAGTGGTGGAACTCAGCAACCAATCATATCTCCGTCATTCAGAATCTTCAAACGGAGATGCTCTGAAACAAGTTAAAGGTGACGCTAATGTAATTCAGTTTAACACCAAACCCCAACCCTCTTTTAATAAGCAATTTGATTTGCTGATTGATAACCTTATTGAAAACCAGGAAAGCGGTTATAAAAATTATATTTTTTGCGTTAGCGAACAGCAGGCAAAACGTTTTCACGATATATTTGACGATCACCAACGTGAAGTGAAATATCAAACCCTGGTGCTCTCCATGTTCCAGGGCTTTATAGATGAAGAGGCCAAAAATATTTGCTATACCGATCATCAGATTTTTGAGCGCTACCATAAATTTAACCTGAAAAACGGGTACGCAAAAAAGCAGGCAATTACGCTGAAGGAGCTAACCAATCTGGAAGTGGGCGATTATGTTACCCATATTGACCACGGAATTGGAAAATTTGGCGGACTGCAGAAAATAGATGTGGAAGGCAAAAAGCAGGAAGCTATAAAGCTTATATACGGGGAGCGTGATATTTTGTACCTGAGCATTCATTCCCTGCACAAAATTTCCAAATTTAATGGAAAAGACGGCAAGCCCCCCAAGATCTACAAATTAGGAAGCAGCGCCTGGAAAAACCTCAAAAACAAAACAAAAGCCCGGGTTAAAAATATCGCTTATAATTTAATTGAATTATATGCTAAACGAAGGTTGCAAAAAGGTTTTGCTTACGGTCCGGACTCTTACCTGCAACATGAATTGGAAGCATCTTTTATTTATGAAGATACTCCAGATCAAAGCACGGCAACACAGGCTGTAAAAGAAGATATGGAAAATGAGCGTCCCATGGACCGCCTTGTTTGTGGTGATGTGGGATTCGGAAAAACGGAAGTCGCCATTCGTGCTGCTTTTAAAGCTGTTGATAACGGTAAACAGGTTGCTGTGTTAGTCCCCACAACCATTCTCGCTTTTCAGCATCACCAAACATTTTCAGAAAGATTAAAAGATTTTCCGGTTACTGTAGAGTATCTTAACAGGTTTAGAACTGCAAAAGAACGCCGGGAAACATTAGCCGATCTTGCAAGTGGAAAAGTGGATATTATAATTGGAACACACCAGTTGGTAAACAAATCGGTTAAATTTAAAGATTTGGGGCTGCTAATAGTAGACGAGGAGCAGAAATTCGGGGTTTCAGTAAAGGATAAACTAAAAACCATTAAGGAAAATGTGGATACCTTAACGCTAACGGCAACACCAATTCCACGAACACTTCAGTTCAGTTTAATGGCTGCCCGGGATTTATCCACTATTACCACTCCACCGCCTAATCGCTATCCAATAGAAAGCAGCGTGATAAGGTTTTCTGAAGAAAGCATTCGCGATGCCGTTTCTTATGAAATCCAACGCGGCGGGCAGGTGTTCTTTATCCATAACCGTATAGAAAATATTAAGGAAGTGGCCGGGATGATCCAGCGGCTGGTTCCCGACGCAAGAATAGGAATAGGCCATGGCCAAATGGAAGGTAAAAAACTGGAAAAGCTGATGCTCAGCTTTATAAATGGCGAATTTGATGTTCTGGTTTCGACAACTATTGTGGAAAGCGGCCTTGATGTTACCAATGCTAATACCATTTTTATCAATAACGCCAATAATTTCGGACTTTCAGACCTGCACCAGATGCGCGGCAGGGTTGGCCGAAGCAACAAAAAAGCCTTTTGCTATTTTATCACTCCACCGTATTCTGCAATGACGGAAGAAGCGAGAAAAAGAATGACCGCTTTAGAGCAATTTTCAGAACTGGGAAGTGGTTTTAACATCGCGATGAAAGATCTTGAAATTCGTGGTGCGGGGGATTTACTGGGTGGCGAACAAAGCGGATTTATCAATGAAATTGGCTTTGACACTTATCAAAAAATTCTGAATGAAGCTATTGAGGAGCTGAAAGAAAACGAATTTCAGGATCTGTATAGCGAAACCGAAAGTGTGGAGGACAAGATATTTGTAAAAGACACACAAATTGACACCGATTTTGAAATTCTTTTTCCCGACGATTATATCAATAATATTTCTGAAAGGCTGAACCTCTATACCCAGCTTAATAATATAACTTCAGAAGAAGAATTGCAGAAATTTGAGGCCGAACTTACCGACCGCTTTGGAGAATTGCCCACACAGGCCGTAGACCTTCTAAACAGCGTTCGTATAAAATGGATTGCTTCAAAAATTGGTCTGGAAAAAGTTGTACTGAAACAGGGCAAAATGATAGGCTATTTTATTTCAGATCAGCAATCCAGGTTTTACCAGACCAATGCCTTTACCCGGGTGTTGCAATATGTACAAACACACCGGAACAAATGCACGATGAAGGAGAAAAAAACACGCTCCGGACTGCGACTGCTATTAACATTTGACAAAATCATTTCTATAGAAGCAGCTTTAAAGGTACTGGAACCACTCGACTTCAGAATTAAAAAAGAGGAAGACGTAGAGGCTTAAGCTGTTCTTAATAAATTACACCTCACAGGTATTGGAAACCTGTGAGGCCTTTATCATATTCAAAACCTAAAATTCCCTTAAGGCTGTTCTTATTTTTCAGGTGAATGCTTACCTTTTAGATAAACATTTTATACAATTTCTATCTGAATAAGAATACGCAATGCGCCAACTCATTATAAAAGTTCCTAAAGGAAATAAGGAAAAGATACTGGAAACTATTTCTGAATTTAATGGAAAAAATACAGTTGATTTATCTTCTGAAAAGGAAGATGCTTTTATAGTTTATCTACCCAATGAGAAGGTGAACAATTTTTTAAAGAAGATTGATGAATTTGAAGAACCTGAAATCAGTCTGATTCCGCGAGGTGTAATTACGCTTTATCCCCCAGCCTCAGAATCTCCAGACCAGGTTGCAGATGTAAAACCTAAAAGTTCGCTGGAAATTTATCTTGGCGGAATACAAAGTGTGGGCTCCATGTTTGGGCTCATTGGTTATTCCTTTGTAGCGGGAATAATTGTGTGGATTGGCCTTTTTACCACTACCACTTATTTGCTGGTGGCGGCCATGCTGGTTGCTCCCTTTGCGGGGCCTGCCATGAATGCCGCACTCGCTACTGCTGCTGGGAAGGCTCCCTTACTAAAAAGCAGTTTAATGAGGTATGCAGTGGCTATTACAACCGGTATAATTGCCAGTTTTCTCCTTACACTCATTTTTCCATTAAAAACCCTCACTCCGCTGATGGAAGAGGTAAGCCAGGTATCTAAATTTGCCATTTTTTTGCCCCTGGTCTCAGGTTTTGCAGGAGCAATAAATATTTGCCAATCCCAGAGGGATAGCCTTGTTTCCGGTGCGGCTGTGGGTATCCTGGTGGCAGCTTCCCTGGCTCCCCCGGTAGGTTTGATAGGTGCCGGGCTTTATATGATGGACTGGCCAGTAGTGTTAAGCAGTCTCTACAGGATTTTGCTGCAATTGCTGGGTATTCATTTTGCGGCCACCCTGGTATTTTATTTCTACGGAAAGGTTACTCCCAACGGAGTACGTTTTTTAAAAGGAGCTAAAAAAACCGGCTTAATTACTACCATTGTGGTATTTTTAGGCATTGGGGCAATGATGTACTGGCAATTCCGCCGGCCGCCATTCCTTAGAAAGGCCAGTATGAACACAGAATTGGCCGAAGTACTGGATA
The DNA here is from genome assembly GCF_031846585.1 of Autumnicola musiva. Lineage (NCBI taxonomy): Bacteria > Pseudomonadati > Bacteroidota > Flavobacteriia > Flavobacteriales > Flavobacteriaceae > Autumnicola > Autumnicola musiva. The sequence continues at coordinate 306,060 of NZ_JAVRHK010000001.1, forward strand.
CCGAACTTAAAAAAATCCCTCACATTAAAGTGCTGAACAAAGACGTAACCTTCACCAATACGAAAATGGGCAATAAGTCTATTGCAAATTTTGAGGCGACCATTTTAAAAACCGATACGGTTATTTCCCATGAGGAGCTGGAAGATGGCATCATCCGGCATTTAAAAAAGAACATGAAATATCCCTATGAGAATATTTACGAGGTGTACCAGATTCATGTTGTAACAGATTAAAACCCTGTCACCCTTACATTATCCACATCATAAGTAGTGGTTTTATCAGGCACCCCGCCCAGATAATGAAATCCGAAATGTACCGTGCCTTCAAGGCAGGAAATATCGATTTTGGTATTAGTATAGGCTGTGGCATTCTGGCTGGACGGGCCCATCGGGATGTTAGCTTCCAGAAGCTGCCATTCAGTAGTTTTTGGATTTCCGGTAAAGTCGGTTGTCACATAAATATCTAATATGGTAGCATTATCAAAAGACGCCATGACATCTGCGGAAAAAACTTCCCCTGTAGTCCCATCAAGATTAACTCCCGGCGTTACCAGCCAGGCTTCAAGAAGATTTTCAGTGGTATTATAAGCAGAAATTCTGAAGTAGCGATTACCGTTACTCGTACCCGGCTTAAATTTTCCACTGCCGCCACTTACATTTAAATTTCGCCAGCCGCGGTTTGCCAATGCCGTAAGGGTAGTAACTTCAGTAAAATCTTCATTAAAAATAACCTCCGGCCCTTCATTCAGGTTATTTCCACATTTAAAAAATTCAGGATCGCACCTTTCTCCTGAAAATTCTAAATCCCGGGGAGTATTTAAAGCCAATACGTAAAAATCATCATAAAAGTCCCGGCCTAAAACAGCTCTGATACTCCCTGATTCCTGCGGAAGCAACAAAGACTTAAAATCGGCAAAAGTACTGGTGGTTAACATCGCGGTTGCTCCGGATTCACAGCTTTCCAATTGGCGGATGCCATCATATTCATCTGTATTTTCTGATGCGAAAGAAAAAATATGTTCGTCTCTCACCAGGTTTCGGTTAAACTGCACATTATCCACCTGCACAAAAAGATTCTTAATACGATCACTAAAATCGGTAATCTTCAGTTTAAGCGGCACAATTTCCGCAGTAATTTCAGAACGTATAAGATGTTCATCTATTAAAGAAGCCGGAATGGCTACCACATTCCCCCTGTTTTGGATTCCCAGTTGAAGCACACCATTGTTGTACCATAAACTCAGGCCGTCCGGTTTTACAAAAACTTTTCTTCCGAAGTTAAAACTGTCATGCAGGGAATTATCATCTACCAAAATCACAATTCCGGAAGTTGGATTTTCCGGCTTATCCTGAAGCACCAGCTCTTTATAGAAATTACCACCTTCATCACTGGAAACCACATAAGCTTCAAAATAAATACCGGTATCCCGGAATGTATAAATCTCTCCCGTTTCAGCATTAAAATTTCCTTTTACCGCAGTAATACTGGTGAGGTTTCCTTCGATTGTTATTTCATTTAGTTCAGCTTCCGGCAGGTCAAAATCATCGGTTTGTACGCAGGAAGTAAAAAGCAGGATTAATGCGGCAGTGCCTCTAAAAAAATTTTTATTAAATGTTATCATAATCAATATATTAAATGCCTAAAACTCAATTAAATACTACAAGGTTTTGCAAACCTTGCAGGATGTGCTAAAATCTTATATAAAAATTGATGTAATACGTACTGCCGTTACCGTACCAGTATCGGGAACCAAAAAGCGGCTGATCCCTTTCAAAATCTTCTTTTAAACTCAGGAAATTAGCGCTACGGGATTGCTCAAAACCACCGGTTTTATACAGTACATCAAAAATGTTATTGAGGCTGCAAAAGAATCCCAGGTAGTAATCCTTAATCCTCCAGGATTTGCCGCCTATGGCATTTACCAGGATATAATCTTCAAACTGTTCCTGCTTTAGCATCTCCCGGGCCAGTTCTTCATCATAAGAAAGAATAGGTAAGCCATCTGAATCTGTTCTGAAATTTGCCGTTCTGCTTAGCGGACTTACATCTGCGAAACCATGAGAGAGAAAATTCACTGTAGTCCCAAACCACCAGTAATCAGGATCACGATATTCAAAACCAATTTGAGCTGCCCGCTGCGGCCCACCGGCAATCCTGTAATTTTTCAAATAGGAAGTTCCGTAATCCACCGCTTCATCAAAACTGCTGGAGGTGAGATATAAATTAGGATTGTTGGCATAAACGTACTGACCGATTGCTGCTGCGGCCTTAAGCTTTATGGTAGAAGTAAGCTGACTTTCAGCGCCAAATTCCACTCCCAAATGTTGTTTATCAATTGCAGTAAGCACTTCCTGTACAAATGCCGTGGTTCCGGTTCTCCCCAAGCCCGAAAGGCCATCTGCATAATAAAAAGAGATTTCGGTGGCATCAAGAATTTCAGCATAATAACCGGTAAACCGCAGGTTGAGTTTGGGTGAACGAAAACGGTAACTTAAATCACCAAATTGTAATTGTTCGCTTTGCAACCCCTCCACAATTTCGTTATTCTGACGGGAATTGGAGAAGGAATTCCGCAGATTTGGTGCTTTTGTGAAATAAGCCGAATTTAGACTAAAAAGATGTTTTCCGGAGAATTTATAAGTGCCGCCGGCTTTGAAGCCGAAATTGGTAAAATTTAAGGCTTCACTTTTACCTAAAGAGTTTTCCGGATATGTACCATTCTGAAAATATCCATTACGCTGGTAGGTGGTTTGAGAAATATTTGAGGCAACAAAGAAGTCGACCCGATTGAATTTAAACTGAATTTGAGCAAAAGCTTCAGCTATTTCTGCATTAAGTTTATAATTGTATTTAAACCGGTCTCCTTCCCCCACAATATTATTCCTATTCTGAAGGTCACTTTGAGCGGCATCAGCTTCAGAATTTTCCGAAGTTCCTTCCGCGAAAAAGTCGATATCCAGATAACCCGTTCCGCCTAAAAGATCTTTAACCGCAGCAAAATTTTCGCTTTTTAAGGACGTATAACTTGCTTTGGCATTTAATTCAATATTTTCCCTAAGCCGTGCCGTAAGAATGGAATTGGCAGTAATGGTTTGGTCATCATTACGATCTTCAGCAATAACATAAATGGCATTCCCTCCAGTAGCAGCAGAACCTATATTTGCTGCGTATAAAGACGGCCAGTCAATTTGCCCGTTTTCAACAAAATCCTCCCGAGCCCGGTAAGCGGACTCGTAACTGGCATTATCTTCAAAACGCAGAAAATAACCCGGCAATTTCTGGTAATAAGCAGGATCTGGATTTGCGCCGCCGCCAACATAACTTTCCTGTCCGTTAAAAATCGACAAATTTGTTCCGCCAAAATCTATCCTGGAATTGCCCACACTACCAAACTGGTAGGAAAGGTTATTGTTCAGCTGAAGTTTATTGGAAACCTGCCAGTAATGGTTCAGCATAAAAACGGGTTCTTTAATTTCCCTAATCCTGGAATTACGGATTTCCCCATCCTGATAGCCCCAGAACGAATTGTACCGGCGACCTTTCAAATTAAAAACCTCTTCAGTATTTGCTGAAGATTTTCCGCGGAAATTGGGCGTATAAAAACTGGTGAAATTTAGAGAATGCTTTGGATTGAGCCTTTTTTCCACCGCAAGGAAAACAGAGTTGGCGTCGTACAAAGTGCCTTCGGTATAGCCTTCTTCAGCAAATCTTCTGGAAATGGAAATAGAATACCACCAGTTGTGTGGCAATTCCCCGGAATTATAGGTCGCCATAATCCTGCCCGTATAACTGCGGTTTGATGCCGCGTAAGAAATCCTGCCGCCTTCCCCATATTCTGAAGCACGCATGATGATATTTGTAGTGCCGGCGAGTCCGCCAAAACTAACTTCGGAAGGAGAGATTCCCATTGAAAAAATTTGTGAACGCTGTACATCATTTAGCCCGCCCCAGTTACTCCACTGCGGCCTTCCGTTAAAAACCTTGTTCATCTCAATGCCATTAATAAGTAATTTGCCATTTTCACTGTCGAAGCCCCTGGGCCGGAAAAAGCTTGCACTGAAGTCAAAGGCAGCGGCATTAAGAAAAACATCACGGGAAGCCTGTAAAAGTCCGGTGAGATTATCATAGCTTCCCTCCTCCTCGTTCAGTTCATTATCGGAAAGGCTGATAGTACTGATTTGTCTCTGTATTTCAGAAAAATCCGGTATAAGTAAGATCATGCCCAGTTCCTTGTGCGTCGCTTCCATTACAACCGGAATACGCAGAATTTCATATCCTGATTTTATGAAAATAAGAATTAGATCACCTTCCGGAATTTCTTCAGAATTCAGAAAAAAATGACCGGCAGCGTCGGTATCTGTCTCCAGAAAAGTACCATCAATTAAAACCCTGACTGAACTGACTGCTTCCAGAGTATGGCTATCTGCCACACTACCTTTAATAGAAGCCGACTGCGAAATGGATTTGTAGGGAAACCAAATTAGCAGCAGAATCAGAAGAAATTTGTTTCCCATCCATACCTAAAAAAGTAATCGAATATAAATAATTAATTCACATAACTTTCATACTTTCAATAACTTAAAAGAACTATTTTTCTTACTAAATGAAAAAGTACAAATGCTTGTCTTTACTGGGAATCTGGATTATCACCATCCTTTTTTCCGCTCAAAGCACCTTGGGACAGGAGGCAAAATCATATGAAATTATCACCGTAGCCTTCTATAACGTCGAAAATTTATTTGATACTGAAAATGATCCGTTCACTTTTGATGATGACCGGACGCCCTCGGGAAAAGATTTCTGGACTGAAGAAAAATACAGGGATAAAATTGCTAATATCAGCAAAGTGCTTTCTGAAATAGGCGCGGAAAAATCTGGAAGCTCCCCGGCAGTTATCGGGCTATGTGAAATTGAAAATCTGGAAGTGCTGGAAGCACTGGTGAGCCACTCTAATCTTTCTTCGGAAGATTACGGGAGTATACATTATGATTCGCCGGACAGTCGTGGTGTTGATGTTGGGCTGCTTTATAAAAAGGCAGTTTTTAGTCCGCTTAATTCTCAATCCAGAAGACTGATGCTTTACGAATCTGACGATCCCTCCAAACGTGTTTATACCCGGGACCAGCTGGTGGTAACCGGATTGCTAAACGGGGAAGAAATACATTTTATTGTAAATCACTGGCCATCCAGAAGCGGTGGTGAAGCGAAAAGTAGCTACAGGCGGGAAAAAGCAGCATATTTAAATAAGCAGATTATTGATTCTCTTTATCAGATAAATCCTTATGCGAAGATTATAAGTATGGGAGATTTTAATGATGATCCTACTAACAAAAGTTTTAAAAAAGTATTGCAGACAAAAGCAACAAAGGAAAACCTTCAATTTCAGCAACTATATAATCCCATGGAGAAAATGCTAAAAGAAGGCCACGGAACACTCGCTTACCGGGATAACTGGAATTTATTTGACCAGATAATCCTGAGCCAGCCATTAACAGGAAATAGCTACAGCAATTACCAGTTTTATAAAGCCGGGATTTTTAATAAGGAATATTTAATCACTGCCAATGGGCAGTACAAGGGCTATCCTTTTAGAAGTTATGGTTATGGAGGTTATACGGGCGGCTACAGCGATCATTTTCCGGTTTATATTTACCTTATTAAATCCCCCCTCTAACTCCCCCTAAGGGGGAGGATAAACCAATCTCTCTGGCAACATTCCACAGAGCTTGATAGCTCCCTTCCTTTTGGGAACGGTCAGTGATGAGAACTTAAAACCAGGCGCTCCAGGGAATTCGTGTGAGCATGACCAATAATCCAAGGGTATAAAAAATAGCCAGTATTTTAAATTTTGGCCTTGAAGTAAGCTTCTTCTTATGTTTGGAGTATCCAATGGTGATTAAAGCAATAGCTATAATCATCATTAGGGGATGCTCCACGTTATACAAACGTAAAGTATCATCTGCCATTATACCTCCCATTCCCACTTCACTGAACATCCTGAAATAGGGAGCAGTAAAATAAAGTAATATTCCTATCAATAACTGAATATGTGAAACAATAAGTGTAAATAAAGCAATCCTGAAATTTGTGGCGCCGTATTCTTTGTTACTGGCAAAACCTATAATGGCATTAAAGCTAGCAATAAGTAATACAATAAGAACCAAAAACGCCCAGTAAGAGTGGATAAATTGAATAGTAGTGTACATAAGTAAATTTTTAGCAAAGATACCTATTTAAATAAAGAACGCCCCGAAATTGGGGCGTTCCATACAAATATATTTCAAATATTAAAATCTAAACGCTACGCTTGCATTCCATGTTCTTCCCCATCCGAAGAATACATTATTCCTAACATTTACGCCATCATAAGTAGTAGCATCCGGGTCAGCTAAAACGTTTGTAAGAGATTCTGATATGTAAATGTTATCTGTAACATTATTTACATTAACTCTAAAATTCAGCCTATTTTGCCCAAGATCTATACCGTAAGAAGCTCCAAGATCTAGTAATCCAAAAGAAGGCAGTTCAAAAACTTCAAAATCAGGATCATTTAGAGCATCAGTGGCATCAAAATCGGCATAAAGGTTATCTGCATACCGATAAGTAGCATCTACACTTAAGTTATCGATTATTTGATAATCCGCACCTAAACTTGCAGTTAACTGAGCTGCATTACCAACTTTTACACCATCTAAATTTAAAACTGCTTCAGGTACACCTTCTATTGGATTCTGATTTTGATCGAAGTAGGTTGCTGTTATATCATCCTTATATTCCCAGTCTCCGAGAGAGAACATACCATTCCATCTGAATTTATTACCAATTCTTCCGTAAAAGTCAAATTCCACACCTTTGTGAACCTGAGTGATACCTAAGAGATTAGCACTTCCTCTAATCTCATCGGGTGTATCCTGATTGAAGACCGCTGAAGTACTTTCAAATCTGTCTGCCCAAGAGGTTCTGTAAAGATTCACATTGGCGTTAAAGAACTGCGAACGGAAACCGTAACCTAGTTCGACACCAAATACCTGTTCATTGTTTAAGTTTGGATTAAGATTGTTACCAAAGTTGATGTAAACTGCATCAAATAGAGGCTGCTTTGAATAATAACCAATATTTCCAAAAACATTATGATTCACATCAATGTTATAGTTCATTCCGGCCTTTATATTTCCTCCGAGGATATTTTCCCAATCAGTTTCCTGATTCCCTGGAGTTTCATTAAAATATTCCACTCTTTTAAACCCCTGATTGGATAAAGACCCCTGAACAAATGCAGATATATCACCTTGTATATATTCTAACTGGCCAAAAACTCCAGCCCATCTTACAAGACCATCATTATAGTAGTCAATTTTTTCTTCATCATCAATACTTTTAAAAACATTCAAAGTATTCCCTGCAGTTGGCTCATAAGTTTCAGTTAAAAACCTGTAAGGATTATTTCTATCCATGCTTGAAACATAAGCATCAGCTCCCATTAGATCTACAAGTCTTCTGTAATGGAAACCTTTATACGAACGCAAATCGGCTCCTACATCTAAAGTTAAACTTTCATTTAATTCGGTCTCGAAATTGGCAATTAAACCAAACCAGTTATGAGAATTAACCGATGAACGCTGTGAAATGCCATTTTCAGATCCATAAATATAATCTTCATTATCTACATAATCAGATTCGGAATTGTGTCCATTCACAAATTCTCCCTGATATTGATTTCCTCCTCCAGTATAACCTTCTCTAGTGCCTCCTAAAGAAGGAACATTTTGTCCTGAGTTATATGCAAAAATATCATCTATAGGAATCAAACCATCTTCGGTTTTAGGTAAAGCAAAAGACTCCATTCCGTTTATTCTACCAATAGCACCAATAGAGCCTCCACGCCCAAAAGAGGCATATGCTGTAGTAGATAATTTAGAAATACTGCTGATATCCCATTCCCAGCTTAATGAGGCAATTGGCTTATGATAAAAGTTACCCGCAAATGTGAATTCTTCACCATTTCTGTATCCGTAATCAGGATTATATTTTTCATTAGGTTCTCCGCCTTCACCATATTCAAGATAACTTGATAATCTGGTGAAGGCACCTCTTTGATTATGTTGTTGAGGCGCACCTGTGAGCATAAAGTTAAAATCATGGTCTTCGCCAGCCTGATATCCAACTCCTATAAAATAATTATAACCTTCAAATTCAGTTCCGTTAACATAGCCATCACCAGATGTCCTGCTTAATAAAAATGAGCCAGACCAGCCATTATCATTTAATCCGGTATTATAAGAAGCAATCGTTTTTGAATAATTATCATTCCCCAAACTAGCTTTTACAAATCCTCCTTCTGACCTCTCCGCCGAACGAGTTACAACATTAATGGTCCCTCCTACAGAAGATACGGCAAGTTTTGAAGAGCCAAGTCCTCTCTGAACCTGAATTGCAGTTGCAACATCACTTAAACCTGCCCAGTTACTCCAGTACACAGAACCATTTTCCATGTCATTAACAGGAATGCCATTAACCATTACAGCCGAGTTTTGAGTATCGAAACCACGGATTGTGATACGCGAATCCCCGAATCCACCACCTTGTTTAGTAGCATAAATAGAAGGGGTAGTACTCAAAATTTCTGGAAATTCCTGGTTTCCCAACTTTTCCTGAATTTCAGTAGATCTAATTGTTGAAACAGCCACCGGTGTTTGACGGTCTTTTGCCAGATCTACAACACCAGTCACCACTACTTCTGAAAGCGCATTTGAATCTGGCTCCAATGAGATTTCACCTAAATTCTGTGTATTTCCACCAGAGACATTAAAATTTACGGTTTTGGTAACATACCCAACAAAACTAATTCTAATTTGTCCAGTAGCGTCTTCCACATCAAGACTAAAATTACCGTCAAAATTGGTCATTTCTCCTTGTTGAGTTCCTACAACTACAACATTGGCCCCGGGAAGGGGTGAATTCATTTCAGAATCTATTACCGTACCTGTAATAGTTCCCTGAGCAAAAATTGTAGCAGATGTTAAAAACAACGCTAATACTAATAATTTCCTCATGTTTTCTTTGTTTGTTTTTGATTAGAAAATTCACGGCAAATGAAGCTAAAAGACCAACGTTTAAGATTATCCGAATGTTAAGATTTTTAACTTTAACATCTGCCGCACCGCAAAACTAGTGTGTTTTTTCAAATACCTGTCTATTTGGTACTTATGTATATCAACAGGTTTTCAACAAACAAATACAAATTATTTAATGAAGAATTTTAAGAGGTTTTTAGTAGAAGAATCATGATTTTGAACCGCATTATTTTCCATTTCCGTAAGGATTTCAGAAGCTAATTGCTTTCCTAATTCCACTCCCCATTGATCGTAACTAAAAATATTCCAGATTACCCCCTGAACGAAGATTTTGTGCTCATACATAGCGATGAGTTTACCGAGACTTTCCGGGGTTAACTTTTCTATCAAAATAGTATTAGTGGGCTTATTTCCTTCAAACACTTTGAACGGCAGAAGTTGATTTATTTCCTCTTCTGAAAGGGACTTTTCCTTAAACTCTGCCCGTACTTCCTCTTCAGTCTTACCCTGCAGCAATGCTTCTGTTTGTGCAAAGAAATTTGCCATTAATTTATTATGATGGTCTTTATCAAGAAAAAGGGAATGTTTAAAGCCGATAAAATCTGCAGGTATGAGTTTAGTTCCCTGGTGAATAAGCTGGAAGAAAGCATGTTGGGAATTTGTTCCCGGCTCCCCCCATATAATAGTTCCGGTCTGGTAATTGACTTTTTCGCCATTCCTGTCTACACTCTTGCCATTACTTTCCATAATAGCCTGCTGCAGGTAGGCAGGCACTCTATGTAAATATTGCGAATATGGAATTACAGCCTCACTCTCGGCTTCAAAAAAGTTATTATACCAAATGCTGAGCAGTGCCAATTGCACCGGAATATTTTCACTAAAATCGGTGTTTTTAAAATGCTCATCCATTTTACGGGCTCCTTCTAATAAGGATTCAAAATTGGAATATCCAACCGCCAGACTTATAGAAAGCCCCACGGCGCTCCATAAAGAAAACCTTCCACCAACCCAATCCCACATCGGGAATATGTTCTCAGGATCTATTCCAAACTCCTTTACTTTTTCCACATTGCTTGAAACTGCTACAAAGTGTTTTGCAACAGCATCCTGTGGCGCATGTCTCAGAAACCAGCTTCTTATAGTTGTAGAATTAGAGAGGGTTTCCTGCGTAGTGAAAGATTTGGAAACTATAATAAAAAGGGTGGTTTCAGGATTAAGATCCTTTAATGTTTCATGTACATGATCGCCATCTACATTCGAAACAAAATGAACATTCAGGTGATTTTGATAAAATTTGAGGGATTCCGTAACCATAACAGGACCAAGATCGGAGCCACCAATGCCAATATTCACAACATCTGTAAACTCACTTCCAGTGAAACCTTTACGACTTCCCGTAACCACCTCATTGGTGAAAGCCTTAATTTTTGCTTTTACCTCTTCTACTTCAGAAAGTACATTTTCGCCTTCTACTGTAATGTTCTTTTCTTTACCGGCTCTAAGGGCAGTGTGCAATACAGCGCGACCTTCAGTCCGGTTAATCTCATCCCCACCAAAATAGGAATCCATCGCGTCTTTCAGCTTACATTCCTCTGCCAGCTTCAGAAGAAGCTGCTTGGTTTCAGCAGTAATTCGGTTTTTACTGTAGTCAAGATAAAAATCTTCCCATTTTACAGTGAATTCAGATCCCCTCTGCTCATCTTCAGCAAAAAGATCTTTCATCTGTAACTGGTTTACTTCATTATAATGCTCTTTCAGTTTCTTCCAGGCTTCAGTTTTGGTTGGATTTATATTTTTCATCTGATGTTTAAATTTTTTAATATTCTATTCCTAAGAAATTACCATATTTTTCTGAACTTAAACAGAAAAAGCTGCTTAAATATGTTTGTAAGGAATTTTGTCTAATTCTTTTCTAAGTGGTTCGATAAATGCATAATATTCATCTTTATGTCCATCTTCAATGTGTTTTGCGGTTGGCAGATTCTGGCGGTAAGGATCTACCTGCCTTCCGTTTACCCAAAACCGGTAACACACATGAGGCCCCGTAGCCAAACCTGTACTACCCACAAAGCCAATTACATCGCCTTGTTTTATTGCCTGCCCATTTCTCACGTTTCTTTTAGACATATGTAGATACTGGGTGGTATATTTGCTGTTATGCCTCACCTTAACATAATTCCCGTTTCCTGATGTATAACTGGAGGCAATTACCACCCCATCTGCAGTACTTACAATAGGTGTTCCGGTTGCAGCAGCATAGTCTGTTCCCAAATGGGCTTTCCAGCGCTTTTGTACAGGATGATATCGCCGTTTACTGTAACGGGAAGATATACGGCTATAATCAAGAGGAGCCTTTAAAAAGAAACTCTGCAATGCTTTTGCTTCTTCATCATAGTAGCTTACCTTCCCTGTAATGCTGTCTGTCTCATATTCAAAAGCATAATAAGGCTTATCTGAATGTCTGAATACCGCGGCTTCCACACTTTCAATTCCGGCAAAAATGGTATCATCAATATATTTTTCATGATACACCATTTTAAACTGGTCCCCCTTCTGAAGCCGAAAAAAATCTATGCTCCACTGATAAATGTTGGACAACTCGTACACCAGTAAATTGCTAAGCCCCTGGTCCTGCATAGCTTCTGAAAGGGAAGAAGTAATTACTCCTGAAACCTCTCTTTTTTTAACGGAAACCGGACGCTTTTTCTTAAAAGCAGCAACTTCATCGCCAATCCCTACTACAGTGTAATCAATCTTATTATCCTCATAGATAAAATACTGCGGGGTGTGAGCTGAATCTTTAGCCTTAAGGATCATGTATTTTTTACCGGCCACTATACGGGCAGGGTTAAAAGTGTCTTTTACTTTTTCAGAGATTTCATAAACTTTCCCCAAACCTACTCCTTCTGAACCCAGCAAATTACCAAAACTATCGCCGGGCCTAATGGTGTCTTCTATCACCTCATAATCATCAAGCACAAAACCGTACTTTTTAACTTCAGGCACAGGTTCCACCTTTGCCACTTTTTCAACGTTTTCTACTGAATTATCATCATTACAGGCTGTAAAAACCAGCATGATAAGGATTAGAAAATTTAGCTTTTTCAATTTTATTCTTTTTGTTTTTCGCTGTTAAACATGTGGTTAACCCATTGTTTGCCCCAGTCGTCAAATTCTTTTTCACTCCATAGATTGGGAAAAAAAGTGATTTTCTGAAATCCCGGCGGTAGAAATTTCTTCCAGTTGGTGCCTCCTGTAGCAGCAATTGACTCCTTACCTTTGTCAAGATAACGATAAGCTGCTCCCATATGCATCAACAACCAGTTTACATTCACATTTACATCAAACTGCCGCAAAGCCTCTATCAATTTTTTATTTGATTTCTCCTCCTGCGGAAGTTCTTTATATTTGTGAAACATGGTCTGATCCTTAACCTCACTGGCAATTCGCATAAAACGGGGCGTATATCTTTGTTCAAACTGCTTTAAGGTAAGGGTCTTTTCTCCGGTTTCCAGATCTATTCCTCCCCTTTTCCAATAAACCTGCTCAAAAAGATCTTCCAAAGTATTTTCTTCAGAATATTTCTCTCTAATTTCATGCAGCACCAGGTTTTCCAGAGGTGTAGCGTAAATTTCAATCATCCTGAACTGGGCAGACTGAAAACCGCTTGCCGGCAATAGCGCCATTCGGAATTTAAGGAACTGCTCCCTTTCCATTCCTTTTATCATAACGTCAAAAGAATCGATTAGTATTCCGAAATACCGATTTAAACGAGCGAGTTTTTCAATAAAAAAAGAAGCCGTAAGGCTTTCGTTTTCTATAATCTGCTTTTGCTCATGGATAATGAGCTTAAAATAAAGTTCGGTTATTTGATGGTAGGTGATAAATATTTTCTCATCAGGAAAATGGGTATTGGTTTTTTGCAGGCTCAGTAAGGTATCCAGGCTAATATAATCCCAATACGATAAATACCTGTCATAAAGTAACCCATCCAGGTAAGATCCCAGATCCTGTCCGGAGTTTTTAAATTTCTCCTCAAGTTTGAGGATACGTTCAGCTATATCTGGCTTTATCTCCATACCGGGTTTAATCCATAATTATAGGAAAAGGATTTTTTAGTCCTTTATACTCTTCGAGATCGGCATCTAAAGATCCAACTGCAAGTTCTGCCTTTATTTTAAGCGGAATCTTATTGGCATCATCACTTACCCAAAAGGTAAGGCTTTCCTTTTCCTTAAATACCCTTCCGGCCATTACGTAAGGTCTGAATTTAAGGCTTGCCACCTTGCCGAATTTTGTTTTGATAATTTCACGGCCCAGGAATTTTATCTTGAAATTCATATTCTCATCATCAATAAAGAGATTCATATGCATCTCCTCTCCGGGTCGCAGTTGGTCTGTCTTTATTTTATTGCGAATATAATAAAATGCCGATAACATATCATGCACATTTTCTCCGGTGGAGTAAACCTCTTTTTTATTGTGCTTTTTATCATGAACGTAAGCCTTGTTAACGTTATGATTAAAGTCTATTTCCAAATCTTTGGTATATCCTCCTTCATCTATTTTCCGGATAAACTTATAAGGCTTTCCTGTCTCACGGTCTATATAGGTTTGGTAGTCATCATCCACTTTAAAGAACCAGTGCAGCATCCCGGTAGATTTCCCCCTACCTTTAACATGATAAACCGGCTGCCCCTGAAGCTGCGTTTCATCTACCTCAAGGGTGGCATAACTGGCATTAAACCATCCGTAATGCACACGAAATTTAAGCCACTCACCAGCATCATAGGCTTTTTGAGCAAAAAGATTACCGGAATAGGAAACAAATACTAAAAACGTAATTGCAATTATTTTTTTCATACCTGTTATTTCTTTCTCCCTGCGGATTTTTTTTATGTTAACGAAATATTTACAATTACTGTTCCAAATGTATTAAAACAGAAAGCCTCATCAAATTAATGATGAGGCTTTTTGATTTATAACCAACTAAAACTTAAATTATGAAAATGTACATTTAATGGTAACCACTCCAAAAATGCGAGCGCAAATTTCCGCTTATTGAATAAATTAAACAACACCAAATCAGGGTTTAACTATTCTCTTTCATTTTTATCACCAAACCTGGATTTAAACTTTAGTCTATATATAATTTTATGTTTAATTTAACGTACCCCGCAAATCCTGTTCCCTTTCTATAGCTTCAAATAGTGCTTTAAAATTTCCTTTCCCGAAGGATTGTGCGCCTTTACGCTGTATAATTTCAAAGAACATAGTAGGGCGATCCAGCACCGGTTTGGTGAAAATTTGAAGTAAATATCCCTCATCATCCCGGTCTATCAATACACCCAGCTTTTTTAAAGGCTCCAGTTCTTCATCTATTTCTCCCACGCGGTCCAGAACATCGTCATAATATGTCTCCGGCACATTGAGAAACTCCACTCCGCGATTACGAAGTTTAGTAACGGTGTCTATAATATTATCGGTAGCCAGAGCGATATGCTGTACGCCGGCTCCATTGTAAAAATCTATGTACTCCTCTATCTGCGATTTCTTCTTTCCTTCGGCCGGTTCATTAATAGGGAATTTGATACGACCATTGCCATTACTCATCACCTTGCTCATCAAAGCAGTATACTCAGTAGAAATATCTTTATCATCAAAAGAAACCATTTGCGCAAATCCCATTACTTTGGCATAAAACTCACACCATTTGTTCATTTCGTTCCAGCCAACATTACCCACCATATGGTCAATATACTTCAGTCCTGTTTCGGTAGAATTTGCCAGAGGGGCATAAGTTTTGTATCCAGGCATAAATGCCCCGGTATAATTGCTTCTTTCCACAAAGAGGTGAATGGTTTCCCCATAGGTATGGATCCCGGAAATTACCACAGATCCATATTCATCTTCCAGGACATAAGGCTCTACATAAGATTTTGCACCTCTCGAGGTGGTCTCCTTATAACTTTTCCTGGCATCGTCTACCCATAAGGCAACGGCTTTTACGCCATCCCCATGTTTATCTATGTGCTCATTTATCTCTCCATTGGGCTGCAAAGGTGAGGTAAGCACCAACCTTATTTTTCCCTGCTGAAGTACATAAGAAACCCTGTCTTTCCTACCGGTTTCCAGCCCCGAATACGCCACCGGCTGGAATCCCCACGCATGCTGATAATAATAAGCAGCCTGCTTGGCATTGCCTACATAAAGTTCAACAAAATCTGTTCCCAGGATAGGCAAAAAATCTTCTGCTCCGGGAACTTCTTTCTCTAGTTTTAATGATGTGTTATCTGTGGTCATAATTTTATCTTTACTTTGATTATTTAGAAAAAATGGCAAATAAGCCATCGCTTAATTATTCATAATAATTAATGATTCTCATCCAGCCACGATTTGTAATAATTTTCATCTGCAATCTTCATAGCCTCTTCAGTAATTTTAAGAGGTTTAAAAGTATCTACCATAACCGCGAGTTCTTCGGTTTCTACCTGGCCAATGCTGCGTTCTACAGCTCCCGGGTGCGGCCCGTGCGGAATACCTGCAGGATGCAGGGAAATATGCCCTGCTTCAATATTATTCCTGCTCATAAAATCACCATCCACATAATATAACACCTCATCACTGTCTATATTGCTATGGCTGTAAGGCGCAGGGATGCTTTCAGGGTGATAATCATATTTTCGCGGGCAAAAGCTGCACACTACAAAAGCATCGGTTTCAAAAGTCTGATGCACCGGCGGCGGTTGGTGAATTCTTCCGGTTATAGGCTCAAAGTCATGTATAGAAAATGCATAAGGATAATTATAACCATCGTAACCCACCACATCAAAAGGATGGGTGGCATAGACCATATCAAAAATTTCGCCCTGCTTTTTAATCTTAATCAAAAAATCGCCTTTTTCATCATTGGTTTCCAACTCATAAGGCTGGCGTAAATCTCTTTCGCAAAATGGAGAATGTTCCAGTAACTGTCCAAACCAGTTCCTGTATTTTTTGGGAGTATAAATGGGACGGCGGGATTCCACAATGAACAAACGGTTATCCTCATCATCAAAATCGAGTTTATAGATGGTTCCCCGCGGAATTAAAAGGTAATCCCCATACTTAAAATCCAGGTTCCCTAAATGTGTTCTTAGTTTTCCGCTTCCTTTATGAATAAATAAGAGTTCGTCGGCATCAGAATTTTTATAAAAATATTTGTTGGTGGATTCCTGCGGGGAAGATAGTGCAATATCAACATCACTGTTGGTGAGCACCACTTTTCTGCTTTCCAGGTAATCCGGCGCCGGCACTATTTGAAACCCTTTAAGCCGGTAAGATTGCAGGTTATTTCCTTTGGCAATTTTAGGCCTCGCATCATAGCTTCCCTTAATTTCTTTTACCTGCGTGGGCCGGTGTTCATGATATAAATTGGAAGACATTCCATCAAAACCTATGGTCCCGAAAAGTTGTTCATAATAAAGGCTTCCGTCAGGTTTTTTAAATATAGTGTGTCTTTTATGTGGTATTTTCCCCAGTTTATGATAAAAAGGCATATGCTGAAAATTTTATGGAAAGATCAGCTTTAGAAGAACATCAGGTATTATTGAATTTTAAAGCTAAAATTCCGATTAAAGCAAATATCGATAATTTTTATTGAAATATTCTTAAAACAAAAATAAAATCAGACCGGATTTCCTAGAACCAGAAACCAAGGCTAAAGAACCAGTAGCTCTCATCAACTTCGGGAGAATAGGTGTATTTTACTTCCATAGGACCAAGAAAAGTTTCCAATCCATACCCAAGGGCATAACCGCTATAATCTGGCATGGAAATCCAGTTCCCGCTGCTGTAAAGCTTATTCTCCACATTAGCTATATTAGTACTTACCGAAAGATGATGTTTTCTAAAAATCTCATAATCTACTTCCAGTAAAGCCTTAATATAGCTATCTCCTGAAAGGCTTATAAAATCATATCCGTAAAAAGGGATAATATTATTTATGGGATTGTTGCCATAACCTCCCAGGAAAAAATCCATGGTGTTTACGTTATCATTTCCAATCTTAAACCCTGTTTCAGTAGAAATTCGGGTGGTGAATTTTGGAAAAGGAGTAGCCGCATAGCCAAGTTTCCCTTTAGCTATAGAGAATTCAGCAAAATCCGGGTTAGAGGAAAATAAATAAATATGGAAATCCCCGTCAAAATAAATACCTTTCTTCGGGAAATATTTGTTGTCATAAGAATCATATTTCAGGTAGCCAAAGGCACTGTAATAATTGTTATCTTCAAAAACACGGTTTACCACATTTCCCTCTTCATCCTGAAATGATTCAGGAGTAACCTTTAAATATTTGTGTTCAGCTCCCATTCCGAAGGAAAAAACCTGCTGGAAAAGTGTTTCCACATAAAACTGATTGGTAACGTCACGATAATCTATATCTAAAAAATTTACACCGATTCCTTCCAAATCACCATTTTCATTGGCAAAATCAAAAGATATATCCTTATTAAAAGTATTATAGCGCGATTTCAATCCAATGCTCCAGTAGTAACCTTTATCTATGTAATAATCAAAATAATACCGAAACTGATCGCCCACCACCACATCCAGCGAAACTACATCGTTGGTAAGCAAAAGGCTCTTTCTGGTAAGATTAAACAGCGCACCGGTTTCATATAGCTCATCATAATGCAGTGCCAGCCGCAAAAAAGTTTTGTTCTGACTTTCCTCAATTTGCATATTCATGGTATAATCTTTACCACCTTTGTTGGGCACCAGGTTATAGCTTATTTTGTCGAAATTACCTGTAGCCGAAAGATTATTAACCCCTACATTAAGATCATCAAAAGTGAACATGCTGTCATATTTCAGTTTTAATTTTCCCATAATATAGGAACGCGGATACGTATTATTTCCTTCCACTTCAAGACTGGTAATCTGCAGACTGTCTTTTCTTTTATTCTGAATATCAACAGGAGGCTCATCCTGCCTTGCGGCCAGTTTCAGCAGTGCTCCATAATTTCTTTGGGCCGCTATTCTTCCTGAATCTATTATAGCTTCCCCCTCACTAAAAGAGAGAACAGAAAACGCGCTAATATCCGGCCTGATGTAAATATCCGTGAGGGGGATTTTATCTTTCATTTCACTAATCGTCCTGAAATTACCAATTTGGGTAAGAATGTCCAGAACACTCTGTAAATTTTCACGATCAATAAGACTATCCTGAACGTCTACCCCAATAATAACATCTGCCCCTCTTCTTTTAAGTTCTTCCACAGGATAGTTATTGGCCACACCGCCATCGGTAAGGAGCCTTCCATCAATTTTCACAGGACTAAAAAGGGAGGGGATGGCACCGCTGGCCGAAATTGCCTTGGCAAGGGAACCTTCCTCAAGAATTACTTCCTCCCCGGTTTCAATATCTGCAGCGGTGCAAAAAAAAGGAATTGGCAAATTGTTGAAGTCATTTATATTGCTCACATGCATGGTTAAACGCGACATGAAATTATAAATATTCTGTCCTTTGGAAAGACCCGAGGGCAGCCCTATTTTAAAATTATTAAACGGAAGGCTAACAGCGTATTTTTCAGTATCCTCTTTCTCATAAAAAGTTTTTGCGCTTCGCGGAAGGTCATCCTGAATAAGGATATTGAAGTTGGTTTCATGGAAAATGGAATCCAGCTCATGGGCAGTATATCCTGAAGCATACAAGCCCCCTATTATTGCACCCATACTGCTCCCGCCAATGTAGTCTATACGCACACCGGCTTCCTCCAGCACTTTTAATGCGCCTATGTGAGCAAGGCCTTTTGCTCCTCCCCCACTTAAAACCAGTCCAACCTTAGGATCATCTTGCTGCTGGGAAAAGCCCGAAAGGTAACATAAGCAGAAAAAGATGACTAAGGCTTTTTTCATGTTTCACTTTTGTAATGATTGTAAATAATACCGGCTTTTGAGGTTCCCACCACTTCACTTAAACTTTCCTTTGAAGCTTCTTTTATCCTCTTAACCGAGCGGAAATGCTTCAAAAGTTCCACCACAGTTTTTTCACCAATCCCGGCAATATCTTCCAGCTCTGTATTTAACGCTGTTTTACTTCTTTTGTTACGATGAAAAGTAATTCCGAACCTGTGCGCTTCATTTCTTAAATGCTGAATAATCTTTAAGGACTCCGATTTTTTGTCCAGATAAAGCGGAATAGAATCCCCGGGGTAAAAAATTTCTTCCAGTCTTTTCGCAATACCAATAATGGCAATTTTACCACGCAGGCCCAGGGTTTCCAAAGCTTGTACTCCTGAAGATAACTGGCCTTTCCCGCCATCTACAATAATTAGCTGCGGGAGTTCCTCGCCTTCATTTAATAGTCTTTTATAACGCCTGAAAACAACTTCTTCCATAGAAGCAAAATCATTGGGACCCTCCACTGTTTTGATGTTGAATTTTCGGTAATCTTTTTTGCTGGGCTTTCCATTTTTAAAGACCACGCAGGCTGCCACCGGATTGCTCCCCTGGATATTGGAATTATCAAAACATTCAATATGCCGGGGCTCTGAACTTAAGCGCAGGTCCTCCTTCATTTGTGCCATTATCCTATTCACATGCCTGTCCGGATCTATAATTTTCATTTGTTTAAAGCGCTCCTGGCGGTAATATTTGGCATTTCTCAGGGATAGGTCTACAATTTTTTTCTTGTCGCCTAATTTTGGAACGCTAACTTTTACATCTTCAGCAAATTGAATATTAAAAGGAAGGTAGATCTCTTTAGAATTTGAGCTGAAGCGCTGGCGGATTTCAGGAATGGCCAATTCCAGCAGTTCCTGATCTGTTTCCTCCAGTTTCTTCTTCATTTCAATAGTGTGTGAGCGTATAATTGCGCCATGTGAAATCTGGAGGAAGTTTACATAGCCATAACCTTCGTCACTGGTTATGGAAAACACATCTACATTATTAATTTTAGGATTCACCACCGTAGATTTGGACTGATAATTTTCCAGGACAGTGATTTTATCCTTAATCCGCTGGGCATCTTCAAATTCCATTTTTTCAGCATGCTCCTTCATCAAATTCCTGAACTGCTGCAGCGAATCTTTAAAATTTCCTTTTACAATCTGCCGTATGGCTTCAATGTTTCGGTTGTAATCTTCTTCAGCCTGCTTCGCCTCACAGGGCCCTTCGCAATTTCCCAGATGGTATTCCAGGCAAACTTTATACTTCCCCTGCCTTATTTTGTCTTCAGCAAGATCATAATTACAGGTCCTGAGTTTATACAACCCCTTAATTAAATCCAGCAGCGTATTCACTGTTTTAAAACTGGTAAATGGTCCGTAATATTCGCTACCGTCTTTTATTAATTTTCTTGTAGGGAAAACTCGGGGAAAACGCTCATTTTTTATACAAATCCAGGGATAGGTTTTATCATCCTTCAGCATCACGTTAAAGCGCGGCTGGTGTTTTTTGATCAGGTTATTTTCCAACAGCAGTGCATCGGTTTCCGAAGCCACCACTATATGCTTTATTTCACGAATTTTTTTTACCATAACGCCAATCCTGTGACTGTCGTGACGTTTGGTAAAATAAGAAGTTACCCTTTTTTTAAGGTTCTTTGCCTTCCCAACATATAAAATCTTTCCGTTCTTATCGTAATACTGATACACCCCGGGACTATTCGGCAGGGTTTGCAGCTGTACTTCCAAAGCAGGCTTTTCCATTACCTCAAAGATAAAATTTCTTGGGCTTATTGCCGCCGGCAGAGCTAAATTTTAAAATTAGAAGAATCTGATATACTCTGCAGCGTCCTCTTTATTCATAATTGAAAAACTTCTTTTATTCTGTTCCTAATTTCATGTGGGTTTAAAGATTATACCGCAATTAGGTAAAAGTCAACATACATGCTGGCAGTAGCATTTTATTTTCAGGCTTCCTTAAAAGGAAAGGGGAGCGATTTTACTATATTGCAGTTATGGAAAAAATTGTTATAGGCAGATTTGACAAAGCAGATTTCCCGGCACTAAAATTAAATGATATTGCAATTAAAATAGACACAGGAGCATACACTTCGTCTATACATTGTGAAAATATAGAAGAAAAAGACAATAAACTGCACTGCACTTTTTTGGATGAAGAACATCCCCTCTACAATGGCAAAGAATTTATTTTTGAAGATTTTGACATTGTTTTTGTGCGTAGCAGTAACGGTATTATCCAAAAGAGATATCAGGTTCAATCAAACATAAAGCTATTCGGAAAAGTTTTTAAAATTTCACTTTCTTTGTCTTCCCGGCAGGAAATGAGATATCCGGTACTTATAGGAAGAAAATTCCTTACTAAAAAATTTGTAGTAGATACCGAACTGATAGACGTCTCTTATAATAGAAAAGAAAATGAAACTAAAAATACTTTCCAGAAATAGCAATCTTTACTCTACCAGAAGGCTTATAGAAGTTGCAAAAAAACGAAATCATGAGGTAGAAATAATAGATCCTATTAAATGTGACCTGGTAATTGAAAAGAGAAAACCATCCATTTTTTATAAAGGCCGCTTTATTGAGGGTGCCGATGCTGTTATCCCGCGTATAGGGGCATCAGTAACTTTTTATGGTACCGCTGTAGTGAGACAGTTTGAAATGATGGGCGTATTCACCACAACAGAATCACAGGCCCTGGTCAGAAGCCGTGATAAACTGCGTAGTCTTCAGGTTCTATCCAGGGCAAGATTGGGGCTTCCAAAAACCGTTTTTACCAATTACTCCAAAGACGTAAGGGAAGTAATTGAACATGTGGGTGGCGCACCGCTTATTATTAAACTTCTGGAAGGGACCCAAGGACTCGGAGTGGTTTTAGCCGAAACCACCAATGCAGCCGAATCTGTAATAGAAGCTTTTAACGGACTTCAGGCCAGGGTAATTGTTCAGGAATTTATTAAAGAAGCCGGCGGGGCCGATATTCGTGCTTTTGTGGTAGACGGCCATGTGGTTGGTGCCATGAAAAGACAGGGAAAAGAAGGAGAATTTCGCTCTAACCTGCACAGAGGTGGTTCTGCAGAAATTATTGAGTTAAGCGATGAAGAAGAAAATGCCGCAATAAAAGCCGCAAAAGCAATGAGCCTTGGTGTAGCCGGGGTAGATATGCTGCAAAGCGCCAGGGGGCCGCTTATTCTTGAGGTTAACTCTTCCCCCGGCCTGGAAGGAATAGAAGCAGCAACAGGAAAAGATATAGCCAAAACTATTATCAGGTACATTGAAAGAAATGTATAATTTATGCCGCAAATAGATAAGCACAACGTTCTGGAAATTTTGGGTAAGAAGGTCTTGCCCGGCAAAAGCGCCACCATCAATTTTAACATGGCAAAGCTTTACACCACCACTTCGGTGGAAGTTCCCGTTATAATAGAGCGCTCTAAAAAGCCGGGGCCGGTGGTACTGCTTACTGCAGGAATTCATGGAGACGAAATTAACGGAGTGGAAATTGTTCGGCAAATTATCTCCAAAGGCATCAATAAGCCACAAAAGGGAACCATTATTTGTATTCCTGTGGTTAATATCTTTGGCTTTCTGAATATGGCCCGTGAATTTCCCGATGGGCGTGACCTTAACCGGGTTTTCCCCGGTACCAAACATGGCTCTCTGGCAAGCCGCTTTGCTTATCAATTTGTAAAGAAAATTCTTCCTATTGCAGATTTTTGCCTGGATTTTCATACCGGCGGGGCAAGCAGATTTAATGCCCCACAGATAAGGGTGAAAAAAGGAGATGAGCAAAGCCTTAAATATGCCAATATTTTCAACGCTCCTTTTACCATTAATTCGAAAACCATAACCAAATCTTTCCGGGAAACCTGCTCCAAACTTGGAATTCCCGTTTTGCTTTTTGAAGGTGGGAAATCATCAAACAGTAACAAGGAAATTGCCCGCCAGGGGGTAGATGGGGCAATGCGTATCCTTAGCCATCTGGATATGCTCTCCCCTAATTTTGAATATCCGGACCCTATTACAAAAACTGTAATTATAGATAATAGTTTCTGGATGAGGGCGAAATACAGCGGACTCCTGCATATAAAAATCCAATGCGGCAAACGTGTGGAAAAAGGAGAATATATTGCCACCATTACCGATCCCTACGGAAAATTTCGCCATAAAATAAAGGCTGCCAATGAAGGCTATGTAATCAATGTAAATGAATCTCCAATTGTATATCAGGGAGATGCCGTTTTTCATATCTCATTACCTCCAAAAACCGATGAAGAAAACAACACTCAGGAAGAAGTATAAAGAATTAAGGCTGGAGCTTTCAGAAGAAAAAATTGAAGAACTAAGCCTCCAAATTGCCAATATGGCCCTGCAATTGCCAATATGGGACTTTAATTTTTACCATCTTTTCCTTAGTATAGCAGAACAAAAGGAAGTAGATACAGAGCCGCTGCTGCATATCCTCCAGGGGAAGGATAAAAACGTGGTGCTTCCAAAAACCGAAATTCAGAATAATCAGCTAAAAAATTTCCTGCTAACCGATACCACTTCCATTAGGAAAAACCGCTGGAATATTCCTGAACCCGAAGGAGGAATTGAAATTGATACTCAAAAAATTGAAGTTGTTTTTATTCCACTACTTGCATTTGATAAAACCGGCCACCGTGTTGGATATGGAAAAGGCTTTTACGACAAATTTCTCTCAGGCTGCAAAAAAGAGGTTGTAAAAGTGGGATTGTCATTTTTTGAAGCCGAGTCACAGATAAAAAACGTCCTTTCATCTGATATTCCACTGGACTATTGTGTTACTCCGGAATTTATCTATACTTTTAAAGCTTAAATAGAAATTGCAGAGCAGGAAACAATAGTTTCACATTCCCAACCAACCCTACATTTAATGCTTAGCGATCTACAGCTTAACAGTATTCTTGAAGATTTTGATATTGTTTACTGGAAGATAAACCTTTTAAAAAAGGAAATCATCTGGTCTGCCCAGTTCAATAAAATGGCAGGTAATCCCAATCCTCCAGCAGAACCTTTTGAATATTTTCTGAAGGAAATTCTGCACCCCGATTACCGTTATGACTTTAGAGTCTACTTTGAAAAACTCATCACCGAAAACGAAAGTTTCTGTTTTGAAGTAAAACTGAAAATTAATAATGGCAAATACTGCTGGTTTGAATGTAAGAACCTTCAGAAGAAAGAAGATTTACCCGAAACGGCAGTCCTGTTATTTGTGAATATTCACCAGAGTAAGCGGGATCAGTGCACCATTGAAGAAAACTTTTTCTACTACAGGGAAATTGCTGAAATGACTTCTACCGGTGGCTGGTACCTGGATACAGTGGAGAAAAAAGTTTACTGGGATAACGTTAGCAGGAAGATTATGGATTGCCCGCAGGACTTCCAACCCAATTATGAGGACAGGATGAGATTTTATGCCCCCGAGCATCATCACATTATGAGCAATGCCTTTAATAAATGCGAACTTTATGGCATTCCCTTTAAAATTGAACTAAAAATGCTCACGCTTTATAACCGGGAGTTTTGGGTGAGGACCACAGGAAAACCGGTTTATAACGAGGAGCAGGAGATTATTGGAATAAGAGGTGTTTTCCAGAATATTGACGATAACAAAACCACTGAAATTAACCTGCAGAATTCCCTGGACATCATTGCGGCCCAAAATTCCAGGCTGTTCAACTTTGCCCATACTGTTTCTCATAACCTACGATCCCACAGCAGTAATCTCTGCCTTATTACAGAGCTGCTGAAAGAAGCAAAAACCGATAAGGATAAGCTGGAATTAATGGACAATGTAGAATATGTATCTGAAAATCTGGATGGAGCTATCGCACATCTTAATGAGGTGGTAAGCGTTCAAACCATTCTTAAAAAAGAAAGGGTCAAGGTGAAATTTGACAATGCGCTGGAATTTGTCCTCGCATCAATTTCTTCATTAATCAATCGGGAAAATGCAAAAATAGTCGCTGAATTTCAGCGCTTAGAAGAAATATTATATATACCTGAATATCTTGAAAGCATTTTACTAAATTTAATAACAAATGCCATAAAATATAAACAGCCGGAAAGAAAGCCGGTAATTTTTATCCAGTCCTATACCAAAAACGGAAAAGAGTTTCTTGAGGTAAGTGACAACGGAATGGGCATAGATCTGGAAAGGTATGCGGATAAGATGTTTGGCATGTATAAAACCTTTCACCACAATCTGGAATCTAAGGGGGTTGGCCTGTTTATTACAAAGAACCAGGTGGAGGCATTGGGAGGCACAATTTCGGTAAACAGTACTGTTGAGGTAGGGACAACTTTTAAAATAATGTTTTAACAATGGGGCAAAAAGTTGAAATGGCGTGTATTATTGATGATGATAAAATATACGTGAATCTGGTAAAAAAGATTATTGAGATAAAAGGGCTTTCAAACAACCTGCTTATCTATAAAAACGGGAAAGAAGCTTTAGATGATTTCAAGCGCATGATGGAAGATACAGCTGAAAATAAACTACCTGAAATTATCTTTGTTGATTTAAATATGCCTGTAATGGGTGGTTGGGAGTTTTTAAATGAATTTATAAAGATTAAAAACAACTTCAATAAGAAAATCGCACTATATGTAGTAAGTTCATCTATTGACCCGCATGACCTGGAACGGGCAAAATCTATAAATCTGGTTACAGATTACCTGATAAAGCCTATTGAATTGAAGAAATTTGAGCAAATTTTCAATAAGAACAATGCCGCCTAAGCAGTTTCTTGCTTTGGAAATGCTTTTTTGTTAAAAATAAGCAACAATATTACTCCTACGCTAATGGAACTATCGGCAATATTAAAAACCGGTTCAAAAAAAGTAAAGTAGTTGCCACCCCATATTGGCAGCCAGCCGGGCAAATAATCTTCATATAAAGGAAAATAAAGCATGTCTACTACTTTCCCGTGGAAAAGACTGCTATAACCACCTCCTTCGGGCAAAAATGTTGCTACATGCCCGTAACTGTCACTAAACAGGATCCCATAAAATACAGAATCTATAATGTTGCCCATGGCACCGGCAAAAATAAGTGCAATGGAAATAATTAAAATTCTCGAACCATTTTTCCTTACCGAATCCCAAAGCCAGTATCCAATACCAAAAATGGCCACCAGGCGAAACAAGGTAAGAATGAGCTTCCCGTAAGCCCCCGGAATTTTAGTACCCCAGGCCATTCCTTCGTTTTCAACAAATAATATATGGAACCAGTCCAAAACCCTCACTTCTTCCCCTAAAGCAAAATTCGTTTTAATGTATAACTTGGAAATTTGATCTATAAGTAAGATCAGAACGATGATTATGCTGGCTTTCTTTAAAGACATGAATTTATGCTGGTTAAAAACGCACCAAAAATACTAATATTATTTAGTTTTCAGCACACTTATATCCCCATTAATAGAAGTGAGATTTAAGAGATTAGTACCATTTGCCAAATCTTCAACATTTAAAGTTCCGCTTCTGCTTTCCGCCCGGATTTTGGCAAAATTTGTCCTTACAGCAATATCTCCTTCATAAGTATTAATGGTGGCATTTCCGTTAAAATCCAGTAACCGGCAATAGCCCTGTTCTAAATTAACCTGAAAATCCTCATAATCTCCTTCCGCAGTTACCGAGGCGATATTGGAGTCCAGATACACCTGCCGGTTTGCGGGAATCATCATATTTACTTCCAGGGAAAATACTTTATGTGCACTAAGTTTATCAAATCCGCCGGTAAAAGCTTCAGGATATTCAGAGGAAATAATTAATTTTCTACCGCTTACTTCCGTTTTTAAATGAATATTATTGTAATATTCCCCTTCAGAGTGGGTGGTAATTTGAATTTCAGCAGTTTCAGAAGCTTTTATATTTATTTTATAAACCTCATCAAAGTTAATTTCTATAATATCAAGATTTGAAGCATCAATAATTTTCGCAACATCTTTCTGGGCCTTTACCGGGAGAAGACTAAAAAAAATAAAAAGAGCGCTTAAAATCCGTTTCATAGTAAACTGAAAACGCTCCATGCTGATTGATAACCAACAGGAGCGTTTTATGATTTTGCTGTAACTTTATTATCGTTGAAGATTTTTCGCTTCTATGCTAAGGGTGGCATGGGGCACTAATAGAAGTCGCTCTTTTGCAATTAGTTTACCGGTCACCCGGCAAATTCCGTAGGTTTTGTTTTCTACTCTAAGCAGCGCATTTTTTAAATCCCTTATAAACTTTTCCTGACGGATAGCAAGCTGGGAGTTGGCTTCTTTGCTCATAGTTTCACTTCCTTCTTCAAAGGCTTTAAAGGTGGGAGAAGTATCATCTGTACCATTATTCCCATCATTTTTATAAGCACTTTGGTAAATTTCCAGCTGTTCCTGCGCCTTCTCAATCTTTTTACGGATTAAGGCCTTGAATTCTGCCAGATCAGCATCGCTGTAACGTTCTTTAACATCTGTTGACATAAGCTACTGTTTTTTAATAAACAATTTTGTGGTAATATCATCAAACTCCACCTGGGTGCCTTCTTCAACCACATCTGCAAATTCGAGACTTGCAGTTAAAGTTTCATTTTTTATATAATTTATGTTTTCATTCACGGCATCCTCGACCATGCCGTCTTTCTGTAGGGTCACCTCTATAGTATCGGTTACTTCAAATCCCGAATCTTTCCGGATATTTTGAATACGGTTTACCAGTTCTCTCGCAACTCCTTCTTTCTTCAATTCCGGGGAAATACTCACATCCAGTGCAACAGTAATATTACCGCTGCTGGCCACCAGCCAGCCTTCAATATCCTGTGAAGTAATTTCCACCTCATCGGCCGCCAAAGTAATCATTTTTTCATTAACCTCTACCTCAATGCTCCCCTGCTGCTCTATTTGCACAATATCTTCGGAAGAAAACTCATTTATTTTATTGACAACCAGCTTCATATCTTTTCCAAATCGTGGACCAAGAACTCTAAAATTAGGCTTTACCTGCTTCACCAATATTCCTGAAGCATCGTCTATAAGTTCAATTTGCTTCACATTCACCTCGCTCTTTATAAGCTCCTGAACAGCAAGAATTTCTTCTCCCTGTTCTTCATTAAGTACCGGAATCATTATGCGCTGCAGGGGCTGGCGTACTTTAATCATCTCCTTTTTCCGAAGGGAAAGCACCAGGGAAGAAATGCGCTGGGCTTTCTCCATTTTGCCTTCCAGCTTTTTATCCACAAATTTATCTTCAAATTTGGGGAATTCAGCTATATGAACAGATTCAATTTTCTCTTTCCCGGTTGCTTTATTTAAATCCCTGTAAAGGCGCTCCATGTAAAATGGAGCCACAGGAGCTCCCAATTTCGCCACTGTTTCCAGGCAGGTGTACAAGGTTTGATAAGCAGAAATTTTATCCTGCTCATAATCACCCTTCCAGAACCTTCTCCTGCTTAAGCGCACAAACCAGTTACTCAGGTTTTCCTGAACAAATTCTGAAATTGCCCGTGTAGCCTTTGTGGGCTCATAATCGGCATAAAATTTATCAACTTTTTCAATCAACGTATGCAATTCTGAAAGGATCCAGCGGTCAATTTCCGGACGCTCTTCCAGGACAATATCCTCTTCAGCATATGTGAAATTATCAATATTGGCATAAAGAGTGAAAAACGAATACGTGTTGTAAAGGGTTCCGAAGAATTTACGCTGCACTTCCCCAATACCTTCAATGTCAAATTTTAGGTTATCCCATGGATTGGCATTTGAAATCATGTACCACCGGGTTGCATCGGGCCCAAAAGCGGCAAGCGTTTCAAAAGGATCTACGGCATTGCCAAGACGTTTAGACATTTTTTGGCCATTCTTGTCCAGAACAAGCCCGTTAGAAACCACATTTTTATAAGCCACATCATTAAAAACCAGAGTGGCAATGGCGTGCATTGTATAGAACCATCCTCTTGTCTGGTCCACCCCCTCAGCAATAAAATCTGCCTGGCGCCAGGTGCCTTCTACTTTTTCCTTATTCTCAAAAGGATAATGCCACTGCGCGTAAGGCATAGAACCGGAATCAAACCACACATCAATAAGATCGGCTTCACGTTTCATTGCCTTTCCACTTTCAGTTACCAGAACAATTTCATCAACAACATTTTTGTGAAGGTCTACTTTCTCGTAGTTTTCATCACTCATGTTGCCAGGTTCAAAACCTTCAAAAATATCTTTATCCATCACCCCTGCTTCAACAGCTTTGGTGATTTCTTCTTTTAACTCTGCAATGGAACCTATAATTTTTTCTTCTTTTCCGTCCTCAGTCCTCCAGATAGGAAGTGGGATGCCCCAATATCTGCTTCGGGAAAGGTTCCAGTCATTAGCATTGGCAAGCCAGTTTCCAAAACGTCCTTCCCCGGTAGCTTTAGGTTTCCAGTTAATGCCAAGGTTTAACTCATGCATCCTGTCTTTTACATCGGTTACCTTTATAAACCATGAATCCAGCGGATAATAAAGAATTGGCCTGTCGGTTCTCCAGCAATTGGGATAACTGTGAACGTACTTTTCTACTTTAAACGCCCGGTTTTCTTCCTTTAGTTTAATGGCAATTTCAACATCTACAGATTTTTCCGGTGCCTGCCCATCCTCATAATATTCATTCTTAACATATTTCCCGGCGAACTCTCCAAGCTCTTTTCTGAATTTTCCCTGCAAATCCACCAGCGGAACAAGATTATCATTCTCGTCTTTTACCAGCAACGGCGGCACCTCTGGAGTAGCCTGCTTTGCCACAAGGGCATCATCTGCACCAAAAGTAGGTGAAGTATGCACTATTCCCGTACCATCTTCAGTAGTAACAAAATCTCCTGAAATTACGCGAAAGGCATTTTCAGGATTGTTGTACGGCTGGGCATAGGGCATTAATTGCTCATATTTAATCCCTACCAAATCTTTTCCGGGATAACTCTTGCCAATAAAATAAGGAATTTTGTCTCCCTCTTTAAAACCTTGCAGATCTTCTTCGCTTTCAACTTTTACAAACTTTTTATCGAACTGTTTTTCAGCAAGATCTTTTGCAACCACGATGGTGATTGGCTTAAATGTGTATTGATTATATGTTTTTATACTAACGTATTCAATTTTTGGCCCAACGGTGAGTGCCGTATTGGAAGGCAACGTCCACGGGGTGGTGGTCCAGGCAATAAAATACAAAGCATCTGCCTCATCTTTTAGTGCTTCCGGTAAAGAATCTTTCTTTGCCTTAAACATGGCCGTTACCGTGGTATCGGTAACATCCTGATAAGTTCCCGGCTGGTTAAGCTCATGGGAACTTAAACCGGTTCCCGCTTTTGGAGAATATGGCTGAATGGTATAGCCTTTATAGATAAGCCCTTTTTTATAAATTTCGGAAAGCAGCCACCAAACAGTTTCCATATATTTGGACTTATAGGTAATATACGGGTCTCCCATATCTACCCAGTAGCCCATTTTTTCGGTCAGGTCATTCCAGATACCTGTATAACGCATTACTGCGTTCTTACAGGCATGATTATATTCTTCAACGCTTATTTTATTCCCAATATCCTCTTTGGTAATATTAAGTTCTTTTTCTACACCAAGTTCTATTGGTAAACCGTGCGTATCCCAACCGGCCTTACGTTTAACCTGAAATCCTTTTTGGGTTTTATAACGGCAAAAAATATCCTTAATCGAACGGGCCATCACGTGGTGAATTCCGGGCAGGCCGTTTGCTGAAGGCGGACCTTCAAAAAACACAAATTGCTCTGCACCTTCCCGCGAGCTAACGCTTTCTTCAAAAATCTTATTCTCCTTCCACCAGGCTAAGGTTTCCTCTGCAACTTTTGGTAAGTCAAGTCCTTTATATTCAGGGAACTTATTGCTCATTTTGTCGAAATTTCTAATGATGTGCAAAATTAATCAATTTTGACAAAAGAGAAGTCTTAAGAAAAAGAAAATAAGCTTTTGCGGTAGACTTAATACTGAAGTAATACCGGAAATATTAATTTAAAACTGAAAATTGTTTATTGCTGAATTTCTTTAAA
The DNA here is from genome assembly GCF_031846585.1 of Autumnicola musiva. Classification (NCBI taxonomy): domain Bacteria; kingdom Pseudomonadati; phylum Bacteroidota; class Flavobacteriia; order Flavobacteriales; family Flavobacteriaceae; genus Autumnicola; species Autumnicola musiva. Next base: position 337,130 of record NZ_JAVRHK010000001.1, read on the forward strand.
ACCTGTTACTAAAGCTTCAGCTTAAAAACTATAATTCAGCGCAATTATAAAATTTCTTCCCGCTGCTGAAATTCCCGAAGAATAGGTCCTGTAAAGTTGATTGGTGATGTTTTCCAAAGCTGCCGTAGCATTCCAGTGGTTGTTTAATTTGTATTGTGCAGCTAAATTAAGCGTGTACCAGGCTGGGGAATAAGGATTCCCATTCTCATCTACTGCATAAAGATAAGGTTTATCCTGCTCTGAAGGTGCGAGATCCTCAAATTCGAACTCGCCATTATACTCACCGTAAATATCGAGTTTAAGTTTGCCTTTATTCCAGATAAAATGAGTATTTCCGAAGACCGGCGATGCATGCCGCAAAGGCAAATAATCATCTCCTTCCTTTTCTTCCCCTTCCATTATGCTTAGTTGAGAAGTCATTCTTAAAGCAACTGAAAAATCAATCTGCATTCCACCTTCAAACCCATACACATATGCGCTGGCAGCGTTCTGGATAGCCTGCACCCTGCTGGGTTCCCCCTGGTAATCTATTATGGTTTCTCCGTTAAGATCAAAGTCCCGGCGCACCATGGCATTGTCTAAAAATGTATAATATCCCGCGACCTGAAATTCTATATTTTCGGCAGGAGACCATTCCAGTCCCAGTTCTCCGCTATAAGCATATTCCGAATCCAGGTTGGGGTTTGGCACCACCACAGAACCAGGTGCCGAATCAAAAATTTTACCAATATCATCTACGTTAGGCGCCCTGAAAGCGGTAGAAAGATTAACCCGCCACCTCAAATAATCGTTCTGTTTCCAGTTAATCCCGGCACTTCCGGTTAATGCTCCTGTACTAATATTTGCTTCTTCAAACGGGAAATCATAGAACCGGTCATCAAATTCAGCATCAAGCAAAATATGGTTATACCGCAGTCCGGACTGGAAAGATAAATCATCATTTACTTCCCATTGATAACTGCCATACGCGGCCAGCGACTGCCAGGAAGAACCGTCAGGATATCGTGAGGCTGTAGGATTAGCTTCTCCTGAAATAATATTTGTACTCTCCCCTTCAGAATCTACATTATTCAGCACATATTCAAATCCGTAGAATAGTTTACTTTCAGCAAAACCTTTTTCAAAATCGAGATTCAGGGAATAGGCACCTACATTTTCTTCCGTGGTAAATAAGGTTTCCCCGCCAAAATCACGATCGTTTCGGCTTTCTGCAAAATATTGATAGGCAGCGGTAAATTGGGCTTTATCGTAAAATTCCCCGTTTCCTCTTTTATTAATTTTGAAGTCACCAAGGAACCAGGTTTGCGGGCCGTAATACCATTCTGCAGCGCGCAACACCCCATCTCTTTTACGATACAACCTGTCATACCGAGGATAATCTGAAGTAGTAGAAAAAATAAGCCCAATATTAAAATCCCAGTCGCCACCGGGCATATATTTTATTTTTTCAAGCAGATTAATTTGCTCGTAGCCGGTAGGTTTCTGCACTCTCGGATTTTCATTTTCCACCTGAATATCTTCCCCGTTTCGGCGCACGGCATAATCTTCCCGAAGATATTCCCCGGGACCGTGTTTTCCCATTTTTAAGTCATCAAAATCAGAATAAGTTACTGAGGTTTGGGAAGCAAGTTTACTCCCACCAATATTTACATCGGCATGAACGGTCTTTTCTTCATTAGCCGTAGCATACCTCGCATAAGCGTTTCCGGAAATATTAGTCTCTTCTGAGAATGAGAAACCGGGTTCAAGGGTATAAAAATTCATCACCCCGCCAATAGCGTCACTGCCATAAACCACCGATCCGGGACCTATAAGCACCTCAGCCCTTTCCACCGCCAGCGGGTCTACGGAAATCACATTTTGAAGATTTCCGCTTCTGAAAATAGCTGTATTCATTCTAATACCATCTACCGTAATTAAAAGTCGGTTAGTTGCAAATCCTCTTATCATAGGACTTCCACCACCCAGCTGACTCTTCTGTACATAAACCTGACCGGTGTTTTGAAGCAAATCGGCAGAAGTTTGAGGGGTGTAAAGTTTAATATCTTCAGGAGTAACACTTACAATCTTCTGCGGAATATTTTCCCTGTTCATTTCAAATTTAGACACCGAAAGCACCACCTGTTCCAGTTGATTTTCATTAGGTTCCAGGAAAACAATATTATTATTCCTGAGAATTCCTGCCTTTCTTATTCTTTTTTCATCATGAGAAAGATGTTTAAAAATAAGAAGCTCGTTCTCTTCAAATCCTGAAAGATCTGCAAATCCATTTAGATTAGTAAGTAGCGTTTTTGTACTTTCAGCATTGTAGATGTTAACATTAGGCAGCGGCTCATGAGAATCTTCATCCAGCACCTGAATTTGCTGGGCATTTATTGAAAAGAAACTTACAAAAAAGGCAAGTAGAAAGTAGTGCTTTTGCATTAGCTAAATATTTCGTTGAGCACAGCAAGGGATTTGGGCTTCCTAAAGCCTTCAATATGCAATTCATAATAGAAAATAAGCATATTCAAAAAACTATTCCGGCTGTTTTGATTAAGTTTTAAATTGCTGGAGTCGTTAAAGCCAAGGTCCAGGAACTGCCGTAAAATTATAAGATTTTCACCTTCTATGCAGTATTGATTGGTTTTAATTTCCTGAAAAACTCCATCCAGTAAATTAAAATATGGCAAATTGGTTTGGGAATCATCGGGATGAAAACCCAGGTAGCGGCTAAGCTTCAGCAGAAAAAGCAGGTGGAAATTAGCTATGGAGTTGTGAAGATCAAGCCAGTTTAAGCTGATTTTAAGGTACTGGTACAAATGAGGATTTGCTTCCTCCTCTTTTATAGCATTTTTTAAAACTTCAGCTAAAAACATGACCATGGAAGTCTTGATAAAATTGGTGTGCAGGCTTTGGTAAGTATGTAAAACCTTAGCTTCTTTTAAATATTCCAGCGTGCCTTTATCTTTATGGCTGGCTACTATTTCCAGCTGAGTTAAAAGCTGAAAAAGGGAGGCCTTAAATTTGCCTTTTTTCGATTTCAACACTCCGCGAAGCATGTATGTTCTCACTCCGCTTTCCAGGGTATAAGCTTTAACAATAAGATCGGCTTCCCCGTATTTTAAGGCGCTTATAACTATTGCTTCAGTATTTACCAGCATTCCGGAGAAAATTTGAACATCAAAGATATTAAAAAAGCCGCCCGGAAAGGAGCGGCTTCAAATATGTTATAAGTTGAATAATTTATACAACGCCCTGGGCAAGCATAGCATCGGCAACTTTTACGAAACCGGCAATATTTGCTCCCTTCACATAATCTACATATCCATCTTTATCTGTTCCATATTCCACACATTTCGCGTGGATATTATTCATGATTTCATGAAGCTTTTTATCCACTTCTTCTGAAGTCCATGCATAACGCAGGGAGTTTTGCGACATCTCCAAGCCTGAAGTGGCCACACCACCGGCATTGGAAGCTTTACCCGGAGAGAAAAGGATTTTAGCACTGTGGAACACCTCGACAGCCTCGGGAGTACACGGCATATTTGCCCCTTCTCCCACACACATGCATCCATTTTCAACCAGCTTCCTGGCATCATCTTCCAACAATTCGTTTTGAGTGGCACAAGGCAGAGCAATATTACATTTTACACTCCAGGGAGTTTCTCCTTCATGATATCTGGCATTAGGATATTCCTCTACATATTCACTTATTCTGCCACGTTTCTCATTTTTAAGATTCATGATAAAATTAAGTTTCTCCTGGTTAATTCCTTCTTCATCATAAATATAACCTCCGGAATCGGACATGGTAAGTACCTTTGCCCCTAGCTGAATAGCTTTTTCTGCAGCAAATTGCGCCACATTTCCTGCCCCGGAAATTACTATGGTTTTATCTTCAATCTTCTCTCCTTTTCTGGAAAGCATATTTTGCGCAAAATATACGTTACCGTAACCTGTTGCTTCAGGACGAATTAAAGATCCTCCGTAAGAAATACCTTTTCCGGTAAGGATTCCGGTAAATTCATTTTGTAACCTTTTGTACTGCCCGAAAAGATATCCTATCTCACGGCCACCCACACCAATATCACCGGCAGGAACATCGGTATCTGCACCTATATGCTTAGCCAGCTCTGTCATAAAACTCTGGCAAAAACGCATTACTTCATTATCAGATTTTCCTTTAGGATCAAAATCAGATCCACCTTTACCCCCACCCATAGGAAGTGTGGTAAGAGAGTTTTTAAATACCTGCTCAAAGGCAAGGAATTTCAGGATACTAAGATTTACTGTTGGATGAAAACGCAAACCACCTTTGTATGGGCCAATTGCTGAATTCATCTGGATTCTAAACCCGCGATTTACCTGAATATTGCCTTCGTCATCCAGCCATGGCACTCTAAACATAATCATACGCTCAGGTTCCACCATACGCTCAAGCAGCATCATATTCTGATATTTCTTATTTTCCTCTATAAACGGAATTATAGTTTCTGCAACTTCATGAACGGCCTGCATGAATTCAGGTTCATTTTGATTTCTTTTTGATACCTTATCTAAGAACTCTTTTACATTTTGTTCCATATTGTGTGGTGCTAATAAGTTTATTAAAAAAATTGCTGTTATGCAGTGCAAATATAGGGGTTCTCTAAAAGATAGCCGATAATATTTATTTTTTGATATAATATTAACGCCCGATATGTTATGAACTTTTTTCAGGTGGAAAATTATTTGAAGTTGATCTTAAACTTCTTTTTATATATTTGCGACTATCTCATAACCAGTCTACATGCCCCGAACTGTGTTTTTTTTATTTATTTTCACTATACTTTCTGGCGGAAATACTTATGCTCAATTCGGGCTTTCTCATGAGATTGGAGTACTCGCCGGCCCTGCTTCCTTTTATACAGATTACGGGGAACGATGGAACTTAAACACCAATGTTAATAATTCCGGCCTGGGAGTGGGCCTGGTGCATTACCTGAATTTTGCGTTTAATGCAGAGTGCAGCTGTTATACCAGAAACAGGTTCTTTAATAAGCATTTTCGTATTCGTAATGAAATTGATTACTTCAGGACTAACCTAGAACACCGTGGCCCTGTTGCTTCAAAAAACACCATTGGCGGACAACTTTTAAGAGCCATGCATGGTTTTACTGAGACTATAGAAATAGGTACACATCTGGAATACCATTTTTTGAACATTAGAGATTTTACCAATTTTGGTTATCTCTTTTCGCCCTATGTAAGTCTTGGGGTTCATTTTGTAAATTTTAGCCCTTTCGCTTATTCTGATCTTGGACCGCTGGAAGACCCTTCAAATGTTTTTCCAACGTTTGTGGACGGGATAGATCTTGAATCTAAAAGCACTTTTGCAGTTGTTGGCAGTATGGGAGCACGTTATAAAATTCATCGTAGTGGAGACATAATGATTGAAAGCAGGTGGCATTACTATAACAGTGACTGGATTGACGGCTTAAATATTGATGCACCGCAGAATAAAGCTAATGACTGGATCTTCTGGATAAATGTAGGCTACATTTATTATCTTAACTTTTAGAATCCCAATGCCGAGGAATCTAAAATTTTTCCTCCGGCTGCCAGGATTTGCTTCTTTGTATTTTCAAATTCGGCTTTATCTAAAGCCCTGGTAGCATTTTCAACTAATATTGCTGAAAAACCTTCCTCTAATGCATCTTTAATTGAAAAAAATACGCAGATTTCAGCTGCAAGTCCGCCGAAGTAAATTTCCTTCACTCCTTTTTCTTTCAGATAGCCTGAAAGTCCGGTAGATTTTAGGTGAGCATTATCATAGAAGCCACTATAACTATCAATGTCGGTATTTGTTCCTTTTCTGAAGATAGCTTCAATTTTTGATGTCTTGAGATCCTTATGAAATGCCGCTCCCTCTGTATTTTGTACGCAATGCGCCGGCCAAAGAACCTGCTCAATATCATTTAGGCCTATCTTTTCAAATTCCTGCTTTCCCGGGTGACTTACAGCAAAACTGGCATGTCCTTTAGGATGCCAGTCTTGTGTGGCAATAACCAGATCAAATTTTCCCTGAATATCATTAATTACAGGCACCACTTTATCTCCTTCAGGAACAGCCAAAGCTCCACCCGGCATAAAATCATTTTGAACATCTATAATCAATAATGCTTTCATAATTTACTCTTATTCTCTTTGATTAATCTGTCCCTATCTTCTTTTAACCGCTCGCTCAGTCCCACCTTATAGATATGGGGATTATTGAACCGTTTATATTCTATTGGCAGCTCTGCCAGCCTTGACAAACTATAAGCAGTTATCTCTTTTAGGGAGCGGGATTTTAGCAGGCTTTTACCATTTTCCATTACTTTTTCCAGCAAAGGCTCCTGCTCATATTCTTCAATATGAAGAGATTTATAAGGTTCAAAAGGATGAAACATCTCTTTCACATCGGTTTCTTCAACAAGGGCCACAACATCGGCACCAATACATTTTCCCTCCTTATTTTTTATTCTGAAGACCTGTTTTTTATGCGGAAGTGTTATCTTCGACAGGCTTTCAGAAATCTTGATACGGGGCTTACCGGCAGAATAAACCAGCTTATACACTCCATCCAATGCTGCATCAGGATTTCCTGTAACAAGATTAGTACCTACTCCAAAAATGTCTATTGGGGCCTGCTGCTCCAAAAGGCTTTTTATCACATGCTCATCAAGCTGATTGGAGGCCGCGATTTTTACATAATCAAGCCCTGCCTCATTAAGCAGTTTTCTGCTTTCCTTTGCCAGATAGGCCAAATCCCCGCTATCTAACCGAATTGCAAGAAGCTTTTGCCCCCTCTGCTCCATTTCCTTCGCTACTTTAATAGCATTGGGAATTCCGCTTTTAAGGGTATTATAAGTATCCACAAGAAGCACACAATTTTCCGGCCGCCCTTCAGCAAAATCCCTAAATGCCTGCAGTTCATCATCATAACTCTGTACGAATGAATGTGCCATGGTCCCGGAAGCAGAAATATTAAGGTCTCTTGCAGCAATCACATTGCTGGTACCATCAAAACCACCGGTAATTGCAGCCCTGGTTGCATAATACCCGCCCGGGCCCTGCGATCTTCTAAGGCCAAAATCCAGGAGTGTGGCATCCCCGGCTACCAACCTCATCCTACTTGCTTTTGTTGCTATGAGAGTTTGAAAATTAAGAAGGTTTAGAAGAATGGTCTCTATAAGCTGTGCTTCAATAATGTTCGCCTCTACCTGTAATACAGGACGTGTAGGAAATACAATATCACCTTCTTTAGCAGAAATTATATTTCCGGAAAAGCTAAAAGTCTCCAAATAGGCAAGAAAATCCTCCTCAAAACCCCTGTTTCTCAAATACTCAATTTCAGACTTATTAAACCTGAAATTTTCAATTATTTGAAGCAAATCTTCCAGACCGGAAAAAACGGCATAGCCCCCTTCAAAAGGAATTTTTCTAAAAAAATATTCGAAGACAGCCTGATGATCGTGATGGCCTTTTTTAAAATAAACCTGCGCCATGGCCAACTGGTACTGGTCTGTATAAGTTGCAGTAAAATTAAACATATTAAATTTTGTCTTGGTGGTGAACTTATTGAAGTTCTTCAAGCTTATTCTGGTAAATTTCCAGATCTGCCTGTGTGAACAAGACAAATTTAATCTTTTCCACATGCTTTAACTGTGGAATTTGTTTTAAAATAGTTTTCACCGCCACCTCTGCTGCCGCTTCCATGGGATAACCGAAGACCCCGGTAGAAATAGCCGGAAATGCAATAGATTTTATGTTTTTCTCCTCCGCAAGCTGAAGAGCATTTATGTAACATTTTTCCAGTAATTCTTCATAATTTTTCCTTCTTTCATAGACCGGGCCCAGGCAATGGATAACATACTCATTCGGTAATTTATAACCACTGGTAATAACCGCTTCCCCCGGACGTATAGGAGCAAACTGCTGACATTCCTTGTACAACTCTGTCCCGGCCGCATGGTGAATAGCTCCTGCAACACCACCACCGGTGGTGAGCTCTGCATTTGCCGCGTTAACAATAGCCTGAACATCGGCTTGCTGGGTAATTCCACCTTTTACGGCTTCAATGTGGACATTACTAGGAGTGACTTGCATATCAAATAAATTTTTTATGAATCTAATATTTTTTCCTATTATAAAAAATGAAAATCTCATATTCCGCGTAGAATATCACGATAATCTTCTAATAAAACATAAAACCCACTGTTATTGAGCACATAGCAGAATTAAAAAAGAACTATAAAAAGATGCAATTTTTTATAGCTAAATTTAGCAGGGATCTAAAAATTCCTTTATATTTGCATCCGCAAAAAAGAATTGCAACATTCCTCCTTAGCTCAGTTGGTTAGAGCATCTGACTGTTAATCAGAGGGTCCTTGGTTCGAGCCCAAGAGGAGGAGCAAAAAGCAACAGAAAGCTTTTTTAAAAATTCTGGACATACTGAAATTCCTCCTTAGCTCAGTTGGTTAGAGCATTTGACTGTTAATCAAAGGGTCCTTGGTTCGAGCCCAAGAGGGGGAGCCTGATAAATGCCATTCTCTTAGGATGGCATTTTTTTATGAAATTATTCCTGGGATAGAACGTGTCCCGAGTAAGTGAACAAAGCCGAAGAAATCTCGAGAGAAGGAGCAATGAATTAGCCTTATAAAGGCAAATATCTCCGGCTTTTAATTTGAAATGATGTAGTAATATTTTAAACAACTGTTGCTCTTAAACTAATAATGGCATTTTCATATAAATAATCTGGCGCTATAATTATAGTTTAAAACTATCCAGATTTGCTAATTCTTTTATAAATCTATTTTTCAAGAGTAATTATTGCGAATAATTCAAATTTTACCCGCTGTATTGAAAATTTGGAAATAACATATTTTTTATCTAGCTTACTCACTAAAGAATATATTTTTTCTCCTCAATAAGTTAGATAAATTGCTATAAATAAATCCAGTTCCGGCTTGATTAGATATTTTATCCTTTTAGTATTGCTTTTATCTTTTTCAGAAGGTTTTTCGCAATCGTTAAAAAACGGCTGCCTGTCTTCCACTGATTATAGATTTAGCCATTTAAGCGTGTCAGACGGCCTTTCACCCGGCTCTATAAATTCCTTCTTTAAGGATAGTAATGGATTTTTCTGGATTGGCACCTCTTCTGGCTTAAACCGGTATGATGGTTACGAAATAAGGACCTTTAATCCCAAAGCCGCAGATAATTCTCAGGTGTACCCTAAGAACTATGATAAGATTTTTGAAGATCCCCTGGGAAATATTTGGACACAGACTTTCTCGGGAATGAAAATTTTTAATACTGAAACTGAACAATTCTCTTATAGGCCGGCACAAATCTTAAAAAAACTGGGATTACCTGAGAAAGAGGTATTGTACATTAAAAAAGATTCGGAAGGAGATTTTTGGTTTATACTGGAAGGAGAAGAAATTTTTAAATATTCGTTACCAGGCCGGAAAGCTGAAGAAGTTCCGTTTTCTAATAATGAACCTGGTAATTCGGTAACGGATTTTCAGGAGGGAAACAACAACAATTTTTGGATAATTTACCAGGATGGAACAATTAAGAACCTGGATAAAAGAACAATGTCCATTACCGGGGAATATCCTCTTTTAGCCAAAAAATTTAATAACCAAATAAAAGATTACAGGTTAACCGTAGATCAGGATAACGACTTATGGATACACTTATTTGAAGATCATGGTGTATTTTATTATAAGCCTGAAATGGATAGCCTGCGTAATTTTAATAGTAGCACCAGCAAAATAAGGCTTAGCAGTGATTTAATTTCAGATATAGTAATGGATCCTGAAGGCAATTTATGGATAGCTACCGATCATGGTGGCATAACATTAATCAATAAAGAAAACTGGAACACTACCTATATTTCCAACAATCCTGAAATTGAAAATAGCCTGTCCCATAACAGTATCACCTCTCTTTATAAAGATGATGATGGAATTATATGGGCAGGAACTTTTAAAAGCGGTGTAGATTACTTCCATAAAAACAGCATCAGGTTTCAGCATCACGAAAATTTGTTTTCCCAATCAAACAGCCTTCCCTTTAACGATGTAAATGTTTTTGAAGAAGATCAGGATGGAAATATCTGGATAGGGACAAATGGAGGAGGACTTATCTTTTTAAACCGGAAAACGCATGAGTATAAACAATTTAAACATAAGGAAAAGGATTCTTCCAGCATTTCCAGCAACATTATTGTTAGCCTCTATCATGACCACAAAGGAGATCTTTGGGTGGGCACTTATTTGGGCGGTTTAAATAAATTAAACCACACAGAAGGCACAACAACCTTCACCAGGTTTACTCATAATGAAGAAAACCCATATAGCCTGGGTGGCAAAAGTGTATGGGAAATTTTTGAAGATTCCAGAGGAATACTCTGGATTGGTACACTTGTTTCAGGACTGGAAATATTTGACAGGGAAAGCGAAAGGTTTTATCATTCCGGCAATACTTCAATGATTCCCAACCTCCATAATAACAGCTACATATCCAGTATTACTGAAGATGTAAAAGGAAATATTTGGATTGGCGGAGTTAGCGGCATTGACATCTTTAATCCTGAAAACGGAAAAAGAGAGCATTTTGACTCCCACACTAACGGAAATAAGGCTCTCCCCACCGATTATATAATTTCTTTATTCCGGGGCAGTGATGACAATATGTGGATTGGGACCGAAAAAGGGCTAAGCCTTTATAATCCTGATCGAAAATCGTTTACTAATTTTTCTGAAGAAGAAGGCCTGCCAGGTAAAAATGTACTTGCAATAACCGAAGATAACCAGGAAGATTTATGGTTAAGCTCCTCATACGGACTTTTTCAAATGAAGAAAAAATATGCTTCAGAAGATTCTGTAAGGATAAAGCCCACTTTCAGCAAATATGATGACCAGGATGGGCTACAGGGGAATTTGTTTAATCAAAATGCACTTTTCAAAAACAGCCGTGGAGAAATTCTGGCTGGAGGTTTAAATGGTTTTAACCTCTTTAATCCTGAAGATTTTAACTTCAATGAGAATCCTCCTAAAGTGGTCTTCACTTCGTTGTACCTGTTCAACCAACGGGTGAGACCGGGTGAGAAAATAAATGATCGGGTGATTTTGAAAAAAGCCATAACCGAGACTCCTTCAATTACTTTAAACCATAATGAAAATTTATTCTCTCTGGAATTTGCTGCGCTGGATTTCTTCCAGCCTTCCAAAAATAATTATCAGTATAAACTGGAAGGATTCGATGAAGAATGGCAGGGATCGCGAAGCGATAACCGCCGGGTAACATATACAAATCTTGACCCGGGAGATTACACCTTTATGGTGCGGGCTTCTAATAATGATCAGGTGTGGAGTGATAGCCCCGCCACGCTCAATATTGAAATACTTCCACCATTTTACAAGACCACTTATGCCTACATCTTTTATGTATTGGTAATAGCTCTAATTCTGTTTATTTCCCGCCAAAGGATAATCCGGCGGCAGCAGGAAAAATTCAGAATAGAACAGGAAAAAAGAGAAGCTGCTCAATTGCACAAAATGGACTTAATGAAAATCAGGTTCTTTACCAATATAAGTCATGAATTTAAAACTCCGCTTTCACTCATTCTGGCTGTTATTGATAAACTAAAGTTTAAAGAAACTGCAAGTGAGAAAAAAGAGCAACTAGAAACTGTAAATAAAAATACCCAACGTCTTTTTAATCTGATTAACCAAATTCTTGATCTTGGAAACATAGAGAAGGAGAAGTTATTATTTACCTCACAGGGGAACCTGATTGAATTTCTGGAAAAAACTTTTAACTCCTTCCAAAGCCTGGCTGCAAGAAAAGATATTACTTACACCTTCAAAACAAATACCGATAACTTTTATACGGCCTTTGACCAGGATAAACTGGAAAAAATTCTCTTCAACCTGCTTTCTAATGCTTTTAAATTTACAGGCACAGAAGGAAAAATTTTAATGGATTGCCGCATCTGTGGAAATACTAAAAAGGATGAAAAAACACTTAAAATAAAAATAAAAGATTCCGGAATAGGAATTCCAGAAGAGGATCAAAAACATATTTTTGACAGGTTTTATAAGGTTGAAGGTACAAAAAGCAATTCTTCTTCTGGAAGCGGAATAGGACTGTCTCTTGTAAAAGAATTTGTAGAGTTGTATAAGGGAAAAATTGAAGTACAAAGTAAGCCTGAAGAGGGAACTATGTTTATCGTGAGTCTCCCGTTCCCTGTTTTAAAAGAAAATATTCCTGAAAAACCTGAAGATGAGGTATCTTCAAAAGAAAGAATTGTTGCACAGGAAAATAACCCCGCTGTTCTTATTATAGAAGATGACGTGGATTTTCTAAACTTTCTTACGGGTGAATTTAAAGCGTTTTACAATGTATTTATAGCCACCAATGGTGAGGAAGGCTGGAAAAAAACACTCTCTGTTAAACCAGACATTATTATTTCAGATTGGATCATGCCAAAAATGGATGGAATTTCATTATGTGAAAAGATAAGGAAAGACCCTCGTACCAGGCATATTCCTTTTATCCTGCTAACCGCAAATAAAAAAGATCAGGAAAAATTACAGGCATTAAAAATTGGTGTTAATGATTTTATTTCGAAACCATTTAATTTAGATGTTTTACTTTCCCGCACAGGTAATCTTATTGAGCAGCGCCGGGCATTTCAGCAGGCATACAGCAAAAAAATAAAGCTTGAGAAAGAACAGCAACCGGTGATCTCCCAGGATGATAAGTTTGTACAGCAGGCACTGCAAATTGTGGACAGGCATTTAGGTGATCCCGAATTCTCTGTGGAAAGTCTTGCATCACAACTTGGTGTAAGTCGTACCTATCTTTACAATAAACTGAAAACAAAAACTGAAAAGTCACCACAGGAATTTATTAAAGACACCCGTCTAAACCGGGGAAAACATTTGCTTGAAAACAGCAAGATGACCATTTCTGAAATAGCTTATGAAGTAGGGTTTAATAATCCGAAATATTTCACAAAGAATTTCAAGAAAAAATTCAAAAAACTCCCTTCAGAAATTAGAGCTGAAGTATCCTATTCCTAACTTCGGTAAGACAAATTTTTTAATACTTTATTCGTCTTCTTCAAGAGAAAGCACCAAATGATTTACTCAAAATTGCCATTTCCATCAATAGCCTTTGAAATTTACACTTATATAAAAACAACATAAAAAGAAGCCAACCTACCCCCTGCCTTCCGAAATCTGCTCTAAAAATTTAGAGACGTTAGAAGTTTGCTTAAAAGAATAAAATTGTTCCCAAACAAATGGAACTTTAATATACCTCCAATATTAAAACAGCTCAATCTCAACATTCATAAGGGTTCAACAATAGGCTTGTGAACAAAACATCCCTCTTAATGATAATTTGACACCCCTACTCAACAGGCTCGAGGTGGTACATTGCATCATCCTTTTAACATATTAAAGCCTGTATCTTGATATGTAAAATGGCAACAGCACTTTAACGTGTAGCTGAAAAAATATTACTAATAGAACATTCAAATTATTAAACATGTTAAAACTCTACCTCAAAATTTTTGAACTGGGAATAACTTTTTGTCATTCTTCCTGAACGCTCTTATTTGTAAGTTTTTCGCAAACGATTGAAACGGTGATAGTGATAAAATCTTAATATCATCAAGCAGAAAAATTAATTAAATACCTAATTCATTTATTATGAAAAGAGAATACAATTTTCATTCATCAATGTTCCTCTTCTGCCTGTCTCTCTTTCTGGGGCTAACATACTTCCAACCAGGTTTTGCACAGGAAGGTACCACTGTAAGTGGAACAATAACGTCTGCCGATGATGGTTTGCCCATCCCCGGTGTTAATGTGACGGTCCAGGGTACCTCTACCGGTACCACTACCGACTTTGACGGTAATTATCAAATACAGGTGGCTGCAGATGCGGTACTTGTTTTTAGCTACGTGGGTTTTGAAACTCAGGACATTCCGGTAAACAACCGCTCCCAAATAGATGTTGTATTAGAAGTGGATGCCGCCGAGCTAAGCGAAGTTGTAGTTATTGGGTATGGCACCCAGAAAAAGAAAGTTTCTACGGCTTCTACCTCTTTGGTAGAAAGCAAAGACCTGGTTCAGACAGCCAGTATAGATGCAACCAGCGCACTGCAGGGGCAAACTTCCGGGGTGAACATTACCTCTACTTCCGGTCAACCAGGTGCGGGTATGGTTGTAAATATACGTGGCGTAGGTACTGCAGGGAATAGTGCCCCCCTTTATGTAGTAGATGGTGTTGTAGTAGATGGCGGGATTGGCTACCTTGATCCTTCTATGATTGCAAGGGTAGATATTCTTAAAGATGCCTCTGCCGCTTCTATTTATGGTGCCCGGGCCGCAAACGGTGTAGTATTGGTTACTACTAAAAAAGGGGAAGAAGGTAAAATTAATGTAAACCTCAACAGCTATACAGGCTACCAATACACTGCTAACAGGCTGGACCTTTTGGACAGCCGGGAATATGCTACAATAATGAATGAAGCCAGGGTAAACTCCGGTTTTGCACCGCTTTATCCTTCAGAAGAAATAGCGTCACTTCCCAATACTAATTGGCAGGATGAACTTGTTAATGAAGGTGCCATTAAGCAAAATCATGCTTTAACACTTTCCGGAGGTTCTGAAAGGGCTACTTTTACAACGGGGCTTGCCTACTACGGGCAGGAGGGCCTTATTGGAAGCCAGATAGACCGCTCCGATTATGAGAGGATTACTTTTAACACCAATATTACTTATGAAGTAATAGAGGATGTTTTGGAAATTGGGGAAAATTTTTCCTTTGCGAACATTACAAGCAGCGGGGTTTCAGATCAGGGAATCTACAGCAATAATATAAGGGGCTTTTTAAATGCACCTCCAACAATGGGGGTTTATAATGAAGATGGAAGCTTCGCACGTTCTAATATAAGTTCTGATATTACAAACCCGTTAGGTGCTTTATATTACAATAATAATAACCTTAGTAAATCCAATCGTGCCGTAGGTAATATTTTTGCTGAAGCCGATGTAAATAATTTCACCTTCAGGACTAGTTTTGGTATCGATTTTAATGATGGCAGTTACCGCTCCTTTAACCCAATTTATGAGCTTTCGGCTAATGCCTTCAATGCTACTTCTTTAGTATCTCAAAATTCTAATAAAGATATTAGCTGGATTTGGGAAAACACCATTCAATACCAGACCACACTGGACGATCTGCATAACATCGATGTGTTACTAGGTACTTCTGCCAGAAAAGCTGTTTATGAATATGCAAATGCTTCTGGAACAGATTTGATATTTGACACTTTTGAACGTGCTTACCTGTCTAATACTACCAATCCCGAACAAAACAGGGTTTCCGGCGGGCGTACAGACTACAGCATCCAGTCTTATTTTGCAAGATTGCTATATGATTATGATAATAAATATCTTTTTACAGCAACGATTAGAAGGGACGGTTCTTCAGAATTTGGACCCAATAATAAATATGCCTATTTCCCTGCATTTTCTGCAGGTTGGAATATAGATAGCGAGGAATTCTTCCCCACAGATTCCTTTATTAACAGCTTTAAATTAAGGGCTAGCTGGGGGCAAAACGGAAACGATCAATTTAATCAACAGTTTGCATACCTGGCTACTATAAGCTCCTATAACAAAAATTACCATTTTGGCACCGGTGATGATGAAATGCCACTAGCCGTAGGTTCCAGTCCAGACAGGGTTGCAAATGCAGACCTGGTATGGGAAACTTCTGAACAGTGGGATATAGGTTTTGACGCAAGAATCTTTTCAGATATAACCCTAACCTTCGATTATTATAATAAAACTACCCGGGACTGGATAGTACAACCGGCTGTTCCATTAATTGCCGGAGCCCTGGCTCCGTTTACAAACGGTGGTGACATTCGTAATGAAGGGCTTGAGTTTAGCGCCAATTACAATACCACATTCGGCAAAGACTGGACTTTTTCCGTTAACGGAAATATCTCTCATAATAATAACGAGGTGCTTCGTATTGCCAATGCAAATGGTATTATTTATGGTGAAGCCAACCTTCTTTTCCAGGGAATAGATGAAATTAACCGTGTTCAGGAAGGCTTCCCCATTGGTTATTTCTATGGATTAAGAACAGATGGAATATTCCAAAATGAGGCAGAAGTTGCAGCCTATTCACAGGGTGGAAATTTGATCCAACCTAATGCCCAGCCGGGAGACGTTCGCTTTGTAGATTTAAACGGCGACGGAAGCATCAATCAGGATGATAAAACCATGATTGGGGATCCTAATCCTGATATTAACTATGGTTTTAATTTAGATGTTACTTACAAAGCTTTTGACTTTTCGGTATATACTTATGGTGTTGCAGGAAATCAAAACGTGTTTGCCGTTCGCTCTAATGAACGTCCTTTTAATAATTATACTACATCTGTTTTTGACCGTTGGACTACTGAAGGGTCCTCCAACACAGTTCCAAGAGTAACTTACGGGACCACTTCAAATGGAAACTATACGCGCTTCTCTGATCTTTATGTCCAGGATGCCGGATTCTTCAGGATAAAAACTGTAAATCTTGGTGTGGACCTTGCGCAATTGAGTGATGATCTGGATTTCTTTTCCACGTTTCGCCTTTATCTAACTGCAAATAACCTCTTTACTTTTACCGATTATGAAGGTATGGACCCTGAAATCGGTTTTGGTAATGTTAACCAATCATGGGCGAGAGGAATTGATGTTGGATACTATCCGCAACCAAGAACATTTTTGGTAGGCTTAAATGTTAACTTCTAATAAAAATCAAAGAATAATGAAAAATATAATTAAAATTTTCGCAGCTTCAGCACTACTTGCCGTAAGTGCCTGTTCTGACGATTTTATAGAAAATGAACCCTATACTGAAAGGGTGCCTGAAAATTTTTACCAGACTCCGGAAGATGCTTATGAAGGCTTGGTAGCAGTTTACGATGCCCTTCAAAGGGAAGGTTATGGTGGTTTCTTAATGAGTACGGAAATCGCTTCAGATAACTGTTACGGGGGCTTTGGTACAGCAGATAACCAGGTAGCGCTGGATTGGGACCGCTTTGAATTTGGCTCAGATTTGGAGATGAATGAACCTGTATGGAGAATATGCTACCTTGGAATCTATCGTGCCAATGTATTATTGGAAAACCTGGACCGTGTAGACTGGGGAGAAAATACAGACCTAAGAACAACTTACGAAGCAGAAGCACGTTTTTTAAGGGCTCATTTCCACTTTGAACTGGCCAGGATGTTTGGCGAAATTGTTCCCCTGGAAAGCACATTGACTCCGGAAGAATTTGAATCTCCAAGAGCTCCTGCTGAAGAAACCTATGCCCTTATCGCCAATGATTTTCTTTTTGCAGCTCAAAATCTTAGTGATGCCAACTATTCCCTTAACAGCAGCCCAAATTATGGAAGAGTTACTAAATGGGCGGCAGAAGCTTACCTGGCCAAAGCCTTCCTTTTTTATACTGACTATTATGAAACCGAAGATCTGGCTGGTGTAGTGAACAAACAGCAGGCAACCGAATATATTAATGATGTGGTTAACAATAGCGGGCATGAACTTTTACCGGAATACGGTTCACTATGGCTTGCTGCCGCAGCTGCCGATACTACAATAACCTATGCCGGGGAAGGCAACAGGGAAATGGTTTTTGCCATACGCTACAACAGCTCCGGGAACGGAGAATGGGCGCTTAATGAAGGTAACCGTTTTACGGTAAATATTGCTCCTCGTGGCAGCAACATTGGCCCTTATGCCTATGGTTGGGGTGGTGCAACGGTAACGCCAGACCTCTACAATGCATATCAGGCAGGAGATACCAGAAGAAATGCTACCATAATAGACTTTGCGGCAGAAGGCCTGGATTTTGATCCCGAAGACAGAGGCCAACGCCAGTATACCGGTTATGCCTGGAAGAAATATGCTCCTATTACTAATGAAGCTGGTGAGGCAGTGGTTGCCGCCGGTGGTGGCGATATTCAGATTGATAATTTTGAAGACTATGCTGTAATCAGGTTTTCTGAAGTACTCTTAATGGCCGCAGAACTTAATATGGGTACAGATGATGCATTTGCACAGCAGGCTTTAGACCGCGTTCGCGAAAGAGCATTTGGTGACGATACCCATGATATTGCGCTAACTAAAGAAAACATTATGATGGAACGTCGCCTTGAACTTGCCCTGGAAGGAAAACGTTATTTCGACCTTATCAGATGGAGTTTAGAAATAGCCGAACAGCAAATAGAAGAGACTGATTTAGGGGGAGAGTTCAATGTGGATTTCAGGCCTGAAACCCAGGGTTGGTTTCCCTTGCCACAATCTCAAATCCTACTATCTAACGGGGCTATAGAACAGAACCCGGGCTGGTAAAACATTATTAACTAAAAACAGTAATTATGAAAAATATAAAAATTGCAATTTTAGCAATCCTGGCCGTAGGATTCCATTCCTGCCAAACAGATGATGAAGATCTTCCTGAAGTACAGCTTAAGGCATCAGAACTTAATTTTGCCGTTATGCAGGAGCCGGGAAGTGATAATCAAATTATTTTACAAAATCATACTGCAGATGTTATTCCATACTGGCATTTTGAAGACAGTGAAGGAAATGACCTGGGACATTCCAATCAGGATACTACAAGTATGACTTTTCCGTTTGCGGGAAATTACTCCGTTTATTATACCGCATATACCCGGGGAGGTGCAGTAGAAGCTGAACCTGTGCAGGTCTCCGTTTCCAAAAACGATGAAGAATATTTCAGCGAAGAAGAATGGAATATGCTTACTAACGGTGTTGAAGGTAAAACTTGGGTATTAGATATGGCTAACCCTGTAGGATGGGCCGGTGTAGATTATCCCGAAGCAGGAGATAACTGGACCTGGTTTCCAGATTATGCCGGAAATGAATGGGTAATGGCGAATAAAAACTGGGGACAAATGACCTTTAATCTTGATGGCGGATACAATGTAAGTGTCACCCAAACCGCTCTTAATTCCAGTGAAGAAACCACAGAGACAGGTTCATTTTCTTATAATGTAGAAGATCATAACATCACCTTTAACGGAGGGGTAGAGCCATTATACGGAGGAGACTACTATGGAGATGTGAGCAACTGGACCTCGGTTAACGTAATAGAATTAAGTGAGAATTCCCTTCGTCTTGGAGTCTTAAGGGATCAGGATAGAGATGGAGAAGGACTTGCCCAAATCGTGTTTCATTATCGTCCTGCGGAAGAAGGAGAAGTAGAATAAATTTTTTAGATCTGCCGTCAGGAACTAAGGCCTGGCGGTAGTATTATTTACCTGCCACAAATAATATGACTCATATAAAAAAAATAAATTCTCTGCTGAAAACTCTTGTTTTATCCTGCATTATCGCAGGTTTTACTGCTTGTAACCATCAGGGCAAAAAAGAAGATTTCAGCTCCAGGAAAATTGCTTTTAATTCGGCATGGCAATTCTACCTGAAGGATCCTGCTCTGGATAAGGATAGCATTTCAGAAAATACCAATTGGAGAACACTGGATTTACCGCATGACTGGAGTATTGAAGGTGAATTTGATGAAGAAAATCCGGCAGGTGTAGGAGGTGGTGCTTTACCCGGTGGTTTAGGATGGTATAAAAAATCTTTTCATGTTAATGCTGAAGACAGCACAAAGCTAACCTTTATAACTTTTGACGGAGCTTACCGCAATAGTGATGTTTGGATCAACGGCCAACATTTAGGGAACCGCCCCAATGGTTATATTGGATTTCAATATAATCTCACTCCTTATTTAAATTACGGAGAAGAAGAAAATGAAATTCTTGTTAAGATTGATAATTCCAATCAGCCCAATTCCCGCTGGTATTCCGGTTCAGGAATATACAGGAATGTATGGCTGGAAACCACTAATAAACTTCATATTCCAAAATGGGGAACATTTATAAGTACTCCCCACGTTACTGCAGACAGTGCTTCGGCCAATATTGAATTAAATATTGCCAATGCTTACGGGCAGGCAAAAACCGCCACTGTGCAAACTTCATTTTTATTAGAAGGGAATGAAATTAATTCGGTTTCAGAAGAAATAGGAATCAGCGCTTCTTCCGAAGAAAAAATCATCCTAAAAACACATATAGAAAATCCGGAATTATGGTCTGTTGAAAATCCTAAAATGTATTCTGCAGTCACTAAAATTTCTGTAGATGGAGAAATTGTGGATCAATATAAAACTCCTTTTGGCATAAGAAGTTTCAAGTTCGATCTAAAGGAAGGATTTATACTGAACGGAAAACAGTTAAAAATCAAAGGGGTTTGCCTTCACCACGACCTTGGAGCGCTTGGCGCAGCTATTAATACCCGCGCCATAGAGCGCCAGCTGGAAATTATGAAAGAAATGGGGGTGAACGGAATACGTACCGCGCACAACCCTCCCGCCCCGGAATTGCTGGATTTATGTGACAAAATGGGCTTTATCGTGATGGATGAGGCTTTTGATATGTGGGAACAAAATAAATCAGAAAACGACTATGCCAATTATTGGGAAGAATGGCACGAAAAAGATCTTACCGATTTAATTGTACGGGACCGTAACCATCCCAGCATCTTTATGTGGAGCATCGGGAACGAAATTCCCGAGCAATGGAATGAGCGTGGCGCAGAAATAGGCCATGAATTGGCCAATATCGTTAAAAACCTGGACAGCACCCGTCCCGTAACCGCTGCGATGAATCCGCCAATAGCAGTAAATAGCGACGAGGATATTACCATCCAGTTTGAAGAAAACAGGGCGCAGCCAAATGCTTTGGCAGGTTCTGGCGCGCTGGATATTATTGGCTACAATTACGCGCACGAAACCTACCCTTATCATTTAAAAAATTTCCCGAATACGCCGTTTATCGCTACTGAAACCACTTCGGCTTTGGCAACACGTGGATATTATGAATTTCCTTCAGACACCACCAAAATCTGGCCGGTAAGCTGGGATAAGGTTTTTGAAGGTGGAAATCCGGATAATACGGTTTCAGCATTCGACCAGGTAAGGACACCCTGGGGCTCTTTGCATGAAGCCACTTGGAAAATGATTAAAAAACACGATTTCCTCTCCGGGTTTTATATCTGGACAGGGTTTGATTATATAGGTGAACCCACCCCATATATCTGGCCTTCAAGAAGTTCGTATTTTGGGATTGTGGATCTGGCTGGTTTTCCAAAAGATTCTTATTACATGTACAAAAGTGAGTGGACCAATGAAGATGTACTGCATATTTTGCCCCACTGGAACTGGGAAAAAGGGCAAACCGTAGATGTTTGGGCCTATTATAACAATGCCGATGAAGTGGAATTATTTCTGAATGGAGAATCCATGGGCACAAAAAGTAAAGAAGGCGATGACCTGCATGTGATGTGGCGTTTTCCTTTTGAAGTCGGAACTTTAAAAGCGGTTTCCCGAAAAGATGGAAAAGTTGTGCTTGAAAAAGAAGTAAAAACGGCCGGAAAACCTGCAAAAATGAAGCTTTCAGCAGATCGCCAAACAATAACAGCAGATAATAATGATCTTTCCTTTATTACCGTTACGATTACAGATAAAGAAGGAATTCTTGCCCCGCGGGCCGATAATCTTATAAAATTCAGCTTGGAAGGCGATGGAAAAATAGTGGGGGTGGCAAGCGGAGATCCTACAAATCACGAGTCTTTTAAAGGCAAAGAACATAGCGCCCTGAACGGGAAAGCCCTTGTAATTGTTCAGGCAGGCAAAAAATCGGGAAATTTAAAGCTTACAGCAACGGCTGAAGGGCTGGAAAGCGCAACTACAAGCATCACTACTAATTAATCTTATAATTCTAACCAATAATGAAAATTAAAAAATTGCAGATGATAAGCTCCCAAAACCTTCTCCGGCTTTCTCTTTGCCTCACCGTTGGGCTTTCGGGAATGGCGGCTGCAAACGCCCAAATTCAGAATGCCGATGTGCTTAACGCCCCGGTAGATGTTAGCCGGGATTTTGAAGATTATTCAAACACCTTTTATTTTGCTGATCAACTGGCTTCTTTTAATCCTGAAACAGGAAAAGGAACTGTAAAATACAAGCGCTACCAGTACCAAACCCGCCAGGCTTTTAACAATATGCTCATGAAGCCGGACACGGTTTCTGCCAATGAATTCCCGGCGACAGAATACGAGGCTTCCCCGGAACTTCCTTTCGAGATCCAGTTTGTTTCAGACAGGACCATTCGCATTAAAATGGCTTCCGGGCCCCAGTTTCACGGGCAGGAAGAATCACTGATGTTGGTGGACGGCACCGCCCCAAATCATCCTGAAGAATGGGAATCTTCAAAAATTGATGGCGGCTACAAATTTACCAGTGCCCATGGTTCCGTAGAAATTCAAACCAACCCATGGCACGTAAAAATCTATGATGAAAACGGGAAATTATTAACCGCTACACTCCATAATTCTGATGTTACCAATACGTATACTCCTGTTTTGCCATTTTCGTACGTGCGCAGAAACAGCGATTATTCCAGGAGCATGGCGCCTGTTTTTACGCTGGAGCCGGGCGAAAAAATCTTTGGTTGCGGGGAATCGTTTACCCAGTTCAACAAACGCGGCCAAAAAGTGGTATTATGGACAGACGATGCCAACGGCGTGCAGAATGAAACCATGTACAAACCGATTCCGTTCTATATGAGCAGCCGTGGCTATGGCGTTTTTATGCATACCTCCTCTCCTATTAGTGTTGATTTTGGAAAGACTTTTAACGCTGTCAATAAGATGATGCTGGGCGATGATGTTGCCGATTTGTTCATTTTTATTGGCGAGCCAAAAGATATTTTAGATCAATATACCAACCTTACCGGAAAGGCCGCCATGCCCCCGCTTTGGTCTTTTGGGTTCTGGATGAGCCGTATCACCTATTTTTCTGAAGAAGAAGGCCGTCAAGTGGCTGATAACCTTAGGAAATATAAAATTCCCAGCGATGTAATCCATTTTGATACCGGCTGGTTTGATGTAGACTGGAGAAATAATTATGAATTTGCCGCCGACCGCTTTGACAATGCTGAAAA
The DNA here is from genome assembly GCF_031846585.1 of Autumnicola musiva. Lineage (NCBI taxonomy): Bacteria > Pseudomonadati > Bacteroidota > Flavobacteriia > Flavobacteriales > Flavobacteriaceae > Autumnicola > Autumnicola musiva. Next base: position 360,265 of record NZ_JAVRHK010000001.1, read on the forward strand.
AATGCTTTCAGATATGGAAGATCAGGGCTTCCATGTGAGTTTATGGCAATTACCGTATTTTACTCCTAAAAACACTCTTTTTGATGAAATTGTAGAAAACGAGCTTGCTGTAAAGGACTACAAAGGAAATATTCCCTACGAAGATGCCGTACTGGATTTTTCAAACCCCGAAACAGTCACCTGGTATCAAAATAAACTTAAAAACCTTTTTGATCTTGGCGTAGATGTTTTTAAAGTAGACTTTGGGGAGGCTGCACCTGCCAATGGCATTTACCATTCGGGACGCACCGGCTTTTACGAGCATAATCTTTACCCGCTACGCTACAACAAAGCGGTAGCTGAACTTACCAAAAAGGAAAAAGGCTACACGCTAATCTGGGCAAGAAGTACCTGGGCAGGTAGCCAGCGCTATCCTTTACATTGGGGTGGCGATGCCGCAACTACAAATACGGCTATGTCTGCCACACTTCGCGGCGGACTGTCATTGGGGCTTAGCGGCTTTAGCTTCTGGAGCCACGATGTAGGCGGATTTGTAACCAAATCTCCGGAAGATCTTTACCGAAGATGGACCCCCTTTGGAATGCTTTCTTCTCACGTTAGAAGCCACGGCGAACCGCCAACAGAGCCATGGTTGTACAGTGACAGCTTCCTGAAAGATTTTAGAAAGGCCGATAATATGCGTTATCAATTAATGCCTTATATCTATGCGCAGGCTAAGGAAAGTTCAGAAAAAGGCCTGCCTATGATGCGAGCCCTTTTTGTAGAATTCCCCGATGATGCCGGTTCCTGGTTAATAGATGATGAATATTTACTAGGCTCCAGCATTTTAGTAGCCCCACTATTTGAAGAGGTAACCCAAAGAGATGTTTACCTGCCGGAAGGCCAGTGGATAGATTACCAAACCGGAGAAGTATATGAGAGTGGCTGGCATACCATTGAAGCCGGGGAAATCCCGATTATCGCACTGGTAAAAACCGGTACTGTAATTCCTCATATTAGACTGGCCCAGTCTACCCAGGATATGGACTGGAGCAAACTGGAGTTAAAAGTTTATGCTGCGGAAGGCACAAATTCGGCTACCGGAAAAGTTTTTCTTCCGGAAGGCGATGCTTTGCAAACCATTAACCTGACCAGAAAAGGAAACAATTTTGAGTTAGGGCAAAATCCGCTGAACGGTAAAACCACTTTTAAAATAGAATTACAGAGATAACCATTGTTCATCATCAGGCTGAACTCGTTTCAGCTTCTAATCTGTAAGATCCTGAAACAAGTTCAGGATGACGAAATTCAACAGAAATAAAAAATATAATGATCAAGAAATTTATAGCCCTCCCGGCATTGTTAATTTCCCTCGTAGCTTGCAGTCAGCAAAGTGATTCCTATGAGATAGCTTCACCAGATGGCAGGAACAGGATAAACTTTAAATTAGAAAACAACAGTCCCATATATGCCGTAATGAATGGTGAAAAAGAAATCATTTCCCCTTCAAAAATGGGTTTTGTTTTTAAGAATAGTGATTCGCTGTACCAAAACTTCAAAATAACCGGCGTAGAAGAATCTTCTTATGATGAAACCTGGGAGCAGGTTTGGGGAGAAAAGCATGAAATAAGGAATAACTATAACCAGCTTTCTGTAAAACTTCAGGAAAAGGATAGTAAACAGCGCAAGCTGGAAGTACAATTTCGTGCTTTTGATGATGGGGTCGCTTTCCGCTATGTATTCCCGGAGCAGGGAATCAAAGACAGCATTTTTATTATGGACGAGCTTACCACCTTCAACTTAACAGAAGACGGTAAAGCCTGGTGGATTCCGGCTTATGATGAACAGCGCTATGAAAACCTCTTTACGGCTTCCGCGGTTAGCACGTTAGACACCGTGCACACCCCGCTTACTATTGAAAATGAAAACGGGCCGGCCATCAGTTTTCATGAGGCCAATCTTGAAGATTTTGCAAGTATGACTTTGGCGCATATTTCGGGAACCAAACTTAAAGCCGATTTGGTCCCATGGGCCGATGGCATAAAGGTTCGTACCACTAAATCTTTTACCACACCGTGGAGAACCATTCAAATTGGTGAAAAACCAACTGATCTTATTAGTTCTTACCTTATTCTGAATTTAAATGAACCTAATAAACTGGAGGATACCAGCTGGATCAAGACCTTTAAGTACATTGGAATCTGGTGGGGAATGCATATAGGGAAATTCACTTTTTGGGAAGGAGAAAACCAGGGAGCCACTACTGCAAATGCTAAAGACTACATTCAGTATGCCGATACATTAGGGATAGACCATCTCCTAATTGAAGGCTGGAACAAAGGCTGGACTCCTAACTGGTACCAGAATGCCATGCACCAGTTTAGCTTTACCAAAGAAGCCGATAATTTTGATTTAAAGGAAGTAACCGATTATGCTGCCGATCATGACGTTGAAATTGTAGGTTACCACGAAACCGGCTCTAACCTCATCAACTATCTTAAACAAATAGACAGTGCTTTTGCTTTGTATCAAAAGAGGGGCATCCATACTGTTAAAATAGGCCAGGTAGGCTCAAAGTTGAATATGAAAGAGTGGCACCAGGGGCAGTTTGGAGTGAATTATTACCGCTACGTACTAAAAAAAGCTGCAGAATACGGGCTGCAGGTGTATTTCCATGAGCCAATAAAAGATACCGGCGAGCGCCGTACTTATCCTAATATGATGGCCAGGGAAGGTGCACGAGGCCAGGAATATAATGCCTGGAGTGAGGGGAACCCTCCAAACTATACTACAATTTTACCATTTACACGGCTGTTGGCAGGTCCTATGGATTTTACCCCTGCAGTTTTTGATGTGGAAGTTTCGCAGGGTTACCCCGGGAAACGCGTTCATTCCACAAGAGCTAAACAAATGGCCCTTATGGTGGTGCTTTATTCTCCGCTTCAGATGCTTGCCGATCTTCCGGAATATTATGTGGGGCAACCGGAATTTAAATTCCTGGAAGATGTGCCTACAGACTGGGATGATACTAAAGTGCTGAATGGCGAAATCGGACAATTCATCACAACGGTTAGAAAAGACTTTAATTCTGAAGACTGGTTTTTGGGAAGCATTACCAATGAAGAGGCGCGGGATCTGGAAATTTCGCTGGATTTTTTAGAGAAAGGCGCCAGTTATGAAGCCCATATTTATGCCGATGCTGAAGGTACCGGTTACCAAAATAACCCGGCAGAAGTTAAAATCAGTAATAAAAAGGTAAAATCCGGTGATAGCCTCACTTTGCATTTAGGGGAAAGTGGTGGTGCGGCCATCAGGTTTAAAAAACTATAAATAATTGGTTGAGCCTATTCAGATTGGTCAGGCTGAACTTGTTTCAGCTTCTAATCGTTAGATCCTGAAACAAGTTCAGGATGACGATGCAAGGTTTTAAAGCACCTCAACCTGCTCAACTTAATTCTGAAACTATTCAGAAATACAGATTTTAAATAAGAACAATGATTAAACAACTAAAAATACTCATTTTTCTTTTAACTGCGCTTCCAACATTGGCGCAGCAGGATGATCAATATCCTTTCCAAAATCCGAAACTGGATATAGAGAAGCGTATTGATAATTTGCTGCTTGAAATGACCCTGGAAGAAAAAGTGCAGGCCTTAAGTACCAATCCCTCTGTTCCAAGACTTGGAGTAAAAGGCACCGGGCATGTGGAAGGCCTTCATGGACTCGCCCAGGGCGGCCCTGCAGATTGGGGTGGCGAAGAGCATATGCCAACCACCACTTTTCCGCAGGCTTATGGACTCGGCGAAACCTGGGATACGGAATTGCTTCAAAAAATAGCCAGAGCCGAAGCGGTGGAAACCAGGTATATTTTTCAGAAATATAACCGCGGCGGGTTAGTTGTTCGTGCTCCCAATGCCGATTTGGCACGGGATCCACGCTGGGGCCGTACTGAAGAAAGCTATGGGGAAGATCCTTTTTTAACCGGAAAGCTAACCGTTGCTTTTGTAAAAGGACTGCAGGGCGATAATGACCAATATTGGCGTACTGCTTCTTTAATGAAGCATTTCCTGGCCAATTCCAATGAAGACGGCCGCACCTACACCTCATCAGATTTTGATGAACGGCTTTGGAGAGAATATTATGCCGTGCCTTTTAAAATGGGAATCCAGCAGGGGGGCAGCCGCGCTTATATGGCGGCTTACAACAAGGTGAATGGCATCCCGGCTATGGTGCATCCTATGCTAAAAGAGATTACCCAGGATGAATGGGGACAGAACGGAATTATTTGTACCGATGGCGGGGCTTTTAAATTGTTGCTTTCAGACCATAAATATTACGAAACCAAATACAAAGGCGCTGCCGCCGCGATAAAGGCCGGGATCAACCAGTTTTTAGATGAATATAAAGAAGCAGTTTACGGTGCTTTGGCTGAGGCTTATATTACGGAAAAAGACCTTGATGAGGTAATACGCGGCAATTTTAGAGTAATGATCAAACTGGGAATACTGGATCCTTCAGCGAACAATCCTTATGCTGAAATCGGTAAAGGAAAAGGCACTATTGATCCCTGGAAAACCGAAGCCCATAAAGAACTTGCGCTGGAAGCCACCAGGAAATCTATTGTTTTGCTGAAGAATGAAAATGAGCTTTTGCCCCTTCAGAAGAATAAAATTAAAAGTATTGCCGTAATTGGCCCGCGCGCCGATGAGGTTTTACTGGACTGGTACAGTGGGACACCGCCTTACCGGGTTACTCCGCTTCAGGCTTTAAAAGAAAGAGCAGGCGATAATATTGAAATTCTGTATGCTGAAAACAATGCCGATGGGAAAGCGGCTGAAATTGCCAAAAAAGCTGATGTTGCTATTGTTTTAATCGGAAATCATCCTACCTGCGACGCGGGTTGGGCAGATTGCCCGGTGCCAAGTGAGGGAAAAGAATCGGTAGACCGGCAGTCCCTTAATTCAGAATATGAAGATTTGGTGAAACTTGTTTATCAGGCAAATTCAAAAACTATCGTTGGCCTTATCAGCAGTTTTCCTTACGCCATAAACTGGACGCAGGAAAATGTACCTGCAATTTTGCACATGGCGCAAAATAGCCAGGAGCTGGGAAATGGCCTTGCAGATGTAATATTTGGCGATTATAATCCCGCCGGACGTTTAACCCAAACCTGGGTTAAAAGCATTACCGATTTACCGCCGCTTATGGATTACAACATCCGCAACGGCAGTACTTATATGTATTTTGAAGAAGAACCACTTTACGCTTTCGGCCACGGCTTGAGCTTCACTGATTTTAAGTATGAAGACCTTCAAATTAGCAAAGAAAGTCTACAGAAAGGGGAAACTGCAAACATCAGCATTAAAATCACCAATATCGGAAAAAGAGATGGGGATGAAGTGGTTCAGCTTTATGTAAAACATTTGAATTCTTCAGTTAAAAGGCCAAGTAAGGAACTTAAAGGCTTTAAAAGAATCAATATTAAATCAGGAGAGACCAAAACGGTAAAAATTCCCCTTGATGCAAAAAACCTGGAATACTGGAATAAAGAAAAACAGGAATTTCAGCTTGAAAACGCTCAGATAGAAATACAGATTGGCGGGGCTTCAGATAATATTGCCCTGACCAAAACCCTGAATATCAAAAATTAAAATACTACCATGAAAAATAGAATTTTGTCTTTTTCGGCCGCAGTTATTCTTATTGCCTTTACAGCCTGTAAGGAAGAAACTAATACTTCTGAAAATGCAAATAATTCAGAAGAGAAATCAATTTATAAAGGTAATCCCGTCACTCACGAGTACGACACCAAAATTGATAGTCTTATAGCTGAAATGACTTTAGAAGAAAAAACGGGACTGCTGCACGGGAACACGATGTTTGCCACAGCGGCAGTAGAACGCCTGGGGATCCCGGAGCTAAAAATGACCGATGGGCCATTGGGCGTGCGTGAGGAAATTTCTAAAGATTCCTGGGCTCCTGTAGGAGGAGATGATGATTATGCTACTTACTATCCAGCCGGTGGCGGACTTTCGGCTACCTGGAACCCGGAACTTGCCTATACTTTTGGAAACAGTGTAGGGGAAGAATCCCGGGCCCGCGATAAAGATGTGCTTTTGTCTCCTGCTATAAATATTATAAGGACTCCGCTTGGAGGAAGAACTTACGAATATTTTACAGAGGATCCCTTTTTAAACAAGAAACTGGCAGTTCCCTTTGTAGTTGGGGTTCAGGATAATAATGTTGCGGCCTGTGTAAAACATTACGCCGCCAACAATCAAGAAACCCACCGGGATTATGTTAACGTAAAAATAGATGAGCGTGCGTTGCGGGAAATTTATTTACCGGCTTTTAGAGCAACTGTAGAAGAAGCCCACGCCTACAGCATGATGGGTGCTTATAATAAGTTTCGGGGAGAGTTCCTTTGTGAGAATAATTATATGCTGAATGAAGTACTAAAAGGTGAATGGGGATTTGAAGGTGTGGTTATTTCTGACTGGGCTGCGGTTCATAGTACAGTGGAATCTCTTAAAAGCGGACTGGATATAGAAATGGGAACGCCAAAGCCTTTTGATGAATTCTTCCTGGCCCAACCTTTAATCGATTCTGTAAAAGCAGGAAAAATTTCAGAAGCTGAAGTAGACGAACACGTAAAGCGCGTATTACGGGTAATGTACAGCCTTAACGGTGTAACCGGTGAGGATAGGAAAGAAGGAAGCCTGGCCACAGAGGCACATTATAAAGATGCCTATAACATTGCAGCCGAATCTGTAGTGTTGCTCAAAAATGCCAAAAATATACTGCCTTTAAAAACCGACAGCATAAAAACTATAGCCGTAATTGGAGCTAACGCAACCAAGAAGAATGCTTTGGGAGGTTTTGGTGCCGGTGTAAAAACCAAACGGGAGGTTACCCCATTGGAAGGCCTGAAAAACAGGTTACCAGAATCGGTTGAAATTAACTACGCGCAAGGTTACCAGGAGCGCTATTCAAAATCAGAAAAAGCAAAATTTGGCGATGTAACGCTTGAAGGGCCTGTAACTGTTAATGAACTGGATCCACAAATGCTGAAAGAAGCGGTAGATGCGGCTAAAAATGCCGATGCCGCAATTATTTTCGCAGGTTCCAACCGGGATTATGAGACAGAAGCTTCAGACAGGGCAAGCCTGGATCTGCCTTTTGGCCAGGAAGACCTTATTGAAAAAGTGCTGGAAGCAAACCCTAACACCATTGTGGTGATGATTGCCGGGGCACCCTTTGATATTCAAAATATCAATGAGAAAACATCAACTTTAGTATGGAGCTGGTTCAATGGTTCTGAAGGTGGTAATGCTTTGGCCGACGTGTTAATTGGCGATGTAAACCCATCAGGGAAACTGCCATGGACCATGCCAAAAGACTTGAAAGATTCGCCTGCGCACGCCACCAATAGTTTTCCGGGAGACAGCACTGTAACTTATGATGAAGGAATTTTAGTAGGTTACCGCTGGTTTGATACCAAAAACATCGAACCGCTGTACCCGTTTGGCTACGGACTTTCCTATACCAAATTCAATTTTTCTAATCCAAAGGTGAACAAACAGGAAGCCTACTCTTCCAATGAAACCATAAGTGTTTCAGTAGATGTTGAAAACACTGGGAAAGTGGCCGGAAAAGAAGTGGTTCAGCTTTATGTTTCAAAAGCAGATTCAGAAGTACAGCGGGCGGCAAAAGAACTTAAGGGCTTTAAAAAAACTATGGTTCCTGCCGGAGGATCAAAAACAGTAACTATAGAACTTCCTGTTAAGGAACTGTCTTATTACAACGTAGACAATAAAAGCTGGACAGTAGAGCCGGGAACTTATACACTAAAATTGGGTAATTCTTCAAGGGATATTATAAATGAAGTTACAGTTAACGTGGAATAACTTTCCACGGACAGGCTGATATGGACAGAACATTAACTTAAAAATCAACAATTATGAAAAACAACCACTTTAATGCCTTTGGCATATTGTTAATCCTCACCTTGATGTTGGGATTGGTATCATGTTCAGAAGATGATGAAATTGTGCCTTCACAAGACGTGGAATTCGGTGTTTCACCAACTTCCATGAGTTTTCCGGCATCGGGAGGAAACAGCATTATTAATGTAAACAACAACGGGGAATGGGATATTTCTACCGATGCCGACTGGCTAACATTTTCAAATCAATCGGCAACCCAAAGCAGCAAAATTACCCTTACTGCTATGGCTAATAGCGATACTACAGCAAGAACTGCCACCTTAATGGTAAATGGCATTGAAAACTCGCAGGAAATACAGGTAACCCAGGAAGGAGCCGAACCCGAACCTGTTGAACAGGAAATCACCTTTGCCATTCCGCCCGATAATACAGGAATAAGCGACCTTGGCAGTGCTGATTTTGCCGACCAGATGATCATTGGATGGAATCTAGGTAATTCCCTGGAAGCTGTAGGAGAAGAAGGGGAAACTTCCTGGAATAATCCCGTAGTTACTCAAAGACTAATAGATTCAGTTAAAGCCGCAGGTTTTAATGCGGTACGGATTCCTATTGCATGGAGCAAATTTTCAGATGAAGCTTCCTTTACAATAGAAGATGCCTGGATGAACCGTGTGGAAGAGGTTGTAAATTACGTAATTAGCAATGATATGTACGCCATTATAAACATCCATTGGGATGGCGGTTGGATGCAGCCTACGTACGAGGAAGAAGATTATGTAAACCAACGTTTGGATACCATGTGGACGCAAATAGCCACAAATTTCCGGGATTACGATGATCATCTCTTATTTGCCGGAACCAATGAAGTTTTGGTTGAAGGTGATTACGGAACCCCTACAGAAGAATACTATACCGTACAAAACGGCTTTAACCAAACCTTTGTTAACAGCGTTCGCTCTACCGGAGGGAAAAACGCCTACCGGTATTTGGTAGTACAGGGCTTCAATACAAATATTGACCATACGGTTAATTTCTTTGAAATGCCTGAAGATGTAGATATTGCTGAAAACAGGCTTATGGTGGAGGTTCATTATTACGACCCATACAATTTCGCTTTAAATGAAGATGATTCTGTTTGGCAATGGGGAAATGATGCCGAAGATGCTTCTCTTACTGCAGGTTGGGCTAATGAAGATCATGTAGACAACCAGTTTCAGAGAATGCAGACGAATTTTGTTGATGAAGGTGTTGGGGTGATTTTAGGAGAATATGGTGCTATTGCCCGTGATGTGGAAGGGCATGAAGTCTATCGCCTGGACTACCTGCAATATGTAACCCATTCTGCAGCCGAACATGGTATGGTGTCATTTTACTGGGACAATGGGGACATAGATGAAAACGGCTTTGGTATCTTTGATCGTTCTACAGGAGAAACTTTATATCCTGAGGTTGTGGAAACTATTATCAATGCGGCGCAATCTGCAGAATAAATTCTTAATACCGGTAATTTTTCAAAAATTCAGGAATTAAGACGTTCAAAAGTCTGATGAAGGGGGAGGTTTATTCTTTTTAGAGCACCTCCCCTTCATCTTACCTGATAATATTGCCAGCTTTCCATCATCTTATCTTTATTATTAAAAATGCTATATCCAAAAATTTGGGATATATTAAAGGCTAATATCGCTAGTTGCCAAAACTAATTAATACAATGCCCGGCTGATAAATTTAAAATTAGATGAAAAAAGAAATAACCATTACCAATGTTGAAGTACATGATGTACGCTTTCCCACCAGTAAAAGTTTTATAGGATCGGACGCGATGAACGCAGACCCCGATTATTCTGCTGCTTATGTTATTCTGAAAACAAATCATCCTGAGCTGGAAGGCCATGGACTTACTTTTACCATTGGGCGGGGCAATGAAATTTGCGCACAGGCTATTAAACCACTCGCACGATTAATAACTGGCAAAACCCTGCAATCTTTCACGGCTAATATGGGCGCTTTCTGGACTATGATCACCGGAGACAGTCAATTGCGCTGGCTGGGGCCTGATAAAGGAGTGATGCACCTTGCTACGGGTGCGGTTGTAAATGCCGTGTGGGATCTTTATGCAAAAGCTGAAGGAAAACCTTTGTGGAAACTGTTGGCAGATATGTCCCCGGAAGAACTGGTTTCCTGTATAGATTTTAAATACCTAACCGATGCCATTACGCCTGAAGAAGCCCTGGAGATGCTGAAGGAAAAGGAAAATGGTAAACAGGAACGTATAGATCATCTAGCTGAAAAAGGCTATCCTGCTTACACCACTTCGGCCGGGTGGCTGGGATATACAGACAATAAAATACGCCAACTTTGCCGCGAAGCAAAAGCCGAAGGCTGGAAACATATAAAAATGAAGGTAGGCTCCAACCTTAAAGATGACGTTCGCAGGGCTAAAATTATAAGAGAAGAAATTGGCAGTGACCTGAAGTTAATGATGGACGCCAACCAGAAATGGGATGTGGATGAGGCCGTTGAAAACATGAAAGTACTGGCTCAATTCGAGCCGTGGTGGATTGAAGAACCCACCAGTCCCGATGATATCCTGGGCCATGCCAAAATTGCCAAAAATGTTAATCCGGTTTTGGTGGCTACAGGTGAACATTGCCATAACCGTATCATGTTTAAACAATTTATGCAGAGCAATGCGCTGGGTATATGCCAGATAGACAGCTGCCGGGTGGGTGGCGTTAACGAGGTTCTGGCAATTTTGCTTATGGCAAATAAATTTGATATCCCGGTTTGCCCGCATGCCGGGGGTGTTGGATTATGTGAATATGTTCAACATTTGTCAATGATTGATTATATTGCTATCAGCGGAAAGCTTGAGAACAGGGTTATTGAGTATGTAGATCATCTGCATGAACATTTTGAGGATCCGGTAATAATTAAAAATGCCGCTTACCTCCTGCCCAAGAAACCAGGCTACAGTATTACCATGAAACCAGCTTCCCTGGAAGAATATGCTTTCCCCCATGGAACTGCATGGAAACAGATTCCGAAGAAATAATATTATCACAACACCATCAAGAAAATGGAAAAGTTCAGCTTAAAAAATAAAACAGCAGTAGTTACCGGCGGGGCCAGCGGAATTGGCAAAGCCATTACCGAAGCCTTTATTGCGCAGGGAGCTATTGTTCATATCCTTGAAATTAATTCGGAAGCCGGAGAAAATCTTGCTTCGGAATTAAACAAAAAGGAAAAAGTACTTTTTGTTCATTCCTGCGATATTACCAACCAGGAGAAAGTAAAATATGCTGTTGAAGAAATTGCAAATATTGATATTCTGGTGAACAACGCCGGAATTGCCCATGTTGGCAACATTGAAAAAACAGAAGAAGCCGATTTGGACCGGTTGTACAATGTGAATATTAAAGGTACGTACAACTGCCTTAAAGCCTGTATTCCTAAAATGAAGGAAAAGCAAAAAGGCACTATAATCAATATTGCCTCTATAGCATCCTCAGTCGCAGTGGCAGATCGTTTTGCGTATTCCATGACCAAAGGCGCGGTTTTAACCATGACTTATTCCATCGCAAAGGATTATATTTCTCACGGGATACGCTGCAATAGCATCTCCCCTGCCCGCGTTCATACGCCTTTTGTAGATGGTTTTATAAAAAATAATTATCCCGGCGAAGAAGAAAAAATGTTTGAAAAACTTTCGGCTACCCAGCCCATAGGCCGAATGGGAAAACCCGAAGAAGTTGCTAACCTGGCCGTATATCTCTGTTCAGACGAAGCCTCTTTTGTAACGGGAACAGATTTTCCCATAGACGGGGGATATATTAAACTGAATGGCAATTAACCAGAAAAACCAAAGCATGAAATTACTAAGATTCGGAAAAATAGATGAAGAAAAACCGGGAATTGAACTGGAAAATGGAAAACGAATAGATGTTTCCGGTTTTACGGAAGACTTTAATGAAAAATTCTTTGAATCCGGCGGAATCCAGAAGCTGGAAAACTGGCTAAAAGATAATGCTGCTGATTGCCCTAAAGTTTCTCAAGATACAAGATTAGGAAGTCCGTTTTCCCGTCCTTCAAAATTGATCTGCATCGGGCTCAATTATGCCAAACATGCGGAAGAAACAGGCGCGGAAGCACCAAAAGAACCGGTACTTTTCTTTAAGGCAACTTCAGCTATCGTAGGGCCTAACGATAATTTGATTATTCCGAAGAACAGCAAAAAAACCGATTGGGAAGTGGAGCTTGGGGTGGTAATTGGTAAAAAAACCTCTTACTGTTCTGAAGAAGATGCCCTGGATCACGTGGCCGGTTATGTGCTTCACAACGATTATAGCGAACGAGAATTCCAAATAGAAAGAGGCGGCCAATGGGTAAAAGGTAAAAGTTGTGACACCTTTGCTCCTCTTGGCCCATGGTTGGTTACTAAAGATGAAATCAACGATCCTAATAACCTGAACCTTTGGCTAAAATTGAACGGGGAAACCAAACAAAGCAGTAATACTTCAGATTTTGTATTTAATGTTTCTGAAGTAGTGAGCTATATCAGCCAGTTTATGACGTTGTTACCGGGAGATGTAATTTCCACCGGAACCCCTGCCGGAGTGGGAATGGGGTTAAAGCCGCAACGTTACCTTAAAGAAGGTGATGTAGTGGAATTGGGAATTGATGGCCTAGGCAGTTCTAAGCAGCACGTAAAAAACTATAAAGGATGATATTTGACGCTCATGTACATTTCTGGAATTACAATCCACAGCGCGATGTTTGGATAGATAAAAATATGGGCGCCATAACGAGAGATTTTTTGCCTGAAGATTATCTGGAAGCAATCAAAAATCATGAAGTTAACGGCTGCATTGCCGTACAGGCAGATCAATCTGAAGAAGAAACCGAATTTCTGTTAAAGCTCGCTGAAAAACATAAGTTCATAAAAGGAGTTGTGGGTTGGGTTGACCTTACTGCGGAAGATGTTGCCGAAAAACTTAAAAAATTCAGCCAAAACAAAAATCTAAAAGGAATAAGATATGTGCTTCAGGATAAGGAAAATGATTTTTGCCTGAACCAGACCTTTCTCAACGGCATTTCAAAACTTCAAAATTTTGATCTCACTTATGATATCCTTGTAGATCACCGGCAACTGAATTCGGTTATTCATTTGGTTGAAGATTTCCCGGAACAGCCATTTGTACTGGACCACCTTGGAAAACCGGATATCAAAAACATCAAATATCAGGACTGGAAGAAGAACATAGAACGTCTTGCAGAATTTCGGAATGTGCAATGCAAACTTTCAGGAATGGTCACTGAAGCCGACTGGCAAAGCTGGAAACCGGAAAATTTTAAACCTTATCTGGATACAGTTTTCACTTACTTCGGAACAGAAAGGGTCTTTTTTGGATCAGACTGGCCGGTATGCAAACTGGCAGGAGATTACCAGGCCGTGGTAAAACTGATGCAAGATTATACTTCACTATTTAGCAAATCAGAAAAAGAAGCGATTTTCTACAAAAACGCTCAAAAATTTTACAAGATCTAAATCCATGATAAAAAACTTTTCCCGGTTTATAGTACTTATGCTGCTATTAATTTCCTGTGCCGGTCAATCACAGAATTTAGCTTCTGAAAATCTTTTGTGGTACGAAAATCCGGCGCAAGACTGGAATCATGCCCTGCCTGTTGGGAATGGCCGTTTGGGAGCAATGGTTTTTGGCGATCCAATAAATGAAAGAATCCAGCTAAACGAAGACTCCATGTGGCCAGGCGGGCCAGATTGGGAGAACAGCAAAGGTACTCCTAAAGACCTGGCTGAAATACGCCGCCTGGTAAGGGAAGGAAAAGTACATTTAGCCGATAGCCTTCTTGTGGAGCGGTTTTCGTTTAAAGGAGTTGCCAGGTCCCATCAGACCATGGGCGATCTTTTTATTAACTATCAGAATCAAAACATTCAGGATTACAAACGCAGCCTGGACATTGCAAAAGCAGTAGCCAGCTCTTCCTGGATGGCGGGCGGTTATCAGGTTTTACAGGAAGTATTCTCCTCCGCGCCAGATGACGTGCTGATTGTAAGGATCAAAACCGAAAATCCTGAAGGTATCAATTTTAGCCTGAACATGAGCCGGCCAGACGATAACGGGCACCCTACGGTTTCAGTTTCTGCCACTAAGGATAATATTTTGAATATGCAGGGAATGGTCACCCAATACGGCGGTGCAAAAAATTCTGAACCTGTAGTAATAGATTACGGCGTAAAGTTCGAAACTATCCTGAAAGCTGATGTAAAGGAAGGATCGGTAACTTCCAAAAACGATACGCTCCATTTCAAAAATGTAAAAGAAGCCGTACTTTACGTTGTTTGCAGCACATCATTTTATCATGATGACTATGCTGCTAATAACGAAAAAACACTGGAAAAACTTCAGCATAAATCTTACAAAGAGTTGCTTTCTGCTCATATTAAAGATCATCAGCAGTATTTTAACCGCACTTCTTTAAATTTGGGAGAAAAGGAACCGGATACCCTTTCTACCGCAGAACGCCTGCAGCAGGTTAAAGATGGCAAAGCTGATCCTGCCCTGGTGGAAAAACTTTTCCAGTATGGCCGGTATTTGTTAATTTCCAGTTCCCGCCCCGGTACCAATCCCGCAAATTTACAGGGAATCTGGAATAAAGATATACAGGCGCCGTGGAATGCCGATTATCACCTAAACATCAACCTGCAAATGAATTACTGGCCGGCAGGGCCGGCAAATCTAAGCGAGCTGCAGGAACCGCTTTTTGACCTTATAGATCGTTTAATTGAAAGAGGAAAAATACTAGCCAAAGAACAATATGGAATGGATGGCACCGTAGCGCACCAAACCACAGATCTTTGGGCAACACCCTGGATGCGCGCCGAGCAGCCCTACTGGGGTTCCTGGATACACGGCGGCGGATGGATCGTTCAGCATTACTGGGAACACTACCGCTTCACGCAGGATACTACCTTTTTAAGGAAAAGAGCTTACCCCGCATTGAAAGCCTATGCTGAATTTTACGCAAATTGGCTTACAAAAGATGAACGCGATGGAACCCTGGTTTCCTATCCGGAAACTTCGCCTGAAAACTCTTATACCGCGGCAGATGGAGAGAGTGCCGCTGTATCAAGAGGTAATGCCATGGGTCACCAGATAATTGCTGAAGTTTTTGAAAACACCCTTGCCGCGGCTAAAATTTTAGGAATTTCAAATGATTTTACTGAAACCATAGAAAATAAACTGGGGAATCTGCATCCTGGAATAAAGGTTGGCTCAGATGGCAGGCTGCTGGAATGGGACCGGGAATATGAAGAACCCGAAAAAGGACATCGCCATATTTCCCACTTATACGCGTTGCACCCCGGCGACGATATTACCAGCGAAGATCCTGAATTATTTGAAGCAGCCCGGAAAACCATTGAATACCGCCTTGATCACGGCGGCGCCGGCCCCGGCTGGAGCCGTGCGTGGATCATAAATTTCTATGCCAGATTGTTAAATCCTGAAAAGGCCTATAACAATGTGCAGCTTTTTATGGAGCGGTCTATTTATCCAAATTTATTGGATATTCATCCTCCGTTTCAAATAGACGGTAATTTTGGTTTTACAGCCGGAGTTGCCGAAATGCTCCTTCAATCTCATGAAGGTTTTCTAAGAATTTTACCCGCACTTCCGCAGGAATGGCCGAATGGGAATATTAAAGGCCTGAAAGCCCGCGGCAATATTAAAGTTGAGATTATATGGAAAGATGGAAAACTGGAACAATTAAATTTAACTTCAGAAGAAGATAAAATCGTGCAGGTGAAATATGGGGAGAATATGATTGACGTTAAACTAACAGCGGGACAAGCAACTGTTTTAGATAAGAATTCAGAATTAATCAAGCTATAATATGGATTTAGGACTTCAGGAAAAAGTAATAATAGTTACAGGAGGTACAAAGGGAATTGGCGAGGCCATTTCAAAAGAAATTGCTGCGGAAGGCGGCATTCCTGTTTTTATTGGCCGAACCCCGGAAGACGGTGACAAATTGCTGAAAGAACTAGAGGCAAACAGTCAAAATGGTCATTTCATCCAGGCCGACCTAAACGATCCTGAAGCCTGTAAAAAAATAGTTGCTGAAACTGTTAAAAAATTCAGTAGTATCTATGGTTTGGTAAACAATGCCGGAACCAATGACGGGATTGGTTTGGAAAACGGTTCTCCTAAAAAATTTAAAAATTCCCTGAATTCTAACCTGAACCATTATTATGAAATGGCGCATTATTGCCTGGAACATTTAAAAATTTCTAAAGGAAGTATTGTGAACATTAGTTCCAAAACTGCTTTAACCGGCCAGGGAGGGACTTCAGGCTATGCTGCGGCGAAAGGCGCACAACTCGCGCTTACCCGCGAATGGGCATCAGAATTGTTGCCTTATCAAATTCGTGTAAATGCAATTATTCCCGCAGAAGTACAAACTCCACAATATAACAGCTGGATATCCACTTTTGACAATCCGGAAGAAAAATTAAAAAAGATAACTGATAAAATTCCACTAGGAAACAGGATGACCACCAGTGAAGAAATTGCCCATACTGCGGTTTTCCTGCTTTCCGAAAGATCCTCGCACACCACTGGCCAATTATTAGTAGTAGATGGTGGTTATACACACCTGGATCGTTCAATTACCTGAAAATTGGCAAAATATGACCTTAGTTTGTCAAAAGTGCTCTGCTCTAAAGTTTTCTTCAGGTAAAAAGGCAGAAAAACATCAGTGTTTTAAAATGGCAATTATCAGTTTCTGTTTTTAATCCTGGTATTAAAAAATACAGCTTTTTCACTTCTGTAAGGTTTCAGAAACCTTGTAGGTTTGATTTCTTTCTATACCTATAAGGTGTGAAAAACCTTGCAGGAAAATTATTCCTTATAGCCAGAAATTCCTTCCTGTAACCACTCATAATATTCGTCAGGATCTGGAGTGTAAGCAGCCGGTTCGCTCAGCTTTTTACCATTGGTGTTCAAAAGCACGTAAAATGGCTGCGCGTTTGCTTCAAATCTGCTAATCTGAAAGTCGCTCCATTTTTCTCCAACAGTGGTTATTTCCTTACCTGTAGTTTCTGAAGTATAAACTTCATCTTCAGGTAAATCCCGCTTATCATCTACATAAAGCGAAATCAGCACAATATCGTTCTTCAGGATATCCAGAACATGCTGTTTAGGCCATACGTTTTGCTCCATCTTCCGACAGTTTACGCAGGCCCAGCCGGTAAAATCCAACATTACGGGTTTGTTGACTTTTCTCGCGTAAGCCATTCCTTTTTCATAATCATTAAAAGCCAAAATATCATGCGGCGGAAGCAAATGCGCACCTTCGGGAATTTCGGCATTGGTATCAGAATTTGCCGTAATCGAATTTCGGCTATAGCCAACCCCATATGGGGATTCGCTGTATTCCAAAGGCGGCGGGAAAGCACTGATTAAGTTTAGCGGAGCACCCCACAACCCGGGAATCAGATAAATGGTAAAAGTAAGCACCAGAAGCCCCATCAGCATTCGGCCAACTGAAATATGTTCCAGGGGAGAATCGTGCGGCAGGCGTATTTTTCCGAATAAATAGAAAGCGAGCGTCCCGAAAATAGCAATCCAAATGGCTATAAAAACCTCCCTTTCCAGTAAATGCAACTGCAATACCAAATCTGCCTGGGAAAGGAATTTAAAGGCCAGCGCCAGTTCTAGGAAACCTAAAAATACTTTTACGGTATTCAACCAGCCACCACTGCGCGGCAAACTATTTAACCAGCCGGGAAAAGCTGCAAAAAGGGCAAAAGGTAAAGCTATTGCCAAAGAAAAGCCCAACATTCCTACAATAGGAGCGAGCCCGCCGGTAGAAGCCGCCTGCACCAGTAATGTACCTACAATTGGGCCGGTACATGAAAACGAGACAATTGCCAGGGCCAGGGCCATAAAGAAAATGCCAATTATCCCGCCACGGTCTGCCTGGGAATCTACTTTATTTGCCCAGGAATTAGGTAGCATAATATCGAAAGCGCCAAAAAAGGAAATGGCAAAGACCACCAGGATAATGAAAAATGCCAGATTGAACCATACGTTTGTAGCCAGCGCATTAAGAGAATCGGCGCCAAAAATAGCTGTAACGGCCGATCCCAGCAGGACGTAAATCACTACAATGGAAATTCCGTAGATAAGTGCATTGCGGATTCCTTTCGCCCGGTTTTGGCTTTGTTTGGTGAAATAACTTACCGTCATGGGAATCATAGGAAAAACACAGGGTGTAAGCAGCGCTGCGAATCCAGAAAGAAAAGCGACCAGAAAAATTCCCCATAAACCCTTTTCTCCTTCATTATCGGCTACAAAACCGGTTTCAACTTTATTGGTAACTTGGGCCTCTTCGTTTGAGACTTCAGTGGTATCGGGATTTTCTTGTCCAACAGCAGTGGAATTAAAAATATTAGGATCTGCGGAAGCTTCTATTCCTGATCCTGCAGGAACGCTAATGCTGAATTCCTGTACTTCAGGCGGCAGGCAACGTTCATCATCACATACCATAAATTCTACTGAAGCTTCTATTTCAGCCGTTTCCTTCAGCAGTTTTATAGTTTGCCGAAAGCTGGCCTCATTTTCAAAAAATTTAATGCGCATCCCAAATACTGGATCGTCTACCGTTTTTCCCTGCTCTTCTTCAGTCTGTCCGATGATTTCATATGCCTGGTTTTCTCCAAATGAGAAAGTTGTGGGAATAGGACCTCCTTCAGGTACATTTTGGGCATAAAGGTGCCATCCCTTTTCAATTTCCGCAGAAAATATAATTGTATATTCATTTTCAGCCCCGGAAACTTTTTCCACGGAAGAAGACCAGTCCACAGGATCATAAATCTGGGAAAAGCCCTGCAGGAAAATGAGGAGAAACAGGCTCAGAAGAAAATTCTTCATAACGTATTAATTTTGGAACTATTCAAAATTACCAAATCAATTTAGCAACTTCTGAAAAAAGAAAAGCCGAAAATTCACATTATCGGCTTTTAATATTTGTTCATTAAATTTTTATTCAAACAACCACTTATAGATATCGTTCCCGTTGGCATAAAGCACCAGACCAAAAATTAGTATAAATCCAACAAGCTGTGCTATTTCCATGAATTTATCATTAGGTTTTCTGCCGGTAACCATCTCGTATAACAGGAACATTACATGCCCGCCATCCAGAGCCGGGATTGGCAGGATGTTCATAAAAGCCAGTATTATGGAAATTAACGCGGTGGTATGCCAGAAGCCCTGCCAGTCCCATGTATCAGGGAAAAGTCCGCCAATAGCACCAAATCCGCCAAGCTGGCTCGCACCTTTTTTGGTAAAGACGTATTTAAACTGGTACACATAATCCCGAAGCGTCCAATATCCGTCTTCAAAACCTTCAGAAATACTTTCGGCTAAACCATACTCGCGTTTTGCAACTTCAAATCCACGTTTCTGGCGTACTCCTAAAAGCCCTTCCTCATCTGGGGTAACCATAGTACCCATTATTTCTCCATCCCTCTCGTAAACAATCTCAATCTCTTTATCCTTGTTTTCCTGAGTGATAGGTGATATTTCATGCCAATAACCAATTTCCTGCTTATTAATGGAAATAATACTGTCTCCTTTTTGCAGGCCGGCCAAACCGGCTGCCCTTTCAGCAACAACCGTATCCAGTACCGGACGTTGGATAGGAACAAAAGGCTGAAGTACACCGGACTCGAACATGGTGGTTCCAATTTCTTCCGGAAGAGTAAAGGTCTCTTCTTCTCCGTTTTGATGAAGAACAGTAATAGAGTTCACATCTCTCATAAAAAGATGCCTGTTAATATTCAGGCTGTTTTCGAATTCTTGCCCGTTTACTTCAAGAATACGATCTCCATCCTGAAAACCGAATTCCTTAAATTCATCGGCCACCGCAAATCCCTGCGGCATTTGTTCAGGCCCTACATAAGCAGTTCCCCAAACAAACAATATCATCATAAAAATAAGGAAACCAAGTACCAAATTTACGGTAACTCCTCCTAACATAATAATTAAACGCTGCCAGGCGGGTTTACTGCGGAATTCCCAGGGCTGCGGCGGCTGGGCCATTTGCTCCTTATCCATGCTTTCGTCTATCATTCCTGAAATCTTTACGTAACCACCAAGGGGCAGCCACCCGATTCCATAGACAGTATCGCCGATTTTCTTCTTGAAAAGGGCAAATTTCACATCAAAAAACAGGAAAAATTTCTCTACTCTTGTTTTAAATATCTTGGCGGGGATGTAATGCCCGAATTCGTGTAATACAATAAGCAACGATAAACTCAGCAAAAGTTGTATTGCCTTAACTGCAAATGGATCCATTCTCTAATCTTCAAAATTTTAATCGCACAAAAGTAACTTTTTATAAACTCCTAAAAAAGTTTATAAAGCCCGGCGGGAGACAAATTTGAAATTTTAATAATCTAAATGCGACAGTTTGAACGCCAGCCTTTAATTTTGCACCAAATACATAATTATGCTCAATTTTTTTAAGCGCTACAGGATATTTTTTATTGTATTTTCCATTCTCTCGGCTGTTATCCTTTACAGCATTTATTCCCTGCTGAAGCCGGAAAAAAAATTACAGGTATATCAACCGGATATGGTTAATGCGGAATTAGTGGATACCACCGTTCAATACGTGAGGAAATATCATAAAATTGCCGATTTTAAACTGGTAAATCAAAACGGAGATACTATCACCCAGGATTTCTATAAAGATAAAATATATGTAGCCGATTTCTTTTTTACCACCTGCCTTACCATCTGCCCCATTATGACTGATCATATGCTTAAAATTCAGAAGAAAATAAAGGATGATCCTGAAGTTTTTCTGCTCTCCCATACTGTTTTCCCCAAGACAGACAGTGTTTCGGTTTTAAAAAAATATGCTGAAGAAAAAGGCGTTATTGATGAAAAATGGAACCTGGTTACCGGCGATAAAAAACAAATTTACAACCTGGCCAGAAAGTCTTACCTCGCCACAAAAAGCACCGGAGATGGTGGCAAATATGATATGGTGCATACCGAAAATTTTGTGCTAATAGACAAAAATCAGCAAATAAGAGGTTTTTATGATGGCACAGATCCCGAAGCCATTGAAAATTTAATGGCAGATATTAAAGTACTAAAACAGGAATATAAGGACTAGGAGTTTTTGAGCCACAGGCTTTTCTACAAGTTTTATTTATCTTATTTTTGCGTTGTTTAAAATTAATCTAAATAAAATTTGAAGGTTACCGTAGCAGATCTCAAACGGGGGCAACGTGGAATAATCAAAGATTTTTCCGCAGATGTTGTCCCGCTCAAGCTCCTGGAGATGGGTTGCCTGCCGGGTAACGAAGTGGAGCTGGTGCAAATGGCTCCTTTTAAAGATCCCATGTACCTTAACGTGAACGGAAGCCATCTTGCCATAAGGAAAGAAACAGCACTAGAGATTGAAATTGAGTTAATTAAATAGCATGGCAAAGCAAATTAACGTTGCATTAATAGGAAACCCTAATACGGGGAAAACTTCGGTTTTTAACCAGCTTACAGGCTTAAATCAAAAAGTAGGAAATTATCCCGGTATTACGGTTGAAAAAAAAGAAGGGATCTGCAAACTCCCCCGAGGGCTAAGAGCACATATACTTGACCTGCCGGGAACCTATAGCCTTAATGCCTCTTCCCTGGATGAAAATGTGGTTATTGAATTACTGCTCAATAAAAACGATAAAGATTATCCCGATGTTGCCGTTGTGGTAAGCGATGTAGAAAACCTTAAGCGAAACCTTCTTCTTTTCACCCAAATTAAAGATCTTGGAATCCCCACCATTCTTGTAGTGAATATGGCAGACCGTATGGAGCGCAAAGGTATTTCTCTTGATACAGAAGTACTGGAAAACCGGCTGAAGACAAAGGTTGCCCTGGTTAGTGCCAGAAAAAGACAGGGTATAGACGAGCTGAAGGAAATGATTATCAATTACCGGCACATCACCACAGAACCCTGCGTAAATGCTTCGGTTATAGATCCCGAATATTTTGGAAGGCTTAGAAAAGCATTTCCAAACCAATCAATTTACAAACTTTGGCTGGTAATTACCCAGGATGTCAACTTTGGAAATATTAACCGGCAGGAGGTAAACAAAAACAGGGATTTTTCTACAAAATCGGCAAGCGATTTAAAAAGGCTTCAGCAAAAGGAAACCATACTACGCTACCAGTTTATAAACGGAACCCTTAAAGAGGCCATGACGGTAGATATAAATGCCGCCAAAGATTTAAGGACGAGACTGGACCGTATCCTCACCCACCAGGTTTGGGGCTATGTGGTATTTTTCGGAATTCTGCTGCTTATTTTTCAGGCTATCTACAACTGGTCCAGTTATCCTATGGACCTTATAGATGCCGGTTTTGCAAAACTTAGTGAATTTGCCAATAACGTAATGCCCCCCGGTGTTTTTACCGATCTTGTGACAGAAGGTATTATTCCCGGCCTTGGCGGTATAGTCATTTTTATTCCTCAAATTGCCTTTCTATTCCTGTTTATTTCAATTCTGGAAGAAACAGGTTATATGAGCAGGGTTGTTTTTCTTATGGACAGGCTCATGCGCAGGTTTGGGCTTAGCGGTAAGAGTGTTGTTCCCTTGGTTTCCGGTACCGCCTGTGCTATACCTGCTGTAATGGCCACCAGAAATATTGAAAACTGGAAAGAACGTCTTATCACTATCCTTGTAGTACCTTTTACCACCTGTTCGGCAAGGCTACCGGTTTATTTAATCATTATTGCTCTGGTAATTCCCGAAGGCACTTTTATGGGCTTTAATTACCAGGGGTTAACCTTAATGATGCTCTACCTCATTGGATTTGGAACCGCAATCCTTTCTGCCTGGATCCTCCATGGAATTCTGAAAATAAAAACAAGAACATATTTTGTAATTGAAATGCCCAATTACAAAGTACCAATGCTAAAGAACATTGGTATTAATGTAGTTGAAAAAACTAAATCTTTCGTTTTAGGTGCCGGTAAAATCATTTTGGCAATTTCCATTATTTTATGGGTGTTGGCCAGCTACGGCCCCGGAGAAAATTTTAGCAATGCTCAGGAAATTGTTGCTTCCGGCTATAATTCTGAAACTGATGTTCCTGCAGAGAAATTTGAGGAAGATGTGGCTTCCTTTAAGTTGAAACATTCCTATATAGGCATTATGGGAAGGGGTATAGAACCTGTGGTGGCCCCTCTGGGCTATGACTGGAAAATTGGGATCGCCATTATAAGTTCTTTTGCCGCAAGGGAGGTCTTTGTAGGCACACTTGCCACTATCTACAGTGTGGGAAGTGATGAGGAAGAAACCATAAAAAACAGGATGGCCGCGGAAGTAAACCCGATTTTGGGCGGGCCGTTATTTACCCTGGCCAGCGGAATTAGCCTGCTGCTATTTTATGCCTTTGCGATGCAGTGTATGAGTACACTTGCTATTGTAAAACGAGAAACCAATACATGGAAATGGCCAATGCTCCAGTTAATAATTATGAGCGTTTTTGCCTATTTTGTAGCTTTACTGGCATTTCAGCTCCTGAAATAATGTAAGGAAGACGTATTAAACCGACTTAAACAATATGGAATTACTACAACACATTTTAGTTTTTATAACCTTTACAATTGCGCTGGGATATCTTATCACCAAATTCATCTGGAAACCAGCCTTTCTTACTCCTTCTAAAGGAAATAACAACAAAGGAAAGTCCTGCGGAGTCTCAGATTGCGGTTGCCACTAATCTGGCCTATTTTCGCTAATTTTTAGCTGAAGGCTGTATTCTGAAGGCTCTATAGTATCATTTATTTCAGGATAGGGATATACCTTTAAACTTGAAAGGACATTATCTTTTCCGAAGAAATCATTAAAAGGAATATTTATTCCGGAGACTACGTGCTCTCCCAAAGATGTACCATCTTCAAAAAATTCCAGCAATAACTTTACTTCTCCAGCCCATATACAGCTAACCTGTTTAGGACAGCGAGAATCTGAAATTACTTTTTTAAATTTCACGCTACTTCCTCTAAAACTGAAAATTTCTCCCGGACATATGGTCTCCTCAATAGGGGAATATTCCGATTTTTTCTGTTGTGTATTCAGTAAGCTGAAACCAAATAACATAAATCCCATCAACAAATTTCTCATTTGTAACTTTTTGAAAAAGACGATAAAAAGCCTTAGCTGTTACAAAAACTGGATATTTTAAAGAGCATAAAAGATCTTTTTAGATGCTTAAAATGAGTCCTGTTTTTCAACAGACGGTTTCAGGATGAGAGGGTTTATTTTTTTATAAAATATGAATAATCAAAACAAAATTATCCTAGGCCAACATCGAGCGTCATCATTATCATAAATCCGCCAATAAAGCCAAGGGTGGAAATATCGGTGAAATTTTCCTGCTGCGATTCGGGCACTACTTCTTCCACTACAACAAACATCATCGCCCCCGCTGCAAAACATAAGGCATAAGGCAAAACTGGCTGAAAAGCCATAACCGCCCAGGCACCCAAAACAGCGGCAACAGGCTCTACAATTGCAGAAAGCTGTCCAAAATGGAAGCTTTTCCACCTGCTTAGTCCCTGCCCTCTTAAAGGCATGGCAACAGCAAAACCTTCAGGAAAGTTTTGTAGTCCTATCCCAATGGCCAATGCCACCGCACCACCAATGCTTGCACCTTCAATACCTGCCGCAACACCACCAAAAAGTACACCTATGGCCAAACCTTCAGGAATGTTATGCAACGTGATGGCAAGAGTCAATAATACAGATTTATGCCACTGGGTTTTTACTCCTTCTTTTTCACTCATCTGAAAATTGACGTGCAAATGTGGCAAAATCTTGTCCAATCCAAATATGAACAATGCTCCCGACCCAAAACCTACCACCGCAGGGATTACCTTTACAAAACCTTCACCGGGACTCATTGCTATTCCAGGAGCAAGCAGGCTCCAGAAACTTGCCGCCACCATTACGCCTCCTGTAAATCCCAGCATTCCGTCAAAAATCTTCCGGTTCATCTTTTTAAAAAAGAATACCAGGGAGGCTCCCAAAGCAGTCAGCCCCCATGTAAAAAGAGTAGCTAAAAGAGCGGCCAGTACGGGATCCAGTCTCTCAAAAAAAGTAATTATATTTTCCATTTTGTTATAGTGTCTTTATATATAAGTTCATGGCTACCGCCTGTGAAATTCGCAGTTGTTGTTCATTAATATTTATTAGCATACTATTATCAAAAGATTCTTTTTCTATCACCTGCATTTCTTTTCCCAAAACAATTTTATTTTTATCGAGATACCGTAAAAAATCCGGAGAAGAATCTTTTACCCCAATGCAAATTCCGCTTTTACCTTTTTCAAGTTCTGCCAGCAGCATCCTGTTAGAAACATTAAAATTGCCTTGTGCATCGGGAATAGGATCACCATGCGGGTCGCGCCGGGGATATTCCAGAAATCGATCAAGTTCAGTAATTAATTTTTCAGATTTTATATGTTCCAGTTCTTCGGCCACCTCGTGCACTTCATCCCAGTTAAAATTAAGTTTTTCCACCAGAAAATATTCCCACAGGCGGTGTTTTCGAATTACCTCAACCGCAGTTCTCTTGCCGGTTGCACTAAGCTTTACTCCCTGATATTTTTTGTAATTTACCAGGTTTTTTTCTGAAAGCTTCTTCACCATATCGGTAACCGAGGAGGCTTTGGTTTCCATTTCTTCCGCAAGGGCATTTGTGCTTACTCCACCCTGATAATTATGCTCCAGGTGGAATATGGCTTTTAAATAGTTTTCTTCTGAAAGGCTGAACATTCTTTTATTTTAGAGATCTAAAAATACATTTTAAAAATTAAAAAACCTATTTTTAGCCATATCTAAATTTTTAAATATATTTACCTAAATTCTTTTCAGAAGAAATTAGAATTTGAACTCTATGAAAAAACTATTTTACCTTTTAATTTTAGTTACTTCTATTTCCAGCGCACAGGAGCGCCAGGGGACTGTTTCGGGTACAGTTACGTCAAATGGTAAAGTTCTGCCTTTTGCAAGTATCTATATTAAAAATGGATCTATTGGTACTGATGCAGATATTAATGGTAACTATCAATTAGAAATTCCTGAAGGTACAATTACCCTTGTAGCCCAGGCCCAGGGCTATAGGTCCCAAAATAAAAAAATTGAGGTTATAGCAAACAGAAAGCAGACGATAAATTTTACTTTAGCTGAAGATGCACTAGGCTTAGATCAAGTGGTGGTAAGTGCCACACGAAACCGTATTAGCAAAAAGAATGCTCCCGTAATTGTTAATGTACTTAGCCCTAAATTGTTTGAGGCAACGCAGTCTATCTCCCTTGCCGACGGATTAAATTACCAGCCCGGGGTACGGGTAGAAACAAACTGCCAAAACTGCGGTTTTACTCAGGTTCGACTTAATGGTTTAGGTGGGGAATATACGCAGATATTATTAAACAGCCGTCCTGTTTTTAGTGCGCTAAACGGAGTTTACGGTCTGGAGCAAATACCTATTAGCACTATAGAACGTGTTGAAGTAGTACGCAGTGGCGGCTCTGCACTATTTGGTTCTAATGCAATTGCAGGTACGGTTAATGTTATTACCAAAGAACCTATAAACGACAGCTGGGAAGTAAGTTCCAACTTCGCTCTTATAGATGGAACAACGACCGATAGAAATGTGAACCTCAATGCATCAGTGGTAAGTGAAGATCTAGCCAGCGGTGTTACCGTATATGGAATATTTCGGGATCGAGATACCTATGATGCCAATGGTGATGGTTTTAGTGAAATTACAAAGCTCACCAACAACTCGCTTGGCACAAAAGTTTTTCTAAGACCCAGTGATAACAGCCGTATTAGTTTCGATTTTACTGGAATTAGAGAGTATAGACGTGGCGGGGAGCGTATTGATTTGGCACCACAATTCACAGATATTACTGAAGAACTGGATCACAATACCATCTTTACCGGGTTGGATTACGAACTATGGGATGATGAACGCAAAAATACTGGCTCTGCCTATATTTCTGTACAACACACCAATAGGGATAGTTATTATGGTGGTTTGAGTGGTGGCCGTACGCAAGCCGATTCTATTGCAGCCAACAGTGCTTTTGGCAACACTACAGATCTCGCCGTTGTTTCAGGAACAAAATATAGTCATAACTTTAACAATAATGATGTTTTTACTACCGGAGTTGAATATCAACTTAATAAAACAAATGATGCGACTGCCGGGTACAACCGCATTGTAGATCAGGAAGTAAATAGTATTGGCCTGTATGGACAATACGAGTGGAAACCCATTAACAATTTTACGGCGCTCGTTGGGGCACGCTTAGATCATGTAAAAGTCGATGGCTTTTACAGCATACAAGACATAGAACGTTCCTCACAAATTGATGAAACGGTATTGAGCCCACGTATAACTATTTTATATGATATAACAGATGATTTGCAATTTAGGGGTGGATATGCCCGTGGTTTTCGTGCGCCCCAGGCTTTTAATGAAGACCTACATATTTCATCTGTAGGCGGGGAACAGCAATTTGTAATTCTTTCTGAAGACCTGGAAAATGAATTTTCAAATGCTTATACCGCTTCGCTTAATTTTACTAAAGATTATAATAAGGTTCAAACCAGTTTCTTGGTAGAAGGTTTTTATACTTCCCTTAAAAATCCATTTACCATAGTGAGTACTGGAACTTCGCTTCCTAATGGCTCAATTTTAGAAGAATCTCGAAACGGTTCCGGTGCCTATGTTGCCGGAACAAATTTAGAATTTGGCGTATCGCCAAGTACGGCATTAATGTTTCAGGCCGGTGCAACAATTCAGCAATCAATTTACAAAGAAGATCAGGTGCTGTTTGAAGCCGATGGCAATGTTCCCGGTGAAGAAGACGTAATACTGGACGAATTTCTACGTTCGCCCAATGTCTACGGCTTTTTAAATTCCGACTGGTCCATAAATGATGCTTTAAATTTGGATGTTACAGGTAGTTATACAGGCACAATGATCGCTCCTAGAGTTATCAGTGAATCAGGGTTTATAGACCTCGTTGATACGGAAGCCTTTCTTGATATGACCACAAAAATCACCTATCATTTTGACCCAATTGAGAATTTTCACATGGAAATTAGCGGTGGTGTACAAAATTTATTTGATAGCTATCAGGATGATTTTGACCGTGGCCCATTCAGGGACTCAGATTATATTTATGGTCCCAACAGGCCAAGAACTGTATTTGTAGGATTAAAATTTGGGGACTTTTGAAGATGAATTTTATGAAAAAACAGTGTAATTATTTCTTCATTTTTACCTTGGTATTTTCCATTTCAAACGCACAAAACAGCGATGAAATAAATTGGAAAACCTGGCCTAAACTGGAACAGGCATTACAAAACGAGCCAAAGCCGGTTTTTATTTTTTTTCATGCCGAATGGTGTGCCTATTGTAAAAAGATTGAACGGGAAGTATTCACTAATAAAGAAGTAATAAAGAAAATAAATTCAGATTATTACGCTGTAGAAATGGATGTCGAAACTACCGATACTATAAGTTTTGATAACATTGAATTTATAAATAAACAGTCACTTATTCAGCGAAATGGAGTTCACCAACTGCCACTTTTATTGGCTTCTCGCAATGGCGTACCTTTTTCCCTACCGGCAACAGTTATTTTAGATAGGCAATTTGCCGTTAAAAAGCGGATTTTTGAATATTACACCTCAAAACAATTACTGAGTATCTTATAAATCCACACCTCGCTGTAATATAGGGGTATAATTTCAAAATTAGATCTTAAACTTTTTTAGTGATTAGTGTGGTTTTTAGTTCCGAGCGATACCACTTTCAAATTTGGAAGGCGGGATACTTTTTTAATATTACAGCATCCTTTTACATTCCGCGTTCTTTTTGAATCTGTTCATAAGCTTCCTGTACTTTTCTGAATTTTTCTTCGGCACCTTTACGATAAGCTTCGTCCATGTGGCCAAGCTTATCGGGATGATATTTTTTAGCCATGGTCCTGAAAGCCTTCTTTACTTCAGCATCACTCGCACTTTTCTCAATTTCAAGAATTTTATAAGCGCTTTCGGCAGATTTTTTAAAGAACATTGCTTTAATGCTTTCGAAATCCATGGAAGAAATCCTGAGATAGCCGGCAATCTCCTGGATAATTTTGGCCTCGGCAGGGCTTACAGTACCATCGGCCTGGGCAATTCCAAATAGAAAATGAGTAATTTGCAACCTGGTGGGATATTTGGTTCGATGTGAAAGGTATTGCGCAATGCGGTAAGCAGAAAGTTCGCGGTTTTTAATCACATCATTAAACGTCCGAAAAGTGGCGTTTGCCCTCTCCTTTCCATAAGCACTTATAAAATAGGAACGAACGTAATCCAGTTCCCGCTGCGAAACCTGCCCGTCTGCCTTTATTACAAGGGCACAGAGGGAAAGTAGATTAAGTTCGAAATCTCCCGGGGAAACTGTTTGTTTTTGTTGCTCACCAAAGAGGCCACTTAACAGGCCGCCCGATGAGCGGGTATAATTATCAAATAAAGTTCCTATTAAAAAACCGGCAATAGCTCCGGGAATCCTAAAGTACATCAGGCCCAGTATGGCCAGCAACCATTTAATCATGAGGCATTTTCTTTAACAGCAAAGATAACATTTTAAAGAAAGACTGGAGCAGGCAAATCTTTCAAATGGACCGAGAGCTTATAAATTCAACCTATTCACTTATAGGAATTTGAGATGTGCATTCGTAAAGAGAATTTGTATCTTTGTCTTTCAATTAAGTATAATAAAAAATTCAATATATGTATCCAGCAGATTTAGTAAAACCGATGCGTGAAGATTTAACCAATATCGGTTTTGAAGAATTACACACTGTAGAAGAGGTTGATGACGCAATGAAGAAAGAAGGAACTACGTTGGTAGTGGTGAATTCAGTTTGTGGTTGTGCCGCTGCTAATGCCCGTCCAGGAGCCAGAATTTCTTTACAGAACGCAAAGAAACCAGATAATCTATTCACCGTTTTTGCAGGTGTAGATAAAGAAGCTACAGATAAGGCCCGTGGTTATATGGTACCTTTCCCTCCATCATCTCCTTCTATGGCTTTATTTAAAGATGGAGAACTTGTCCATATGCTGGAACGCCATCACATAGAAGGCCGTCCTGCAGAAATGATCGCAGAAAATCTTGCAGGAGCTTATAACGAATTCTGCTAAGATTTTTAGTAAAAAGTATTAAAAGCCGTTCAGAATTAAATCTGAGCGGCTTTTTATCTTTCGGACTCAAATCTTTTTGCACTTTTACATTTTTATAAGAATAAATTATAGCAGATTTTAATATCCCCCACCACCTGAAAAAGTAATGTTTTAAGCACAAATTATGCATAGAAGCAGAAGACGGAATATGCACTTGCACTATGTAGTATTAAAAGCATATTTTTGTGCTTTTAAATTTTAAGATGAAAAACATACTTTCCTACCCGCTTTCGGTAATAAGTTATCTCTTCTTTTTTCTCACATTGGTTATTTTTCATGTGATCCAATGGATTTCGCTTAAGCTCGGCGGGTATAAAGCCCATAAGAAAAGCGTTGATTATTTTACCCTGGTGCTAATGCGCTGCCTGGACATTCTTGGTTCCCGCTTTAGCTTTGAAAATACGCACAATATTCCTGAAGACAAACCCTGCATTTTTGTTTCAAACCACCAGAGCCTATATGATATCCCGCTAATAACCTGGTACTTAAAAAAACATCACCCAAAATTTGTAAGTAAAAAAGAATTAGGTAAAGGAATTCCCGGCGTATCTTTTAATCTCAGGCACGGTGGCTCTGTACTTATAGATCGTAAAAATCCACGGGAATCCCTGGTGAAAATGGCCGAATTTGCCAAATACCTTAAAGAAACTAACCGTTCTGCAGTCATCTTTCCGGAAGGCACCAGGAGCCGTACAGGAAAACCTAAAAAATTTGCCGTACGAGGGCTGCAAATTCTTATCAGGCAAATGCCCGATGCAGTGATTGTACCACTCACCATCAATAACTCCTGGAAATTGTTCCGGTACGGAATGTTTCCTTTAGATCTTGGTATACATTTTAAACTCAAGGTTCATGAGCCCATTCCTGTTAATTCCAGTGATCCGGAAAGCCTTATTGCCTTAACCGAAAGAACCATTATTAAGGATATTGAATAACTTCTATAAAATAAAAATAAACCTCACAGATTTCAAAAACCTGTGAGGTTTTGAATATTAGCCAATGACTTTACAACAACTTGAAATCACCCAAAACACTATTGCTTTTGTAAAAGAGACCCTGAAAAATGCTGAAGGTGGACATGACTGGTTCCATATTCAAAGAGTTTATAACAATGCCAACATGATTGCAAAAGGCGAAAATGCCGATAATTATGTAGTGGCTTTGGGTGCTTTGTTACATGATATAGCCGACTCGAAATTTCATAATGGTGATGAAACCGTGGGCCCGAAACTTGCCAAAGATTTTCTACAATCTCAACAGGTTTCTGCTGAAGTGATAAATCACGTGATAAAAATTATCGAAAATATCTCTTTTAAAGGCGGAAACGTGAACAGGCAATTTAGCTCAATAGAGCTGGATATTGTCCAGGATGCCGATCGTTTGGATGCACTGGGAGCAATTGGTATAGCAAGGACTTTTAATTACGGCGGCTATAAAGGCCGCGGTTTATATGATCCTGAAATTAAGCCAAACCTCAACATGACTAAAGAGGAGTACAAAGCTTCCAACGCTCCAACCATCAATCATTTTTATGAAAAACTGTTATTGCTGAAAGACAGGATGAATACTGAAACCGCGAAGAAAATCGCTAATAAACGCCATGAATTTATGGAACTTTACCTGGATCAATTTTATAAAGAATGGCATGGTGAGGCCTGAAGTTTTATGCTTCAACCAAACATTTCCCTTAACTCCAGGGCATTTTTCGGCGCGTTGGCAGCAACATCATTATTAAAATAAACATACACTTCCCGCGCCCCACAATCTTTAATCTTTTTATACCATTCTTTTAATTCTGACTTTGAATAATGGTAATGATACCAATCCTTGCCCATTCCATGAAAACGTACATAAGCAGCCTTTTTGCGGGTAACAATCATGTCTCCTGGAAAACCGGAAGCTGAAATTGAGCAAAAACTTACGCTGTTTTTTCTTAGAATTTCATAAACTTCTTCATCAAACCAGGATTCATGCCGAAATTCGATTACATTCTTATTTGAGGTTTTGAGGGTTTTACAAAACTTAATAAGTTTTTCATCGTTGCGGTGCAGGTTTGGTGGCAATTGCCAAAGGAGACAGCTGAGCTTAGTCTTCATAACATCAGCCACCTCTTCAAAATTCTTTACGGGTTCTTCCACATCCTTCAATTTCTTCATTTGCGTGATATAACGGCTGCCCTTCAAGGTGAAGTTAAAACTCTTTGGAGCAGTTTTCTTCCATTTTTCAAGTGTTGTATACTTCGGAAACCTGTAAAAGGTATTGTTCACTTCCGCTGTATTGAACTTTTCCGCATAAAATTCCAGCCAGTTCTTTTGCGCCAGCTTTTCAGGATAAAATTTCCCGCGCCATTCTTTGTAATTCCAGCCTGAACATCCAATAAATACCTTCATCACTTTCTTTTATAACTATTACCTGGGTGTCATATCGAGCGGAGACAACCACCCCGGCCTACGGCCACCCCTCCTTGAAAAAAGGAGGGGAACGTTTAGCAATCCATATAACATCCTTGCTATTTACATACTTTCAAGTAGCCATTATTCACTTTTCCTTTTGACAATCGGGGCAGAAATAAGTGCTCCTGCCGGAAACTTTTATCATTTCCACCCTGCCTTTGCCATTAGGACAATCTTTTCCTTCTTTCCTGTGCCTGGAGAGGTAGTTGTCTGGTAACTTGGAACCTTCCGTTTTGGTTTTTATCACCCGGTTTAAAATTTTTCCCATTTCCATAAAAAGGCATTTCTTTTCTTTTTCTGAAAGATTTTCGGTTTTGGATTTTGGATGAATTCCGCATTGGTACAGCATCTCATCGGCATACAAATTTCCAATTCCGGCAATTACATGTTGGTCTGTTAAAGCTGCTTTTATGTTGCCCTTTTTATTCTGAAGCAGTTCCAGAAACTTATTTTCCTTAACATCAAGCGCATGATTTCCCAGCGAATGTTTCTTCTGAAAATCTTCCACTCCTTCCGCCATATAGATTTTTCCGAATTTTCGCGGACAAACAAATGACAGCCTCGAATCATCTTCAAAAACTGTAGTTAACTGCGCGTGCTTTGGAACCTCATCATGCTGATAATATTCCATCTTCCCGGTCATTCCAAAATGAAAAACCAGTTGTTGCCCGGAACTTATCTTCAGAAATAAATATTTTCCCAGCTGAGTGGTTTCTTCAAAACTGCTGTTCTTTAGTGCCTTTTCAAAATCTTTTTGCGCCGACTGAAATAGCTTTGCAGCTCCGGTTTCCACCTTTACAATTTTCTTGTGCAGCGCAGTGGCATCTACATATTTCTTCTGGTAAGCGACTTCGGGTAGTTCTGGCATAACTTTATATCTTGTTTTACCTGAAGTTACAGAATTATTTAAAGATCATACCCATGATTATAAGTAAACGCAACAGAAATACAGAATTTTAAAACAATTTCAATTGCCCATCCTTGAACTGCTCATGCAAATCATGATTAAGCGGCTGGCGATCGCGACCGCTCAAATATTTCTTGCGAGCGATTTTAAACTGCTGCTCCACCTGCTCGGCGAATTTTCCCTCACCTTTCATCCTGGTACCAAATCGGCTGTCGTTCAAACTGCCGCCATGAATATTCTCAATTTGATGCAAAACTTTATCTGCCCTGTCCGGCATAGTTTTCTTAATCCAATCGGTAAAAATCTGACCAATCGCACCATTCAGCTTCACAATCGTATAACCCACACTTTTCGCTCCTCTTTCTGAAATTTCCTTTACCAATGGCATAATTTCATGACTGTTTATAGCCGGAATAATAGGCGCCATCATCACGCTTACAGGAATGTTTTCTTCGGAAAGTTTTTCTACCGTCTCCAGCCTTTTTTTGATACTTGCCGTACGGGGTTCCAGGATCCTGCGCGTCTCTTCATGTAAAGAGGTGATGGAAAGGTTTATGTGCACCAGGTTATCTGCAGCGAGTTCTTTCAAAATATCGATGTCCCGCTGTATGAGGGCATTTTTGGTAATTATTCCCACCGGGTGGCGATATTTTAGAAAAGTCTGAAGCAGGTTTCTGGTGATTTTAAGCTTCTTTTCTATTGGTTGGTAACAATCCGTATTCCCGGAAAGTACAATGGTTTCAGCTTCCCACCTTTTACTGCTAATCTTCTTTTCCAGAAGCTCCACCGCATTGCGTTTTACAAGGATTTTCTGTTCAAAATCCAGGCCTGCACTAAAACCCCAGTATTCATGCGAATTGCGGGCATAACAATAAATACAGCCGTGTTCACATCCCTGGTAAGGATTTAAAGAATAGCCCATTCCCACATCGGGACTGTTTACCTTATTAATAATGGTCTTCGGAAAAGTATCAATCAGTGTGGTTTTTGAATTATGGGCCTCATCTCCTTCAGCAGCACAATAATTGAGAAAATCGTCCCTTGTTTCATGACTGTGTTCATGAAATCTGTTTGCTACATTAACCTGAGCTCCTCTTCCTTTAATAAATTCTCCTTCTGACATAAAACAAAAATAAGGAATATTTCCGTTAATATGGATATATTCCTTATTCTATTATTCTACTTCAGAAGTAATAAATGTAAACGGAAGTTTATTTTCCGGGGAAGTCTGCTTTTCTTTTTTTCAAAAAGGCAGAAGTTCCTTCTTCGAAATCTTCAGTGCCAAAGCACCGTCCAAATTCTTCAATTTCAGTTTCAAAACCATTTACCCCGGCTTCAAAATTGGCATTTATCGCCTTAATAGCAGAACTGATGGCGACAAGGGAATTTTTCATAATTTTTTCAGCAAGGTTTTCAGCAAAATTCAGCAATTCTGGCTGTTCTGTTACATGGTTCACCAGGTTATACTGAAGCGCCTGGTTGGCATCTATCATCCCCGCCGTCATAATCATTTCCATCGCACGGCCTTTCCCCACAATTTGCGGCAGGCGCTGTGTGCCACCATAACCGGGAATTACACCGAGAGAAACTTCGGGAAGGCCCATTTTTGCATTATCGCTGGCAATCCTAAAATGTGCCGCCAAAGCCAATTCCAGCCCGCCGCCAAGGGCAAAACCGTTAATGGCCGCAATGACGGGCTTGGGAAAATTGGCCACATAATCAAATAATTTCTGCTGACCTTCAGCGGCAAGTTGTTTTCCTTCTTCCGGAGAATAATCGGAGAATTCACTAATATCAGCTCCCGCTACAAAAGCTTTTTCGCCACTTCCTGTTAAAATCACTACTTTTGCTTCTTCATCTTCCTTTGCATCGGCAAAAGCTTCGTGCAATTCTGCAATGGTTTCTTTATTTAATGCGTTGAGTTTGGAAGGCCTGTCAATGGTAATTTGCAGAATCCCTTCGCCAATTTCTACGATGATATTGTTATAATCCATAATTAATTTTTTGTTGCTGATTGTCTATTTAGGAAACCTCACCTTAAAGATAGTGCCTTTATCGGGATTAGAAACAAAACTGATGCTCCCGTTATAAGTCTCCACAATATTTTTCACCATGGCAAGTCCAAGCCCCATCCCGCTGGATTTGGTAGTGAATTTGGGCTCAAAAATCTTTCCTTTATTTTCTTCGGAAATCCCTGAACCGTTATCACATATAGTTACGCAAACTTCTTCTTCCTCTTCTTCCACGCTTACCACAATCTTTGGATTTTCCTTTCCCTGAAGCGCCTGCACGGCATTTTTAACCAGATTGGTCACCACCCTTATAAGCTGTGTACGATCAAATTTGGCTAATATTTCTTCTTTTTCTGAAGTGAAAATTATATAATTTTCATTGAAAATATCAAGTGCCAGTTTTACAATTTTAGGCACATTAAGGGTTTCATTTTGCTGCGCCGGCATTTTTGCAAAATTTGAGAAAGCGGAAGCAATAGAACTCATTGTATCTATTTGGTTAATAAGCGTATCACTGTATTCCTTTACTTTCTGCTCAATTTCGGGATCATTTTTGTTAAATTGCCTGTCAAAACTTTGCACACTCAGCCTCATTGGCGTTAGCGGATTTTTAATCTCATGGGCCACCTGTTTTGCCATTTCCCGCCATGCCTGTTCCCGTTCTCCCGTAGCTAATTTCACCGCACTTTCTTCCAGCTCGTCAATCATACTGTTATAAGCTGAAACCAGGGCATAAATTTCTTCGGTGGCATTACTGAGCTCAATTTTCTGGTTTCGCTTATCCAGGCGAGTCTGGTTGATTTTTTCAGAAATAATTTTTAAAGATTTGGTGATATAACTGGAGAGAAAATAGGACATGATAATAGCCAGGAGGAGCATAAAAAGATAAATTTCCCCCATGCGCATCAGGAAGTTGTGAAGGTCCCGGTTTAGCACACTATCATCCTGCAGGTAGGGCAAATAAAGTATGGCCAGCGGTTTAAATTTATGATCGGTAATATAACTATAGGACGACTGGTACTTTTGCCCGTTGACTTCAGTTTTTTTGAGGACTCTTTTTTTTGAAGAAGCATCCAGTTCTTTAACAATTTCAGGATCAATCCGGGTATTGATAGTGTCACGAAAAAAAGATTCTTCAGATTTTACCAGGAGCCGGCCTTTAAGATCATAAATATTAATCTGCATTTCATGCACCGTTGCCATTTCATAGATCTTCTGGCGTTCCTTAAAAATAGAGGGGATATTCTCGGTATTTACGAGGTAAGTGGTACTGGCCAGCACAAACCTGATGTTTTCCTTGATTGCCTGCTCCTTTCGCTCCAGCCTTTCACGGTGGTAATTTTCGGCTTCCTGTTTATACTGATATACTGTGACACCAGCAATAAGAATAGACGCCCCCAAAACCAACAATATCATGGCGATGAAAATACGTGTACGTAAGGAAAGTTTTAAAAGCCTCATAAAAATTTCTTCCTGCTATTGAATCAATTATCACACCAGCCTAGGCATTGGGATTCTTTGTTCGTATTCTTTTGTACATTTTGATGCCCAGCATCAACATTCCTGCCAATACGAATATACCAATAACCCCGTAGATCCAGTTTACGGCATTGCGCAGGATCACCAGGAAAATTACGGCAAAAAGAATAAGAGTAGATCCCTCGTTCCAGAGCCGCATTTGGTTAGACGTCCACTTTACCACATCATTCTGAAGTTCCTTAAAAAGAAGATGAGATTTAAAATGGTAGGCATAAAGTAAAGCCACAAAACCCAGTTTTACCAGCATCCAGTCCTGCTCCAGCCATGCCGGCATGAGAATTAGTAGCCAGAAAGCAAACAGGCTTGCCAGAATTGCGGAAGGCCAGGTGATAATATACCAAAGCCTTTTTGTCATTATTTTAAACTGGTTAGAAAGTATGGATTTTTCCGGCTCGGGCTTGTCCATAGCTTCTATATGATAAATAAACAGTCTTGGAATATAAAAGAGCCCGGCAAACCAGGTAATTACAAAAATAAGGTGCAGGGATTTTATGTAATTATAATATTCTATCACGAATTAAGTTTTTTTGGAAGGATTCTGATGGGTGCTGAAAACCGCTAAAATAACAACTTCATTTTTCCTAAAGCTATAGACAATAACATAAGGAAATTTATTTAATTGGACTTCGCGGAAGCCGGTACTTCTAACCTGAAAATATTCAGGAAAACGGGAAATATATTTTAATTTTAATTCTATTTCATTCAGAAATTTTTCACCTAAACCATCTGACTTAGCTTCATACCATTCAACGCCTTCTACAATATCAGCTTTAGCTTCAGTAGTAACTAAGATTTCAAAAGCCATGTTCTTTTCTGATTTCGGCTATTACATTCTCCCAGGTTTCGGCTTTACTTCCACCTTTAAGATAAGATTGATAACGCTTTTCCAATATCATTATCTGGTTTTCTGTAAGATTCGAAATATCCTCTTCCTTAGAATAATATTGAGGAGCTTCCTTTACTTCAGAAGGAAAAGATTTTAATATCCCCTCCACTTCCTTCAGCAATTCTTCATTATTACAGTTAATGATACCCTGAAGAAGCTCAATTTTCAACTGGTTCATATTCATATCTTCCCGGCTTTGTTACAAATATAATTATAAAAGCCTTACCGCAGTTCCTGTTTTAGGAAGGCCTAAGATTCCTGCGGATTTCCCGGTTTAGGAAATAGCCGGTTACAATTGTTGAAAGTAAATCGGCAACGGGAAATGAAAGCCATACTCCGGTCTCACCATAAATCTGCGGCAGGATAAATACCAGTGGAATAAAAAAGAAGCCCTGCCGTGTTAGTGTAAGCAGAAATGCAGGAATCGCTTTTCCCGCCGCCTGGAAATATGCCGCGCCTATAAGCTGAAGGGCAACAATAGGTGTGGCCGCAAAAACAATACGCATGGCATTGGGGGTTTCGGCAATAATAGTTTTATTATCGGTAAAAATATAGACTATTTCTTCAGCAAAAAACATGATTCCGCTAAACACAAATATTGCAAGAATAACAGAATACAGAATAGCTGTATTAATGCTCTTTCTCACTCTCATATACTTTCGTGCGCCGTAATTGAATCCTGCAATTGGCAGAAACCCCTGGGTAATCCCCAAAACAGGAAAAAGCGCAAACATGAGCATCCTTCCCACAATGGCGTAAACAGTAACAGAATTTTCACCACCAAGTTCAAACAGGATATTGTTCATCAATAAATAAGTAATGCTCACTAATGCCTGCCTTGCCAGAGTAACAAAACCCAAAGAAGAAATTTCCTTCAAAACCGGCATATCAAAACCAAAATCAGCAAAGCTGATCTTCAATTCGGAATTACGGGAAAGGAAGAACCAAAGAATGTAAAAAAAGCAGCAAATATAAGAAGCAGTGGTAGCCCAGGCGGCTCCCATCATCCCCAAATCAAGACGATTAATAAGAACATAGTCCAGAATTAAGTTCCCTACAGAAGGAATAATCATGGCAAACATGGCGAACCGGGGTTTTCCTTCTGCCCTAATTACACTATTGCCCATCATGCATAAAGCCAGAAAAGGAACACCACATAAAACTATACGATAATATACCCTGGCAGGATCAAAAATATTTCCTTTCCCGCCAAAGGCAGGAATAAGTTCATTGGTGTAGAGCAATCCCAGTACAGCCATGCCCAGTGTGAGGCACAGGGTAAGACTTATCTGATTTCCGAAGGCTTTTAAAGCTTTTTGCCTGTTGCTGCTGCCCAATGCCCGGGAAATAATGGAAGAGCCTCCCACTCCTATGGCCATTCCAACGGCTGCCACAAAAAAAGCAATTGGTAAAACCACATTTATTGCTGCAATAGCGGTGGAGCCTATCCAGTTTCCAACAAAAATGGTATCAATAAGAATATTGAGAGACATTACCAGGATTCCCACCGAAGCCGGTGCAGCCTGCCGAATCAGTAATTTACCGATTGGCTCCTTTCCAAGTGCCGCTGAATTTTTGCCGGGCATTAAGCCTCCACCGGCTTTTGATGAGCCCATTCATCAATCCACCTGGAAAGTACATTTACCCAATCTTTACGATCATTTAAACAGGGAACAACTGTAAACTCCTCTCCTCCTACTTCATGAAAAATCTCTTTCCCCTCCATGGCTATTTCTTCTAAAGTTTCCAGACAGTCAGAGACAAAGGCGGGAGTTACTATCGCCAGGTTTTTCATGCCCTGCTTCCCAAAGCGTTCAATCGTCCTGTCTGTATAAGGTTGTAGCCACGGATCAAATCCCAGGCGGGACTGGAACGAAACACTATAAGTATTTTCTTTTAATTCCAAATATTCTGCAACAAGACGGGTGGTTTCAAAACATTGATGCCTGTAGCAAAACTGGTGCGCCGTAGAAGCTGTCTTACAACAGGAACCGTCAATTTTACAATGCGAATTGGTAATATCGCTCTTGCGGATATGCCTTTCAGGCACTCCATGATACGAAAACAACAGATGCTGAAAATTTACATCCTTCAGCTTTTCTGAAATGCTGTTGGCCAAAGTTCTAATATAATCGGGATGATTATAAAAAGGCGGAACGGTGGTAAATTTCATATTTGGAAAATGCTCCTTCCGAAGTTCTTCAGCTAAAACCAGAATAGTTTCTGTAGTTGCCATGGCAAATTGCGGATAAAGTGGAAAAAGCAGCACTTCATCTACACCTT
This sequence comes from Autumnicola musiva, assembly GCF_031846585.1. NCBI lineage: Bacteria > Pseudomonadati > Bacteroidota > Flavobacteriia > Flavobacteriales > Flavobacteriaceae > Autumnicola > Autumnicola musiva. The sequence goes on from NZ_JAVRHK010000001.1 coordinate 400,615, forward strand.
TTTCATCCAATTCCTTAAGCCCGGACAAAATATTAGGTGTCCCATAACGCATGGCAAGGGCTATTGGCACTGAAGTAATATCATCAATTTTTTCCTGAAGCCTTTCAGAAAGAACAATTAAGGGGGAACCTTCGTCCCACCAGATTCGCTGGTAAGCTTCCGCAGATTTTTTAGGGCGGGTATTCAGGACAATTCCTTTAACTAAGATAGTCCTGGCCCAGTACGGCACGTCTATCACTCTTTCATCCATCAGGAATTCCCCAAGATATTTCTTTACATCTTTAGGGTTTGTACTATCGGGAGAACCCAAATTAACAAGGAGCACACCTTTACTCATAATTTTTCTTTTTCACTACAAAAATAAAGCTATAATTTAAGGAGCATGAAGAATAATCATTATACTTTTTTATTGCAGGATAGAAGCCGCACCTATTTTCCCATAGCGAACAAAATACTCTTTAACAGGTGTTGCCGGAATGCAGGATTGGCGTAGGATTCTTTTGTATGTCCACCACCGGTGTAGATAACCCTGCCTCCGGAATCCAGCTCCCTAAACCAGGCGATAGGATGAAAATTCCCATTTTCGCCTCCCTTATAAGAAGTTTCATCCAAAGAAAGCAACACTTCATTTTCAGGATTTAATTGTTTAAAATTATACCACTCATCCTCCCGCTGCCATACTTCCGGTAAATGTTCTACTGTGGGGTGGCTGGGCATTTCCACATGGATTTCTGCATTTTGAATTTGCGGATGGCTCACAAAATAGGCTCCGGCCAGTTCTCCATACCACTGCCAGTCATATTCAGTGTCGGTTGCTGCATGAATTCCGAAGAAACTGCCGCCACTTTCAATATATTTCTGAAAGGCTTCCTGCTCATTTTCAGTAAAAACATCTCCCGTGGTATTCAGGAAAATAATAACGTTGTACTTCTGAATATCCTTAAGAAAAGTTGCCGAATTTTCTGTAGTATCAACTTTAAACCCGTTTTCATCTCCCAGTTCCTGAATAGTTTTAATTCCGGTAGGAATGGAGGAATGCCTGAAGCCCTGAGTTTCTGAAAATACCAAAACCTGTTTTTCCTGTGCAACAATGGAAAATGAAATAAGGAAAACAGCAATAAATAAAGAATATAAAATTTTCAAAATAATTGTTTTAATTAGCTGAAGGTAGTGACATTATGTATTTTTTTGGCGTAGTGCCAAACTTTTTTTTGAACGCTGCTATAAAATGGCTCGAGGTGCTGTAACCCACCTTCAGCCCTACTTCATTTACATTATAATCACCGCTGTCCAGCAATTTTCGGGCAAATTCCATTTTATAATCAAATAAGAAACTGTAAACCGAATCCCCGTAAATCTGCTTAAAGCCTTCTTTTAATTTCTTCAGGCTCAGGTTAATTTCATCTGCAAGATCCTGTAAAGAAGGCGGTTCTGCCATTCGGGAAATCACAATATCCTTGGCTTTTCTAATTTTGAGGATATTTTCTTCGTCGCTTAAAAACGGACATTGCTCCACATCGGGATCTTCAGTCCTGTTGAAGTAAAGACTCAGCAATTCAAAAGCTTTACCTTTAAAATACAAATTTTTAATGCTGGGCGTTAAGTTGAAGTTCATCAATTGATTCAGCACAATTGCCATAGAAGGCGATACGGGCAAATCTTTATAATATTTCTTATCGCGGTTTTCAGCGCTTAAAAAAGTAATATAATCTGCTTCCTGAGAAAACAATGAATGAAATTTTTTAATCGAAATCACCAGGGAGATCAGCCAGGAATCGGCAGCAAGGGACAAATTTAAAGGCAGGTTGCGTTGTGGATTGTAGAGCAGAAGCGAATTTTCTTCTACCAGGGGCAGTTCATAATTGCTGTTATTGAACATAAATTTTCCATGTCCTTTAATACTGAAATGAAACTGAATGAAACTGCTATCTATTTCACGAACAAACTGTTGGGTCTCTTTAGTATCGTTCTGAAATTTCAGTACAAAAAAACCCTCCTCCACCTTTATCTCTTCTGTTAAACCTACAGCGGTATTTTTTTCTCCAGATTCCATGATTTTAAAAGATATATTTTAAATGAAATTAAACAACAAATATTCTATCCTTCCAATATACTATAAAAGTAAGGGTATTTCCAGTTTTGGTATCTTAAATCTTAATAATTATCCCGAATCGACATATTTAGTACCTGCAGCGTTACTTTTTCCTTTTTCTATGTCCTATTTTTGTCTGCTCATACCCTAAATAGGTAAATGGAAGATTATCATATTTCAAAAGGAAGACATTTTTACACCATAGGCCTTAGTTATAAAAAGGCCGATGCCGAGATTAGAGGGCACTTCAGCCTGAATGAAGAAGCTAAGGTGAGACTGCTCGAGCAGGCCCGGTATGAAGGCATAGACGGAATCATCGTGACTTCTACTTGTAACCGGACTGAAATTTACGGTTTTGCACAACATCCTTTTCAACTTATAAAATTGCTTTGCGAACACACTCACGGCACAGTAGAGGAATTCGAAAAGGTGGCTTATGTTCATAAAAACAAGAAGGCAATCTCTCATATGTTTCGCGTGGGGACAGGCCTTGACAGTCAGATCCTGGGTGATTTCGAGATTATTAGTCAGCTAAAACTGGCTTTTACCCGTTCCAAGAAAGTGGGCGTGGCCAATGCTTTTCTGGAAAGGCTGGTGAATGCCGTAATTCAGGCTAGCAAGCGTATAAAAAATGAAACTGAGATTTCCAGCGGCGCAACTTCGGTCTCTTTCGCTTCGGTTCAATATATCCTGAATAACATTGAAAATGTATCAGAAAAAAATATTCTTCTCTTCGGAACAGGAAAAATTGGAAGGAACACTTGTGAAAATCTGATAAAACACACGCGAAACGATCATATTACCCTAATAAACCGAACAAAAGATAAAGCTGAAAAAATTGCCGGAAAGTTTAACCTTGTGGTAAAAGATTATGCCGATTTGCAGGCAGAAATCAGGAAAGCTGATATTCTAATTGTGGCAACAGGTGCTCAAAATCCAACAATTTCAAAGGAATTGATTTACTGCAAAAAAGATCTGTTAGTACTGGATTTATCGATTCCGAAGAATGTTTCCGAAGATGTTCAGGAAATTAAAAATGTGAAACTGGTGCATTTGGACCAGTTATCAAAAATAACAGATAAAACTCTGGAGCGCAGGAAACAGTTTATTCCGCAGGCGGAAGTAATAATCAGGGAAGTTGAAACCGACTTCAACAAATGGCTGGAAACCCGAAAATTTGCCCCCACCATTAAGGCCTTAAAGAAAAAACTTAGAACGATGAAAGATGCCGAACTGGACTTTCAGCGTAAAAAAATAGCCGACTTTAATAACGAGCAAGCTGAAATTGTTAGCAATCGCATTATTCAGAAGATAATGAAGCATTTTGCCAATCATTTAAAGGAAGATTCCAATACTACCGATGAGAGCCTTGAACTTATCCAACGCGTATTTCAGCTTGAAGAGCTTCAAAAATGAACAAAATTATAAAAATTGGCACCAGGGATAGTGAACTTGCCCTTTGGCAGGCAAAAACTGTTCAAACTGCCCTGGAGAAACTTGGCCATGAGAGCGAACTGGTACCGGTAAAAGCTTCCGGGGACCTCAACCTGGATCAGCCTTTATATGAAATGGGCATTACGGGGATTTTCACCAAAACCCTGGATGTGGCCATGATTAAAGGTGAAATAGATATTGCCGTGCATTCGATGAAAGATGTGCCTACCGCACTACCTAAAGGCATAGTGGAAGCCGCGGTGATGAAAAGGGCAAATTTCAAAGATATTCTTGTTCATAAAGGCCTGGACTTTTTAAAATCTGAAGGCACTATCGCTACTGGAAGTCTTCGCCGTAAAGCACAATGGCTCCATAAATATTCCAAACATAAAGTTGTAGACCTCCGTGGGAACGTAAATACGCGCATGAAGAAACTTGAGGACAATAACTGGAATGGAGCAATTTTCGCCGCCGCCGGGCTGGAAAGAATTGATCTTAAGCCTGATAATTTCATCAACCTGGACTGGATGATACCCGCTCCCGCGCAGGGTGCCATGTTGGTGGTTGCTATGGAAAAAAATGATTTTTGCAGGGATGCTTTAAATGCGCTAAACCATAGAAAAACAGAAATTGCCGTTCATATAGAAAGGGAATTTCTTAAAAAACTCGAAGGTGGCTGTACTGCGCCCATTGGAGCGCTGGCTACTGTGGAGGATGAAATTGTGCATTTTAAAGGCTCACTTTTTAGCCTTGACGGAAGCCGGAAATACGAAGTAGAAAAAGAAGTTCCTATTAGTGAAATTCAGGGATTTGGCAGTAAATGTGCTGAAGAGATCCTGAACAACGGCGGCCGGGAACTGATGCTGGAGTTTAAAAAGGTGATGAAAAAGTAAAAAATGCCAACAATACTTTCCACAAAAGTACTCTCTCCATCCCAAAAACAACTTATTTTGAACAGCGGGATTGGTTTTGTGGAGTATGATGCTATTAAGATCGATTTTACAGATTTTGAAGTTCCATCCGTTGTAAATGCGATTATCACCAGCAAAAATGCGGCGAATGCAATCTTAAAAAAGAATATTTCAGTGCAAAATTGCTTCTGCGTAGGTGAAAAAACTTCTGGCCTTTTAAAAAGCAGCGGTTTTGATATTGCTGAAACTTCAGATTATGGCCGGGATCTCGCAAATATTATCATTGAAAAATATAGTGATGAAAACTTCACTTTTTTCTGCGGAAATAAAAGAAGAGATGAAATTCCTTCAGTTTTAAAAGAGCACAATATAGCTTTTAAAGAAATTGAAGTTTATAAAACCAGTCTCAATTTTCAGCAATTTCAGCAGGAATTTGACGGAGTGTTATTTTTTAGTCCGAGTGGTGTAAAAAGTTTTATAAAGGAGATCAAACTGAAGGATTCTGTTGCTTTTTGCATTGGCGAAACCACTGCTTCAGAAGCAAAAAAACATACCGAAAATATAGTTATTGCCACAACACCAGGTATTGAAAATGTAATCGTGCAGGTGGTGAAATATTTTAAAAGCCGATAAGGTAGAAAAACGGAATTAGTAAAATAGATTGAGAAAGAAAGATACACCTACAAGGTCAAAAAAGACCTTGCAGGATGCAGGTCTAAGAAAATTAAAGCTTAAAAACGGGGAAAAAATATAAACATGATCAAAAACGACTTATTACTCAAAGCATTAAAAGGCGAATCTGTAGAACGGCCACCGGTTTGGATGATGCGACAGGCAGGCAGGTATTTGCCTGATTTTATGAAGTTAAAAGAGAAATATGATTTCTTCACCCGCTGCCGCACTCCTGAACTCGCTACTGAAATTACCGTAATGCCCATCAGGCAAATTAGCCCGGATGCTGCTATTTTGTTTAGTGACATCCTGGTGATTCCACAGGCTATGAATATTGAGGTGGAAATGAAACCCGGTGTTGGCCCATGGTTGCCAAATCCTGTACGCTCCCTGGAAGATGTTCAAAAAGTGCGTGTTCCAAATGTCCATGAAGAGCTTCAGTATGTTTTTGACGCAATAAAAATGACCAAACAGGAACTTAATGATGAAGTGCCGCTGATTGGTTTTGCCGGTTCTCCCTGGACGATCTTGTGTTATACCGTGCAGGGACAGGGTTCCAAAAATTTTGACCTGGCCAAGAAATTCTGTTTCAGCAATCCTGCCGCGGCACACGCGCTGCTTCAGAAAATTACTGACACCACCATAGCTTATCTTAAAGCAAAAGTTGCGGCCGGAGTAGATGCCGTTCAACTTTTTGATTCCTGGGGCGGGATGCTTTCCCCTACAGATTATCAAACTTTTTCATGGCGTTATATGCAGCAAATAATAGACGCTCTTAAAGGCCAGGTTCCGGTGATTGCCTACGGAAAAGGCTGTTGGTTTGCATTAAAGGAAATGTCAGAATCCGGAGCTTCAGCATTGGGTGTAGACTGGACCTGCACCGCCAGAAATGCCCGTTATTTAAGCGGAGGAAGGATAACTTTACAGGGCAATTTTGACCCGGCCAGGTTGTATTCCCCTCCTGCCCAAATAAAGAAAATGGTGCACCAGATGATTGACGAATTTGGAAAGGACGCTTATATCGCCAATCTGGGACACGGGATCTTACCCGATATTCCTGTGGAAAATGCCCGGGCATTTGTAGATGCGGTTAAAGAATATAAATAGAGTATATGCTGCGGAAAGGCTTTAAAGACGAAGAAGAACAAAAACGTAACGAGGTTTTTGATGATTTGCTGGAATGGGAAATGGTGCCTGACTTTTGGGAAAAGGAGCAGCGGAAAAAATTAAACAACCGGCTGAAGGAAAAATTTGATCTTGACCTGCAAAAATTAGAAAAATCGGCACCAAAGGAAGTGGTTAAAATATTAAAAGAAAAGGAATTCAGCCCTTCAAACTTTGAAAAACTGGGAGATCTTTTTCTTAAATTAAGTGAAGTGGAACCGGTGGAACTTGAAAGTTCACTTGCACAAAAAGCCTTGGTACTCTACGAGTATTCCCAACAGGAAAGCAAAATATTTTCTTTCTCCCTTATTCAGAAAATAAACGAAGCTAAATCTTTAATTTAATGAAGGAAAAGTTCTATAATTATATTGAAAACCTGCAGGATTCTATTACTTCAAAAATTCAGGAGATAGATGGAAAAACTAGGTTTCAGGAGGACGTTTGGAAACGTGCTGAAGGTGGTGGCGGAAAAACAAGAGTGATAGAAAACGGCGCTGTTTTTGAAAAAGGCGGCGTAAATATTTCTGCAGTTCACGGGCCACTTGCTCCCGCCATGCAAAAATATTTCAGTGTTGGAGAGGTCGATTTTTTTGCCTGCGGGCTCAGCCTAGTTCTGCATCCAAAAAATCCTATGGTACCCACTGTACACGCAAACTGGCGCTATTTTGAAATGTACGATAAAGATGGAAATACCCTAGACCAGTGGTTTGGTGGCGGTCAGGATCTTACTCCATATTATCTTTTTGAAGAAGATGCGGGGCATTTTCATCAGATTTGTAAAAATGCCTGTGACAAAGCGAATCCTAAATTCTATCCGGAGTACAAGAAAAAATGTGATGAATATTTTTGGAATTCCCATCGTGATGAAGCCCGTGGAATCGGCGGACTATTCTTTGATTACTGCAAAGCTTCCGAAGAAATGAGCATCGAAGACTGGTATAATTTTGTGACCGGAGTTGGAAATAGCTTTCTTGAAGCTTATGTGCCTATTGTTGAAAAACGAAAGGATTTATCATATTCCCAGGAACAACGAAAATGGCAGGAAATACGCAGGGGACGATATGTGGAATTTAACCTGGTGCATGATAAGGGCACTTTATTCGGATTAAAAACCAACGGAAGGATTGAAAGTATTTTAATGAGCCTGCCGCCACACGTACAATGGATTTACGATCATCACCCGGAGCCGGGAAGCGAAGAGGAGAAACTGGTAAAAGTGCTGATGGAACCAAAGGAATGGGTGTAAATCGACTTTAGAAGTTAGACGCTAGAAGTTAGAATTACATGTCCCACAGCTTTTAAACAAATTCAAAAAACTTAAAGCCTGAAGCTTATAACTTACAACTATGTTAATACGAAACCGAAGACTAAGAACCGGAGAAGCCATAAGAAGCCTGGTAAGGGAAATCGCTATAACCCCTAATGATTTTATTGTTCCGCTTTTTGTGGTGGAAGGGAAAAATGTGAAGGAAGAAATTGCCTCTATGCCGAATTATTACAGGCTGAGCCTGGATTTGCTGGAAAAAGAGGTGATAGAATTGTGGAATCTGGGACTAAAATCTGTTCTTCTTTTTGTAAAAGTTCCTGAAACCTTAAAAGATAATGCGGGCACCGAAGCCTTAAATCCTGATGGCCTCATGCAACGGGCAGTGAAAACTGTAAAAAATGCCGTTCCTGAAATGCTGGTGATGACCGATGTTGCCCTGGATCCTTATTCCTCTTTCGGCCATGACGGGATTGTTTCTGAAGGGAAAATTCTAAATGATGATTCTGCCGCCGTATTAGCTGAAATGTCTCTTTCACATGCCAAGGCCGGCGCCGATTTTGTGGCGCCCAGCGATATGATGGATGGTCGCATTTTCGAGATGCGTAGTTTACTGGAAGATGAAGGTTTCTATGACACCGGAATTATGAGTTACAGCGCGAAATTTGCTTCGGCCTTCTACGGTCCGTTTCGTGATGCACTGGATTCCGCTCCCGTGGATGCACAGGATATTCCGAAGGATAAAAAAACCTACCAGATGGATCCCGCCAATCGTGATGAAGCGGTAAAGGAAACCCTTATAGACATCCAGGAAGGTGCAGATATTGTGATGGTAAAACCGGGACTATGCTATCTTGATATTGTTCGTGATATAAAAAATGCCGTAAATGTTCCCATAGCCGTTTACCAGGTTAGCGGGGAATATGCCATGATAAAAGCCGCTGCTGAAAAAGGCTGGCTGGACCATGATGCCGTAATGATGGAACAATTAACTGCCATTAAACGCGCCGGTGCCAATATGATCGCCACTTACTTTGCCAAAGATGCGGTGAAACTTATTTCCTGAAATAAAAACTAAAAAATCAAGGCTGTTAACAGGCAGAACCATCAAACTGGGAAAACTTCAGGATGATGAGATTCTTGCTGTTAACAGCTTTTTTTATATTGAAAAATTAAGACTCCGCCTGAACAACGGATTCACTTTCTGCGTACATTTGTATCGTGAAATTCAACAGGTTAAATAGTCTGCTTCCCTTTTTGCTGATATTGCTTTACAGCAATTTCAGTCATGCTACTATTACCCTGCCGCCGGCTTCTGAAGATCTTAATTCCCGGAATTATGATTATTTACAGGCCGATCAAAACCGTAGCGCTGTTTTTCCTGCAGAAAACTTACGGGAAGGCGGTTTTCAGTTTACTGAAGAATTTACTACGGGAGCAGTATCCCTTCTTCAGGAATATCATTATAGTTTACTTAGCGCTGCAATTTCAAACGAAGCTGATTCCTGGATTTACCAGCTCAATTTCCGCAATCTTCTTGAACTTCAAATTTTTCCATTCAATTTCTTTTGGTGAAATACGGGAACTAAACCCGTTTAAAATGACGTATGGCAATCTTGCAGGCAACCCGAAAACCTGAATCAGCTTTTTAAATCCAAAGCTGCAGTTTTCACTGCCCTGCAAATAAATTTCACTCTAAAAAAGTTAAAAAATGGACACACCATCATTAATAATAGGCAGCGTATTGCTGCTGCTATTCGTAGGCCCAATTCTGTACGCTATCTGGATGCAGAATCACAAAGAAAGAAAACAATTAAGAAAGTTAAATGAAATAGGTTCCGGGCAGAACCTGAAATTCGATTATACTGAAATTTCCAATTCACTGCTCCTGGGACTTGATGCCCAGACCAAAAAACTGGTAGTAATTGAGCCAGGCAATAATATGCAGTTTAATATCATAGATCTTAACAAGATTGGTAACAGCAAAATCCTTAAAAAGGCCGTCCCCAATCCCGACAGATCTAAAGGCCGTGAAAGAATTATTCAGATAAGTCTGGAACTATTGGAAAACCATGGAAAGAATAAAGCTACTGAAATTCTTTTTTATGATGAAGATGGAAATGATGGCGCCGATATGTCTACCAGGCTTTTTGTTGCTGAAAAATGGGATAAGCTAATCCATACCAGTCTTTCAGCATAAAATATTTTCAATTTTAAAGAAGGTAGATTCCCCGGCATCTATTCCTGTTAAAGTTTTTCCCCACTGCAACGTTATTTATATAGCTGCCATTCCTTTAAAGGGTGGCAGCTTTTATTTTATTATTTCTTTGGAACAATTGCATTGATAAATACTTAAATTAGTGGCTAAAATTATAAGATCCACTATGGGATTACTCCTCATTTTTGCAGTTCTGTCTATTTTCTTTTCCTTTATGTGTTCTATTTTGGAAGCTGCACTGCTAAGTTTTACACCATCCTATATCCAGATAAAAATTAAAGAGGGCAAATCCTACGCCCTCACATTATCAAATTATAAACAGGATATAGATAAGCCTCTTATCGCTATTCTTACCATTAATACGGTTGCCCACACAGTTGGAGCAATACTGGTTGGGGTACAGGCCGAAAAAACCTTTGGAGATGGTGGTAATGCTGTTGGTGTGGTTTCAGCAATTATGACCATTGCCATTCTTATCCTTTCTGAAATTATTCCGAAGACCATAGGCGCAACTTACTGGAAATCGCTGGGCAATTTTACAGCAAGAGCTCTAAAAATTATGCTTTTCCCGCTTAGATATACCGGTATTTTATGGCTCATGATGCTTACCACACGTTTAATTGGAAAATCTGCCCATGTACATTCCATGAGCAAGGAAGAATTTGCCGCGATTACCGATGCTGCGGAAGAGGAAGGCGTTTTTGAAGAAAGTGAAACTACAGTAATCAAAAACCTGCTGGTATTCAAATCGGTTAAAGCGAAAGATGTAATGACGCCTTTTTCGGTGGCGGTTACCGAAGATGAAACAACCACCATTGAAGTATTTCATGAAAACCATAAGAACCTGAAGTTTTCAAGAATTCCTGTTTACACCGGAAAATCTAATAATATTACCGGATTTATTCTGAAGGATGATGTACTGGAGGAAATGATTGATGAAAAAGGATCGGAACCGCTAAGCAGCCTGAAAAGGGAAATTTCAGTCACTAACTCCAATACTCCTATCCCCGAATTATTTGAAATTTTTGTCCAGAAGAGAACCCATATTTCCATGGTGGTAGATCAATTTGGCAATACCGTAGGGCTGGTTACCATGGAAGACATTATTGAAACGCTGCTGGGCCTTGAAATAATGGACGAGAGCGATAATATAGAAGATATGCAGGTGCTTGCCCGTAAAAATTGGGAAAAGCGCGCGAAACGGCTCGGACTCATGCAACAGAAAGCTCAGGAAAAAGACGGGGATGAAAACAGCAATTCTTAAAACTCCTCTCGGCTTAGCTGAAATTAAAGGCGATGAAGAGGGAATTTCAGAAATTAAAATCCTGGAAGAGCAAAAAGAAACTTCTGTAAATATTCCTGAAGTACTCGCTCCCGCCGTCCGTCAGTTAAATGAATATTTTGCAGGGCAACGCCAGCATTTTAGCCTGAAATTAAATCCTTCCGGAACCGAATTTCAGAAAAAAGTATGGAAGGCGCTACAGGCAATTTCTTTCGGAAAAACAATGTCTTACCTGGAATTATCGAAACAACTAGGTGATATAAAGGCCATCCGGGCGGTAGCTTCAGCAAATGGAAAGAATCCGCTTTGGATTGTGGTTCCCTGCCATCGGGTAATTGGAAGCAACGGTTCTTTAACAGGATACGCGGGTGGCATTCACAGGAAAAAATGGCTGCTGGAGCACGAAAATCCTCCTGTACAACAATCGCTGTTTTAGAATTTTAAAAGAATGAAAAAAGTACTGAAAACTGGAGGTTTTATCATTGCATTTATTCTGCTTGCAATTTTACTTCTTAATTTGCTGGGGTACGGTTATTTGCTTCGGGGAATCCAGGTGACTTATTTGCAGGGCCATAAAACCGCATATATTGATGATTATCCTGAATTTGAAAACAGGATAATTTCAGCTTCCTGTAAGCCCCAGGAGTGGCCCGAACATGAAATTTATAATAATGTTGAAGCCACTGAAGAATTGCAGGAATTAAATGAAGAATTAGGTACGGCCGCTTTCCTTATTATTAAAAATGACAGCATCTGGTTTGAAAAATACTACGGGGAATATGGGTCTGCTTCCAAAACAAACTCTTTTTCCATGGCCAAAAGTATTGTCTCGGCAATGCTGGGAAAAGCAATAATGGATGGTTATAAAAAACCTGTCGCAGCCTGTTTCCGATTTTTTCCCTCAGTTCGATTCCTCTTTAAAAGTTGGCGACCTTGCCTCTATGGCTTCCGGCCTAAACTGGAAAGAAGACTATTATAATCCCTTCGGAATGACTGCAAGGACTTATTTTGATGATAATATACGAGAACTTATCCTGGATCTGGAAGTGGTGGAAGAACCGGGAGAAGAATTTAAATACCTCAGCGGAAACATTCAGCTCCTGGGGATGGTCATCGAAAAAGCTACGGGAATGTCCCTTTCAAAATATTTGAGCCAAAGCTTCTGGCAACCTATGGGAATGAAGGATGATGCTTTATGGCAACTGGACAGCCGGCAAAGCGGTATGGAAAAAGCATATTGCTGCATCGCATCCAATGCCAGAGATTTTGCCAGATTTGGCAAGCTTTATAAAAACTATGGCGATTGGAACGGAAGGCAGGTATTGGATTCAGGTTTTGTAGCCAGATCTATTCATCCCCGGTTTAAAGATAGTCCGCAGTACGGCTACGGCTTCTGGCTTAGCAATTACAGGAATAAAGAGATTTTCTATATGCGCGGTATTCGTGGCCAGTATGTTATTGTTATTCCTGAAGATGACCTAATTATTGTACGACTTGGGCAGGATTTAATAAGAAAAGAAGAAGATGCTGTACATTCCCCAGATTTCTTTATGTATATTGATGAAGTATATCAAATGCTGAAGCGTGCTGGAAAAAATTAATCTGGAACATATTCTTTTCCTGGACATTGAAACTGTTCCGGAAGAAGAATCTTTCCTGAATTTACCTGAAGAAAAGCAATTGCTTTGGGAAGAAAAAACCCGCTATCAATGCAGGGAAGAATTTACGGCAGCAGAATTTTATGAGCGCGCGGGCATCTGGGCAGAATTCGGAAAAATTATATGTATTTCTGTCGGGCATTTTAAGCTGAAAGAGAGCAAAAGAAGTTTTAGGACCACTACTTTTCATGGAAATGAAAAACAACTGCTTCAGGATTTTTCAGCATTATTAAATTCCCACTTCAACAAGCCGGAGCATATGCTGTGTGCCCATAATGGTAAGGAATTCGACTTCCCTTATATCGCCAGGAGAATGATTATAAATGATATTCCCATACCTCAAAAGCTGCATCTTTCAGGAAAAAAACCCTGGGAAGTACCTCATCTGGATACTCTGGAACTGTGGAAATTCGGGGATTATAAGCATTTTACTTCACTAAAACTGCTTACAAACATTCTGGAAATCCCTTCCCCTAAAAACGATATAAATGGAAGTGAAGTTAGAAAGTGTTATTATAACAATGAAATACCGCGGATAATTACATACTGCGAAAAAGATGTAATAGCCATTGCCCAAATTGTGCTGAAATTCCGCCGTGAAAGCTTACTTTCTGCTGAAGAAATTATAAGTGTATAATCTCCTCATATTTAGCAAAACAACTTAAGCAAAACAACCAAAAAAGGCAGTGGCCGATGCCGGTTGGCATGAGTATTTTTCACAGGTGAATGCGAGAGGACAAATTATTCCGCTTAATGAAACATTGAATTCTTAATTACACTTAAACCCCATACCACCGCTATTAATGGTTAAAAGTTTCTCATGGTTAAGCGCGGTATTCTGAACATGCACATGCTTACAGGAAAAAATTGAATTCAAATCTCCACATGTAGATCACCAGAAACACGTTACGTTAGATCCTGAAATAAGTTCAGGATGACTAAAACAGGCCTTTTGATATCTTCGGCTATTTTATAATTTAAAGCTGCATTTCGGGAATTTCTCCCTCAACTATCAGTTTACCTTCCGTGGCTTTTTGTATTTCTTCCACAGAAACTCCCGGAGCTCTTTCCAGCAATTTAAAACCTTCTTTAGTTACTTCTATTACCGCCAGGTTGGTCACAATTTTGGTTACACAGCCCACACCGGTGAGCGGAAGGCTGCAACGTTTCAGCAATTTAGATTCTCCTGCCCTGTTGGTATGCATCATGGCTACAATAATATTTTCTGCGGAAGCCACTAAATCCATAGCCCCGCCCATACCTTTTACCATTTTCCCCGGAATTTTCCAATTGGCAATATCTCCGTTTTCGGCTACTTCCATAGCGCCCAGAATGGTTAAATCTACATGTTGCCCCCGTATCATCCCGAAGCTGATAGCGGAATCAAAAAAACTTGCACCGGGCAGTGCGGTAATGGTTTGTTTCCCGGCATTAATCAGATCTGCATCCTCGGTACCTTCAACAGGAAAAGGCCCCATGCCCAATATTCCGTTTTCACTCTGGAATTCCACTTCAATATCATCCCTCACATAATTGGCTACCAGGGTAGGAATCCCTATCCCAAGATTTACATAATATCCGTCCTTAACTTCCTTTGCGATTCGCTTTGCGATTCCTTCTTTATCTAACATGTTCTTTTTCTAATTAGGAGATTTGAAAATGTGTCAATTTGCTGATTTCTTTTTACTACTGGAAATTATTTTAGATAGAATGGGAGTGATAGATTTCAACTGGTCGAACAATAACTGATTTGGGCCAGGGTAATATTCAGATTTTTCGCAGAGCAGCAGCCAGTACAAAACTTCGTCAGCTTCTTTTGCACCTATTTTGCACTTATGAATAAAATCTGCTCTACTTTCAGCATTTTGTGCTTCATGTACATTAGCACCAATAGAAGTTCCACTTCTAAAAACCTGGGAAGCCATTTCATATTTATTACGTTCTCTCAACTTTTCGGAAAACTCAAAACTTACTTTTAAAATAATATTTTCCTTAGCTGGATTCATCTTCACATTAACACATTAATTAATTTTCACATTACGAACGTACCGTCCTCTTCTCTATCCTCTTTTCATAATTTTTTCCTTCAAAAATACGTTGCACGAAAATTCCCGGAATATGAATCTGATTAGGATCCAGCTCGCCCGGTTCTACCAGTTCTTCTACTTCAGCAACAGTTACTGTAGCCGCGCCGCACATTAGCGGATTAAAATTTCTGGCTGTTCCCTTAAAAATAAGATTTCCGGCTTTATCGCCTTTCCAGGCTTTCACAAAGGCAAAATCTGCCTTGAATGCCATTTCCAAAACATAATGTTTACCATCAAATTCACGGGTTTCCTTGCCTTCGGCTACTTCGGTTCCGTAACCAGCGGGAGTATAAATAGCGGGATAACCTTGTTGCGCAGCCTGGCACCTGGCAGCCAGTGTTCCTTGCGGGATAAGCTCTACTTCAAGCTCTTCGCTAAGCATCTGCCGCTCGAATTCGGCATTCTCCCCTACATAGGAAGATACCATTTTATCAATTTGTTTTTTATGAAGTAAAAGTCCGAGTCCAAAATTGTCCACCCCGGCATTGTTGGAGATACATGTAAGATTTTTAACATTGAGGCGCACCAGTTCAGAAATGGAATTTTCAGGAATCCCGCTAAGGCCAAATCCGCCCAGCATAAAAGTCATTCCGTCTTTAACTCCATTTAAAGCCTCCTGTACATTTTCTACAGTCTTTCGAATCATTTTCAGAAATTTTATCCTGAAAAATACAAAAATTAAAGAGCTGTTACAATGCTATAAAGCTCATTAATTGAATTTTCTTTAAAAAGATGCTGTAAAATCTAAAAGATCCTAAAAATCCAATTCGTCCGGAACTGTGGTATCAGAATTTTCCGTTTCCTGATATTCGCTACAATCCACAGCTATAGAAAGATCTTCCGGCCGCTTAAATTCTTCTTTAGAAACCTTCAATTCATCATCTTCGTAAACTTTTTTCATATACATTCCCCATATTGGCAGGGCCATAGTAGCTCCCTGTCCGTAAGTAATTGTAGGGAAATGTACAGAGCGGTCTTCTGCCCCAACCCAAACTCCGGTAGCCAAATCGGGTACCATACCCATAAACCAGCCATCACTCTGGTTTTGCGTGGTACCGGTTTTTCCGGCAATAGGATTTTTAAAATCATAAGGATAGCCGGTTACCGCACGTTTGTAATGATCAAGATTAGCGGCATAAGTTCCCCTTAGCCTAACACCTGAACCAGATTGAGTAACGCCTTCCATTAGCTTAACAGTCACAAAAGCTGCTTCTTTGCTTAACACATCACGGGTTTGAGGCACATTTTGATAAAGTACCGTACCGTTTTTATCTTCAATCCTGGTAACAATTACCGGCTTTACATAAACCCCTTCATTAGCGAACGTACTGTAAGCCGAAACCATTTCGAAAAGGCTTAAATCTGCTGTCCCCAGCGCAATAGAAGGCACGGCAGGAATATTTCGTGTGTCAATGCCTAACTTATCAATAAGGTCAATCACAGGTCGTGGACCGGTTTTATCAATAAGCCTTGCAGTAACCGTGTTTACCGAATTAGCAAGGGCATCTTTTAATGTCATCATACCTACATAACTTTCGGCATCGTTACCGGCATTTTTAGGTGACCAGTCTTTCAACAACCCATATCTTCCGGCTTCAATCGTAAAGCGGTTTTTTGGAAGCCTATCACAGGGAGATAATTTTAACTGGTCTATGGCCGTAGCATAAACAAATGGTTTAAAGGTAGAACCTACCTGGCGTTTCCCCTGTTTAACGTGATCGTATTTAAAGTGTTTAAAATCTGTACCGCCAACCCAGGCTTTTACTTCGCCACTTTGCGGCCTCATAGACATCATTCCCGCCTGCAGGTAAGATTTATAATATAAAATAGAATCCCGCGGCGTCATTACCGTATCTTTAGTATGATTAGGACTGGCCCAGCTAAACACACGCATTTTCCTTTCCTTTTCAAAGGAGCTCCTGATTTTTTCTTCAGACATCTCTTTAGCCTTCATCTCTTTCCAGCGGGCAGAGCGCTTCATGGCACTTTCTACAATCTGATCTACTTCACTTTCTTCCACATCGCGAAAGGGAGCTGTTGGATTATTTTTGTTTTGCCTGGTGAATTCCTTCTGTAGGTGCGCAATATGTTTTTCCACTGCTTCTTCAGCATACTCCTGCATTTTAGAATCTATGCTGGTGTAAACCTTTAATCCATCCCGGAAAATATTATATTCTGAACCATCAGGTTTCGGATTTTCATCTATCCATTCTCCTAAAAACTTTTGAACATAAGCCCTAAAGTAAGTCGCCATCCCTTCATCATGGCCTTCAGGAGAGAAATTAAGTTTTAGAGGCAGGGATTGGAGGGAATCTTTTTTGGCGGGTGTTAAATATCCGTTTTTTTCCATCTGCTTAAGTACCTGATTTCTCCTTGTTAAAGAATTGTCTTTAAATTCTTCTTTTGCCGGATTATAAAGAATCGGGTTTTTGAGCATGGCTACCAGTACCGCTGCTTCTTCAGTTTTAAGATTTTGGGGCTCCTTTCCAAAGTAAATACGCGAAGCCGAACGAATTCCCACCGCCTGGTATAAGAAGTCATACTTATTAAGGTACATGGTAATAATTTCCTGTTTGGTGTACTGCCTTTCCAGCCTTACTGCAATTACCCATTCTTTCATTTTCTGAAAAACCCTTTCAATTTTACTTTCGGGCACATCAGAAAATAAAAGTTTTGACAATTGCTGAGTAATGGTACTCGCACCACCTTTAGAACCCAGGTAGGCGATGGCCCTTAAAGTACCACGGGCATCGATGCCGGAATGGTGATAATAGCGTTCATCTTCTGTAGCCACAAGCGCCTGAACAAGGTTTTCAGGTAAATCATCATATTTTACAGGAGTACGGTTTTCGTTGTAGTATTTGCCAAGGGTTTCTCCATCGGAAGAAAAAACTTCTGTAGCCAGATTAGTTTCAGGATTTTCCAGTTCTTCAAAAGTGGGCATTTTTCCAAATGCTCCCCATCCTGCCATTAGAAAAAGGATCACCACCACAAGTAATCCTACTCCAAAGAGGGTCCAAAAACCAATTATATAAGACCCTTTACTCTTTTTTGGTACTGCTTTCTTTTTTTTAGACGTCGCCATTAAATTTTACTATTGCTGTGCGCTATTCTCTATGCGAAAGCCCACATGGGTAATACCTTCTAAATTTTCTATGCCTTCAACTTCACCATTTTTTCTCATGGCCTGTTTTATGCGCACTTTATATTCTCCGGGTTCAGGGAAACTTACATTTTCCTTATACCAAAGTTTACTTTCCTTAACGTCACCAAAACCCGTACCAAGCCATGTCCCATCCGGTGCAGCCATTTCATACTCCAGGGTATCGCTAATCACCTTACCGTGCGGAAACTGAATTTGGGTTATTAAAAACAAATTACTGTACCTGTAATTATTGTTATTCCTGATATTTATAAACAAATTGTAAGTCTTCAGGGAATCCAGTTCTCCAGGGTTAAACGTAATAATGGAATCTTTATTCCACGTAGAAACAGATTTATATTCATCAAAAACACGATCTGAATCACAGGATTGTAAACCCATAGAAGTAACTATAAGCAACAATAGAAAAAAAGCTTTACGCATTTTTTGAAGGTTTACCTTTCTTCTTTTTCCTCTTTTTATTTCTTCTTTTTCCCTGAGAGCCTTTAGGTTTATCAAACCTGGTAAGACTATCCTGCCCCACTACATTGTTGAAATCGGGCTTTTTGGTTTCTTCCATTTGCAGCACTGCTTCAAATTCTTCAAGGCTGCCTACAGATTCTTTTTTCCTGTTGGATGCTATGATTTTATTGGCTTGTTCTGCGGTGAGCTTATGCCAGTTCATCCATTCGCCTTCATAAGCATACCAAAGTACGCCCTGAAAAATATCAATTTTCTGGCATACAGCAGTTCCTTTTTTGGTGTACAGTTTGGTATCTGTTCTCGGAAAAGATTTTAGTGCCTCCAGGTAAGTATCCAGTTCATAATTCAGGCAACATTTAAGCTTTCCACATTGGCCCGCCAGCTTCTGCGGATTAAGCGAAAGCTGTTGATATCTTGCTGCGGAAGTGCTTACCGACCTGAAATCTGTTAGCCAGGTAGAACAGCAGAGTTCTCTTCCGCAGGAACCAATTCCGCCAAGTCTTGAAGCTTCCTGGCGTAGCCCGATTTGCCGCATTTCAATACGCGTATTAAACTCGCGCGCGAATTCTTTTATTAATTCTCTGAAATCCACACGATCATCGGCAGTATAATAAAAAGTAGCCTTTGATGCGTCTCCCTGAAATTCAATATCACTTATTTTCATGCTCAGGTTTAGCCTGATGGCAATTTCGCGGGCACGGACCTTCATTTTTTCTTCCCTGTCCCTTGCCTCCTGCCATATATCAATGTCTTTTTGGGAAGCCTTGCGATAAACTTTTAAAACCTCATCACTCTGGGGGGAGACCTTCTTTTTTCTCATTTGCACCCTTACCAGCTCCCCGGCAAGGCTTACCATTCCCACATCGTGACCGGGATTTGCCTCTGTAGCCACAACATCTCCCATACTCAGGCTTAAATTTTCAGTATTTCGGAAAAAATGCTTTCTCCCGTTTTTAAAGCGGACTTCTACAAAATTAAAAGGTTCAGTGCCGTTGGGAAGAGACATATTGGAAAGCCAGTCAAAAACGGTTAATTTATTACAACCATCTGTTCCACAGGTTCCATTGTTTTTACATCCTTTTGGCTGACCGTCTTTACCGGTCGAGCAACTAGTGCAGGCCATAAACTATATATATTGAAACTCCTGCAAGGGCAACTGCCCTGCGGAGTCTTTGGGTTCATAAAAAAATCTACAGTAAAGATACCAATATTAATTGGCTCTACCGTTTATAGAACGGGAAGTTAGACTTTATATTTTAAAACTTCAGACCGTCCTTTTTTGAAAATCTTATTGCTGTTGCCTTTACCCTTTCTAAGCGCCTTCTGTTCCTCATAAGATAATGAATTTATTTTCATGCAGTCTTCAGAACAGCAATTATTCATCTCCATAGCGCATTCTTTACACTGAATAAACAGCAAATGGCAGGCTTCGTTGGCACAATTTACATGCGTATCACATGCTTTCCCGCATTGATGGCAGTGGGCAATAATGTCTTCGGAAATCCTCTCGGAACGCCTATGGTCAAAAACAAAATTTTTACCTAAAAACTTATTTTCAAGATTTTGATTTTCCACCTGCCGCGCATATTCAATAATGCCGCCTTCCAGCTGAAAAACCTTTTTAAAGCCCTTATGTTTATAATAGGCACTGGCTTTTTCACATCTAATTCCTCCGGTACAATACATTACCAGGTTTTTATCTTCCTTGTAATCTTTTAAATCTTCTTCAATAATAGGCAAAGAATCCCTGAAGGTATCCACATCTGGTGTAATTGCACCCTTAAAATGGCCAATTTCGCTTTCGTAGTGGTTGCGCATATCTACCAAAACAGTATCGGGATCGTCCAAAAGTGCATTAAATTTTTCAGCATCTACGTGAATCCCGCGGTTGGTTACATCGAAACTGGCATCATTCAAACCATCGGATACAATTTTTCTGCGCACTTTTACCTTCAGCTTTAAAAATGCCTTGGCATCATGCTCTATGGCAATATTCAGTCTCACATTTTCCAGGAAATAAATTTCGTCCAGAAACTTTTTAAAAGCATCAAAATTCTTTGCGGGGATTGAGAGCTGGGCATTAATCCCCTCGTGCGCTACATAAATCCTCCCGAGAACATCTATCTGGTCCCAGGCGATGAACAAATGATTTCTGAATAATTCCGGATTTCCAATTTTAGCGTAGGCGTAGAAAGAGAGCGTCAACCGGTCTTCCCCGGCTTCTTCAATTAAAGCTTCCCTTTCTTTAGCACTTAATTTATTGTACAGTTGCATGCTATACTAATTATAAGATTTAAAGAAATTTATGCAAAGATAGGAAAAAGATAAACAGACTGCCAATATAGAAGAACACCTTAAAAAAGAGCCAGCACCGCTTTGCTCAAGAAAAATGAACAGGAATTAGTACAACCTGCTATAAATAATTCCTACTTTAAACTCCAGACTTTACCCCACTCTTTCACATCATAAAATTGTGATGCAGCAAAACTTATAGTATTTTAGCAGCAGTTAAAACAGAAAGAAATTATGAGCAACGATAAAGAAAAAGATGCCAAATTAAAAGCACTGAAGCTAACCCTTGATAAAATGGATAAAACCTATGGCAAGGGCACGGTAATGAAGATGAGCGACCAGGCTATTGTAGATGTTGAGGCTATTTCTACCGGTTCCCTTGGCCTTGATTTGGCTTTGGGGGTTGGAGGTTATCCCAGAGGAAGAGTTGTTGAGATATACGGGCCGGAATCCTCAGGTAAAACTACACTTACGCTTCACGCCATTGCTGAAGCACAAAAGTCTGGCGGAATTGCCGCATTTATTGATGCCGAACATGCTTTTGACCGGTTCTATGCTGAAAAACTTGGTGTGGATATTGAAAATCTCATTATTTCCCAACCCGATAACGGGGAGCAGGCTTTGGAAATTACCGATAATCTTATCCGTTCAGGTGCTATTGATATTATTGTAATTGACTCTGTTGCGGCGCTAACTCCAAAAAGCGAAATAGAAGGAGAAATGGGAGACTCTAAAATGGGGCTTCATGCACGTTTAATGTCCCAGGCACTAAGAAAGCTTACATCTTCCATAAGCAAAACTAACTGTACGGTGATTTTTATTAACCAGTTAAGGGAGAAAATTGGGGTTATGTTTGGTAATCCCGAAACAACAACCGGTGGTAACGCGCTTAAATTTTATGCTTCAGTAAGACTGGACATCAGAAGGTCTACTCAAATTAAAGATAGTAACAGTAATGTAATGGGTAACAAAACCCGTGTAAAAGTGGTAAAGAATAAGGTAGCCCCGCCATTTAAAACTGCGGAATTTGATATTATGTATGGGGAAGGAGTTTCTAAAATCGGCGAAATAATTGATATAGGTGTTGATTATGAAATTGTAAAGAAAAGCGGTTCCTGGTTTAGTTATGAAGACACAAAATTAGGGCAGGGCCGGGATGCTGTAAAAACCATCCTGAAAGACAATCCGGACCTGATGGATGAGCTTGAAACCAAAATAAAAGAGGCGATAAAAGTCGCCAACGAATAGCACAAATTTAAAATCCCTTTTTCAAGGGATTTTTTTTTGATCTTAACGCAACCTTCTCTCATTCTTTGCATCTAAGAAGTACAAACTTTAAATAAAATATAAAAATGAAAAAACTTAGTTTATTACTGATCTTAGCTTTAACACTTGTAAGCTGTAATGATGATGATGGTGAAAATATTGATTTTGGTTTTGCTGAAATTACCGGAGAAGACCTTCCGGAATATTTTGAACTTACGGAAGAATATGAAATTAATGTGACCTATGAGCTTCCCGATGCATGCCATACATTTTATGGGTTTACCGGTAGCAATTTTGAAGATGAGGATGATGAAACAATTTATGTTTATGAAATTGTTGCCAACACCTCATACAATCCTAATGAGACAGAATGTGAGGAAGAAGATACAGATCTTTCTGAAACAAAAACTTTGGACGAAGATTTTAAGCTGCCTGCAGCATTCTCTTATGAAACTGTTCGATTTAAATTCCTCACCGGAGTATCTTCTTCAAATGAGGCAGAATTCATGACCGTTGATGTACCTGTTGGTGCTCCTGATGACGAAGATGAAGACGAGGATGAAGACGAAGACAGCGGGGATGATACAGATGACGATTCCAGCGACGAAAGCAGTAACTAATATCTAAAATTGGTGAGTCTAAAGAAGCTCATAAAAAACTGCAAAAAACAGGATATTAGGGCACAGGAAGAGCTATACCGGTTATATGCCGATAAGCTCTTTGGCCTGTGCCTTAAATATTCTTCAAATTACCATGAAGCCGAAGATAACCTTCAGGATGGCTTTCTCACCATTTTTGAAAAAATTGCCCAGTATAAAGATAAAGGTTCTTTTGAAGGCTGGATGAAAAGGATTGTTATAAATACCGCTCTCCAAAAACACAGAAAGACAAAATTTTTACAAATCATCAATGAAAATCAAATTGAAGAACCTATTGTAGAAGTTGATGATGACAGCCTTGAACAAAGTTTTTTATTACAAACTGTTCAGGAGTTACCAGAGCGTTACCGGCAGGTTTTCAACCTGTATGCTTTGGATGGACATTCCCATAAAGAAATAGCTTCAATGCTGGAAATTTCTGTAGGAACTTCCAAATCTAACCTGGCCAGGGCCAGAAATATTTTAAAGGAGAAGATTGAGAATCATCAAAACAACAATTCTGTGCAATCCCTATGACGGCTAAATTTTTAGTCATCGCAAATTGATGAAGATGAAAGAAAGAAAAAACATAGATAGGCTTTATCAGGAGAAATTCAAAGATTTTGAAGCTTCTCCCAGGGAGGAGGTATGGCAAAATATTTCAGCCAGACTTAAAAAGAAAGAGGAGAAGAAACCTCTAATTATTCCTTTATGGTACAAGCTGGGGGGAATAGCCGCCGCGCTTGCTGTAATTATGGGGCTTACCTATTTCCTTAACAATAACATCATTTTAAATACTGGCACAGAGGTGGTTTTTGAAATTGAAGATACCAACCGCCCGAAAATTAAATTTCCTGAAAATAATTCAACACTTCAGAAAGCTATAAAGCTCCTAGATTCTGTACAGGCTGAAAGTGAAAATATCAGAAATACTGAAAATGTCCAATACGCGGCCAATTTAGAAAATTCTTCCCGCGAAAAAGCTTCAGCTTCAGAACTATCAAATATTGACTCCAACAATACGGCTCAAGAAACAAATAACGAGGAGGAAAGCATTGCTTCCGAAAGCAGTCCGAACCCAACTTCCGAAGATAATAAATTTTCAAATCCTCAATCCCAAGAGAGCAATTCTTCAGCAATTGCAGAAAACGAAGAACAAGAAAATAAAGCTACAGAAGAACCTGCTTCAGAAAAAAATATACCGGACAATTTAGATGAAAATGCAGGAAATAATGCTCTTGCCGAGCTTGCAGATAAAAAGGAAGAGGAGAAAGAGTTAATCCCAAAGAACGAAAAAGGAAAAATAAGGTTAAGCACTTTTGCAGCTCCCATTTTCTACGATAATCTTGGCAGCGGCAATGCAATTTCTGCAGAATTCAGTAATAATAATTCTCAGTCCCAGGTAACAATGGCTTACGGACTGAATATTGCTTATCCCATAAATGAGAAATTGAGTATTAGAACAGGAATAAGTAAGGTAAATATTAATTATGATATTGAAGAAATTTCATATGCTCCTTCTGCTTTTGCTCGAAATATTGAAAGTATAGATTACAACACCAGTAATAATTTACAGATACAGGATGATAGTCCGGCAATAAGAATTCCCAACTCGGCGGAGTCTCCATCAGGTTTTAATAATTACTCTGCCGTCTCCCCTGCTTACGTTTCTGGACAAATCAATCAACAATATGGATTTCTTGAAGTACCGGTGGAGATTGAATATGCTCTTATTAACAAAAAATTCGACCTTAATATTATTGGCGGAGGCAGCAGTTTGTTTTTAGATCAGAATACGGTTAGTATTATGGCCAACAACCAGCGAACCGAATTAGGAGAAGCCAACAATATAAATAAGGTAAGTTTTAGTACCAACATTGGATTAGGCCTGGGCTATGAATTTCTTCCCGATTTTAAAATAAATGTGGAGCCGATTTTTAAATACCAGTTAAACACTTTTAAAGGCACCGAGGGAGTGCAGCCTTTCTTCTTCGGAATTTATTCCGGTTTTAGCTTTAAGTTCTAATGAATAGTTGGGTTCTGTAATTCCTGCAAGATAATTTCCCTTGTTTCCTCTCTTAATGCTCTTTTATCTCCAACAATTTTTCCTTTTGTGGGCAAAAAATGATGAATTTTCACCCGAAGTTTTCCCGGGCCTCCACTGAAAAATTTATATGAAAATCTTTTCTTACAATCATGAAAAGTAATAGGCACAACAGGAATTTGATGCTCTATAGCCAATCTGAAAGCACCATCTTTAAAGTTATCTAAAAAAATAGTATGATCATTAGGCACACCTCCTTCTGGGAAAATACATATGCTGTTCCCTTGCTTCAGCCTGCGCTGTGCCTCATTAAAAGCATACTGCCTGCTCCGCTGGCTTTTGCGATCTACAAGAATAGAAGTCTTTCGGTAGAAGTGTCCAAAAAGGGGGATTTTGGCCAACTCCACCTTTCCTATAAAAACAAAAGGATGTTTATTAACAATCAGCATCAACATAATATCCACTATGGAGGTATGATTGGCTATAATCATATAGCTTTTTCCTTTCTGCATTTTTTCAGCACACTTCACCTTTGGGTAAAAGCCCATCCCGTAAATTATACATTTTGCCCATATCCTTGCACAAACATAGAATTGAGGGTAAAAACGTTCAGCAGAAGCAACTACAAGAAGTACCGGCAACATAACCAAAATGGGCAGCCCTAACAGGATGTAGAACCAGATACGCCATAACAGTAATGCGAACTTTTTGAGTATGCCCATAGAAACCAAAAGTACTAAATTGAGTCGACTGAATTCTACAAAAAGGCTAACTTTGTAAAAAATTGAAAAAGGAAATGTCCAGAATACTTACAGGAGTACAAAGCACGGGAACACCACATTTAGGGAATTTATTAGGGGCTATTTTACCTGCCGTTAACATGGCCAATACCCCGGGAAATGAATCGTTCATTTTTATTGCCGATATGCATTCCCTTACTCAAATTAAAGATGCCGAAACTTTAAGGAACAACACCTATTCTGTAGCGGCAACCTGGTTAGCCTGTGGCCTGGACATTAATAAAAGTGTTTTTTACCGCCAGAGCGATATCCCGCAGGTAACAGAACTTACCTGGTATTTAAGTTGCTTTTTTCCATACCAGCGGCTAACCCTCGCCCATTCTTTTAAGGATAAGGCAGACCGGCTGGAAGACGTAAATGCGGGGCTTTTTAATTATCCAATGTTGATGGCGGCAGATATTTTGCTTTATGATGCCGAAATTGTACCGGTGGGAAAAGACCAGCTGCAGCATTTGGAAATCACGCGGGATGTGGCTTCCCGTATTCACTCCAAAATAGGAGAGATTTTTGTGCTTCCCGAAGCCAAAGTTGAAAAGAACACCATGTACGTGCCGGGAACAGACGGGGAGAAAATGAGCAAATCCAAGGGGAATTACATAAATATTTTTCAGACAGATAAAAAACTGAGAAAGCAGGTAATGGGTATACAAACAGACAGTACTCCGCTTGAAGAGCCAAAAGACCCTGAAACCTGTAATGTGTTTGGCTTATATAAACTTGTAGCCGGCGATGATCAAATTGCTGAAATGCGAAAAAATTACGAAGGTGGAAACTACGGTTACGGCCATGCCAAGCAGGCACTATTTGAAGTGCTTAAAGAAAAGTTCCAGGAGCCAAGGGAAAAATATGAACATTATATGAATAACCTGCCGGAACTGGATAAGGCTTTAAGCCACGGCGCCGAAAAAGCTTCTAAAGTAGCCAATTCTGTATTACAGCGGGTTAGGGAGAAAATGGGGTACTAGACTAATTCAAACAACTTTCCCGGCAAAGGTCTTATCACGCCTTTTAGCTCCATATTGAGCAAAACAGAAGCTGCTTTAAAAGTAGGAAAGCCGCAATTAAGGGCAATAATATCCAGTTCTGCTTTGCTACTGTTCCGCAAAAAACCTGCAATTACCTCTTCTTCCGGCTCCAGTTCTATAAATAATTGCTTTTGTACAGGTTTTTCTGAATCGGGAAGATCCCAGTTCAGCAAATAAACTAAATCTGCTGCTGAAGTAAGAACATGAGCATTTTGGGATTTGATAAGATTATTACAGCCTATACTATAATTATCTCCGGGACGGCCGGGAACTGCAAAGACTTCCCTGTTATAGGAATTTGCTATATCTGCTGTAACAAGCGAGCCACCTTTTTCAGCGCTTTCAATAACAATTGTAGCCTCGCTTAAACCGGCAATTATCCGGTTGCGTTTCAAGAAATTATTGCGGTCGAACTTATCGGTACTCCAGAAATCGGTAAAGAAGCCGCCATTGTTTTCTATCCCGGCCATATATTTTCGGTGTGCTTTAGGATAGATCTGATTTAAGCCGTGAGCCAGGCAACCTACGGTTTGAAGCCCGTACTTATTGGCCGCTTTTTGTGCAGTTATATCCACACCATAGGCATAGCCTGAAACAATAACCGGATTTAGAGGAACCAGTTCTTCTATTAATTCTTCGCAGAATGCACTACCATGACTGGTAATATTACGCGTTCCCACAATACTGATTATTTTTTGCCTTTCCAGATTAATATTTCCTTTTTGGAAAAGCAGAACAGGACCATCAAAACAATGCTTCAATTTTTCAGGATAATCCTGATCCTGAAAGTAGGAGACTTTTATATTGTTCCTTTCGATAAACTTCAGCTCATTTTCAGCTGCTTTAAAATGTGCAGAATTCTGAAGTTCGGCTATTCTTGCCTGGCCTACCCCCTCAAGCTTCAGTAAATTTTGCTTCTTTTCTTTAAAAACCGCTTCTGCAGAACCAAAATGTCTGATAAGTTTTTTAGCCGTACTATCCCCCAGATTTGGAACATGTTGCAGGGCCAGCACATAAAAAAGTTGGGAAAGATCCATCTTTTAAAATTACAGAAAAAAACATTTGTTAATAAAAATTCTTTAGGTAATTTTATCCAAAGGCTTGAACCCTTATTTTTGTACCGATGAACATAGCACAGCATATTCAGGATTTACTTTACCGTTACGAATGCGTAATTGTACCCGGTTTTGGGGCTTTTCTTTCCCAGAAACAACCAGCTTTTATAGACAGCAAAACCAGTACTTTTTATCCGCCCAAAAAGGTAGTCTCATTTAACAGGCAACTGGTTAAAAATGATGGTTTGCTCGCCAATTATCTGGCTGAAGCCGAGAATCTTTCCTACAGCAATGCAATTTATAAGATAAATGAATTTGTTGCTTCCCTGGAAAAATCCCTTGAGGAGGATAAACAGGCTGAACTGGAAAACATCGGTAAATTAAGCTTTTCTGAAGAAAATATTTTGCAATTCGAGCCTTACACAAATGTAAACTATCTAACCGATTCCTTTGGACTGGACTTTTTCCAAAGTGGCGTGGTAAACAGGGAAGTTTATAAAAAACAGGTGGAGGAGCTGGAAGAAAAAACACCATTCCTCTTTACTCCTGAAAAGAGAAAATCTGCATCTTATCTTAAATATGCCGCTATAGGTCTTATAGCGCTGGGAATATCAGGCTTTGCAGGATTAAACATTTACAGCAACCAGGTTTCTGAACATAATATTGCAGAACAGCAGGAAGCAGAAAGCCAACTTCAGCAGCAAATTCAGCAGGCAACCTTCATTATCGATAATCCGTTACCGGCAGTAACATTAAACGTTGAGAAACAGTCCGGCGATTATCATATTGTTGCAGGTGCTTTTCGTATGCCTGAAAATGCTGAAAAAAAGGTGGAGGAGCTTAAATCTGATGGATATAAGGCAAGACTGATTGGCGAAAATAAATATGGCCTTCATCAGGTAGTATACGCAAGCCTCCAGACACGAACGGAAGCTATAAATATGTTACGTGAGGTGAAGCATACAAACGAAAGTGCGTGGTTGCTGGTTCAGGAACTTTAATACTTCTTTAACCGCAAAAAGCCCTGATCACCCTTATTTTTGCCGAAAATACAGAATATGCAAGCTAAATCTCCGGCAGAATCCAGAACTACCCTTACTGATCTTGTTTTACCAAGTGAAACAAATCCACTAAATAACCTGTTTGGAGGAGAACTTCTTGCCCGAATGGACCGTGCCGCGAGTATTGCCGCACGCCGCCATAGCCGCAGAATTGTAGTAACCGCCTCTGTTAACCATGTTGCTTTTAATAAAGCTATTCCTTTAGGAAGCGTTGTTACCGTTGAAGCAGCTGTTTCCCGTGCCTTTAAGTCTTCTATGGAGATCTTTATTGATGTTTGGGTAGAAGATCGCGAAAGCGGTCGGCGCTCTAAAGCCAATGAAGCTATTTACACTTTTGTTGCCGTAGATGAAACCGGAACTCCTATTCAAATCCCACCTTTAGAACCGGAAACAGACCTGGAAAAAGAACGTTTTGAGGCTGCTTTAAGAAGAAAACAGTTAAGCCTGGTATTAGCAGGAAAACTGGCACCCAATGAAGCTACAGAGCTTAAGGCATTATTTGTTTAATCATCCCCCGGGATTTTGAAAATGTATTCTTAAGCCAAAGCCCAGTATCAAAAGACTGTGTTTATTAAAATAATCTTCCAGTTCCCGGGGAGCTTTAATATCCATCCTGTCCCATCTCGTTGCAGCTTTAACATATACTGCCATTGTCCTGTCAAACCGAAAAGCTAATTCAGATTGTAACCACGTAGCATCTCCTTCTTCGGTAAATTTATCTTCGGGGGCGCGATTGGTATAATATACAACTCCAAGGCCGGCTGTGGTATGAAGGCTCAATTCCCTGTTAAAGGCATGGTAATAGCCCACATTTATTCCTAAAAGGTTTGTGGTGGTACCACTTATGTTTCCAGTATTCTCCCTGTTTTCCACCCTTCCGCCAAAAACACTGTAATGGGTTCCAAGCGTAAGCTCAGGAATAACAAACCAATTAAAATCCAGAGCAAAGCCCCCGTATGTATTGTACTCTCCCCAAAATGAATCGTTAATACTAACCGGCCGGAAAAATTCAGCATGAAAAAATACGGTTTCCGGATCTTCAGCTATATATTGATTCGCCGGAAGAGTATCGTTTTGAGCAAAACAAAAAGCATATATAAAAATGCCAGTTATTGTTAGTTTAATATTCAAACTCATAGGAGGAATTTGTAATATTAACCGGTATCAACCATTCATTCCAATCTTCATCTTCAGCAAATTTATATTCAAGCACAATTTGTGAGCCTCCGGTAGTTTCAATATTAGTGTTTATTTCTTCTTCATCGGGAAATTTACGAAAATTTGCTTCTGAAGTATTCGCAAGAAACCTGGAAGACCTAAATTCTTCAAATGTATCGAGTTTAAAAAATTTATGTGTCTTTTCGTATTTCAGCTTAAGAAAAAGAGTGTCATTTCTACCGGAGATATTATCTGTTTCTATGGTAAAATTCACAACAGGCTCCAGGAATATTTCACCCAGATCCATATCAATTTCTTGGGAACTTAGAGAATCTATAAAACTCAGGCTGGAATAATGCTCATTATAAAGTTCTGTATCAGGATGATTAATATTAACAGAAAAAAAGCTGTTAGAGCTATTCAGGCTAACAAACGAAAAGATACCGGTATTTAAGGATTTTCCGGTTCCCAAAATAGCTTTGGAATTTATATAAGGCTCTAAATGTTCTGATCCTGCGGATATAACTGAAATATCAGGAACAGCATTTTCAGACCTGTTCAGGAGTTTTCCATTAACCCCTAAACGAATATATTCCTCTATCCTTACTTCATGCCTGTAACATGATGTAAGAAAAAATCCGGCTATGCATATAAAAAGTGCCTTTTTCATCTGGCAACCAAATAAAAGTTGTTCTTGAAAGATACACAAAAACATAAAAGGTTGCGTCTAAGAATTTTACATTTGATAAATCCAGTCGGCTGGATTCATTTTCTGGGTATTCTTAAAAATCAGAAAATGAAGGGTGGTTTTGCCGGTAGTTCGGTTAGTGGCTACTTCTCCTATTTCCTGCTCGGTGCTCACCACGTCTCCCCTTTTCACATAAACCTCATCAAGATTATCATATATGGTAATATAATCCCCGTGTCTTACCATTACCGCTTTGTTTGCACCTTTAAGAAGCTGAACTTCACTTACCGTTCCATTAAATACCGCCCGTGCCTTTCCTCCGGGATCGGTATCGATATTCACCCCGTTATTATTGATAATTGCAGTTTGTACAATAGGATGGCGATGTTGTCCAAAAGACATGGTGACCACTCCAGATCGTACCGGCCAGGGAAGTTTGCCTTTATTGTTGGCAAAATCGGCGGCAAGGGCCTTTGCTGCAGGGGTAAGTTCAAATACATCACGAGAAGTAGATCCGCTTTCTTCATTGGCCTTGGCAATAGACGCCCGCACCATTTCTTCAATTTGTTGATCTATACGATTAATTTCCTGCTGGCGCTCTTTAATTTGGGCTGCAAACTGTCCTTCTTTCTCATTAATTGTAGCCATTAATGCCTGCTGGGCTTTCCTGTTTTCCTCCAGTTGCTGTCTCGTATTCCTGTTTTCGGCAATCAGCTTTTCCTTTTCTTGCTTCTGATTAGCGAGATTCTTGTTAAGACGCTGTAAATCTTCCGTACGGGAGCGTATTTGCTCTCCCTGCTCTTTCCTGTAGTTTGTGTACTGCTTCATATACTGAAGCCTTTTATAAGCCTGTAAAAAGTTTTCTGATGACAATAAAAACATTATCCGGCTTTGTTGGGATTTACTTTTATAAGATTTTTGAATCATGCCCGCATAGTCGTCCTTCAATTGTTGTAATTCTTTCCGAAGAGCGGAAATTTTCTGAGAATTCTCATTGATTTCCTGCGTTAGCAAATTTGCCTGCTGATCGGTAACATTTATAAGATTTTCAGTCTGTTTTATTTGCTGATTAAGATCTTCCACCTGGGTAAGGACAGACTTTTCTTTCTGTTTGTTACTGGAGCGCAATTCATTAATCTTCCTGATCTCATTGCGCAATTCCAACCGCTTTTTTTCCAGCGTCTCACGATTGGTTTGAGCGTATAAACCATGGCTTAGACCGAAAGTGATAAAGAGCAGAAAAATATGCGTAAATTTCTTCATTCTCATCTTACACTGATTTCATCATAACCGGAAGGAATATCAAATGGAAAACTTACTTCCTGATTAAATTCTACAGAGCGATAGGTAATATCAATATTAGTAGATTCGCCGCCTTCGTTGGCAATAATCTTAATATTATCAGGAAAAATTCTGCCATCAATTGTTTGATAGTCGGAGTAGGTAATAGTTACGCTGCGGTTTTCTGAAGTCTGGGCCAATTGCTGGGCTGTTGCTTTATAATTTGTAGGATCAATTAAAAACATTCTTTCTACAGCGCTAACTTCTTCAGGTAGAAACTGATACCCCCTTGCCGATTGCTCCATCCGGTAAGGCTCTTCCCTAAGATTATAAATAGTCTGGCCTATTAAAAGATTCTGAAGTTTTTGAAAGTCAAGCGGTGTACCAAGCCATTCACTTACAAGGCTAAAATCACCATCAAAATAACTTTTGCTGATCTTTTCATAATAACTCACCGAGGTTGGAGTAATATAAACTTTAGCTACAGGAAAACCCAGAACCGTGGCACTCATCCAGATGGCTTTATCCTTTTCCATCCTGAAACTTAAATTTACAGACTGGGTTCTATCTTCAGTTTGATAGACTGCCCGTAATTTACCTGAGGCAGTCTTAAAATCTGCTTCATTATCATAATGCCGGGCGATTACATTGGCTGCTTTGGCATTTTTTGTGGCAATTTCTTTTGTCGCACGGCCTCCTCCACAGGAAACCAGGATTAACGTTAGACAAATAAGGGCTATATTATTTTTAAACATCAGTTTATTTCTTTTAATGTTAATTTTGCTTTCCTGGAAAATTCTGCAGCTTTTTCTTCATTTTCCAGGCCTGCATTTGCCAGAGCCAGTTGAGCATAAAAATCAGACTCAATCTTTTTATCGTCGATTAAAAAATCAAGGCCAAAAGTAAGAATTTCCTCTGCTTCATTAAACTGCTTTAACGCATTTAAAGCTACGCCACGTAGCAGATATAGTATAGGCTGTGCAGGAAAAATTTCTAAAGCTTCTTCACTTAATCCGGCCGCTGCTTCAAATTTGCTAAATTCAAGCTGTAACAAAAGGGCACTCCTGGTAAGTTCAAAATCATCCGGATTTTGTAATAAAGCTTTTTCAAAGAACCCCATGGCTTCCTGTTTGCTGCCGTTTTTAAGGTAGTACTGGCCCAATTCCCGGTACAATTCCGGACGCTCTTCCGCTTCAGAAAGCAACTCTGCCATTTCCATTAAATCTTGCTCATATTGCGGATTTTCGCCTGCAAACAGTAAAAAATCATTTAAAACCTTATACTTGGAATCTGGGTCAATTTCTTCACTGCGGAAGACCTTCTTCATTGAATTTACGGCAGCTTCAGTTTCGCCTTTATCAAGATAGAATTTGTACAAAGCCAGATGAACCAGTGTTGAGGCGGGATTGGTTTTGAGCAATTCCTGGGCGATTTTAAAGGCTTCCTCGTCATTCCCATCCTGACTGTGCACGTAAATAAGATTAAGGTAATTCTGCTCATTTTCAGGATCGGTTGAGATTTCCTCTTGCAGGTTACTTATTTGTGCTTCGGTGTTATTTGTTAAAGCATAAATTTGCCTGCGCATTTTTTCTCTGTAGGAGCTACTTCCCAATTTTCTATCCAGCTCGTCTATAAGTTGTAAAGCTTCGTCATATCGCCCACTGAGCATATACAGGTTTGCCAGATCTTCATTATAAGAATTCTCCAGCGGAATAAGTTCTTTTACAACTAAAACCGCTTCTTCATAATTCTTGCCAAGCATGTATGTATCATAAAGTCCAGCAAGAATTGCTTCCTTTTGTGGAGCAAGTTCCAGTGCTTTTCTAAAATTTTCTTCCGCTAAATTAAAATTTTCAAGAGCCTTATAATTTTTGGCCATTTCAAAGAAAATAACCGGGTTCTGCGGCTGGAGCCTTTCACATTCCTCCAGCGCCGTGATGGCCTTTTCATAATTTTCTATACCTTTTTGCTTAAGCGCTTCAAAAAAGTACTCCTGAAATTCATCGGTCACATTGCCTAAATCATCCTGATTTACCTCCTGTAGAAAACCCTCATTTTCCTGGGCATTAGCCGCAGAAAAGAAAAAGGCGCCTATAATAGCAAATATCAGGATTGGTCTTTTCATTTATTATTAAATTCAGGCCATACTAGACCGGTACTACTAAAAATCCCACAGGTTTGGAAACCTGTGGGATTTAGGTTTAATTATTCTAAAACGGAGTAATCTCCTATACTAATTTCTTTAAACTCACCATTAAACCGGGCAAAGTTACCAATCATGGCGTTATCCAGTTTGGCATTTTTAACTTCAGCAAAAGTTTGAATAAGGGTGTTTTTTATTTCTGAATTTTCAATTTTTGTGCCGTTTCCTACAGAAACATTAGGACCAATTTTAGCATTTTTAAGCTCGACATTTTCCCCGATATAGCAGGGTTCGGTGATTTCAGAATCCACAATTTTCACGGAATCAGACATCAGCTTTTCACCATCCTGATGCAAAAAGTTTAACATCCTGCCATTGGTTTCCACAGTCACATTTTTATTTCCACAGTCCATCCATTCATCTACCTTACCTGGAACAAACCTAAGCCCTTTTTGCTTCATGGCTTCTATGCCGTCATTAATTTGATATTCCCCACCGCGGATGATATTATTGTCTAACACTCCCTGTAATTCATTTTTAAGCACGGCAACATCCTTAAAATAATAAATTCCAATAACCGCAAGATCTGAAACCTGTTCCTGCGGCTTTTCAACAAGATCTGTTATTTCCCTGTTTTCGTTAAGTTTCACTACGCCGTAAGCACTTGGATTCTCCACCTGTTTTACCCATATTACGCCATCGGCCTCCTTATCTAACGTAAAGTCGGCTTTAAAAAGTGTATCGGCATACGCTATTACGGCAGGGCCGTTAAGAGAATCTTTCGCACACATAATAGCATGGCCTGTTCCTAATGGTTTATCCTGATAATAAATGCTGCTTTTTGCACCCAGACTTTCCGCAATTTTATTCAGATCGGTTTCAACTTTTTCACCAAAATCCTCTCCAATAATAAAAGCAACTTCATCTATTTTCTCGTCCAGCACCTTTGCAATATCTTCCACCAGCCGGTGTACAATTGGTTTTCCTGCTATAGGAATTAATGGTTTTGGAACGGTTAAAGTGTGAGGACGGAGTCTTGAGCCACGCCCTGCCATTGGTACAATAATTTTCATTTGTAAATATTTAATTACTTTGTTTATTTCAAAAATCCTCTGTTTCTAAGATCTTTATGAATTGCTTTAATATCTTCAGGAATTTCGGCTTGTAGCAGCCAGTTAACATCCAGCCCGTTATTAATAGCTGCTTTCATTATATATGGATTTTCGCCCATCAAATTACCCAGTTCCCTGAGCCCTTCTTCAAATTCCAGCATATAATCTGTATGTAATTTATCTATTAGCAGCATTATCTTAAAAACCCTGCTTATTACGGCAGTACAGAATTTTCTTGCTTTTCCGGGAGTGGCTGAAAGAATGTTGGGATTGTTGTTTTTCAAAACCTCAGTAAGCATAAGCAAATTTAGGCTGGCCTCGCCAAATTTGTCTTTGGTAATTTTTACATGCTCGGTTATCTCGCCACTTAAATAGCGCACATCCATATTTAAATATCCAACAGAATAAAATGTTTCCTGCATTCGCTTTGCCCTTTCAATAATTCTTTTTTCCAAATCTTCACGTTGCTCCTCGATACTTTTAGTACTTACCAGCTCAAAGTGCAAGCGATTGGCCAGCATTAGGTCCTTTTTTAAAAGGCGCAGGATTAATTTATCTTTCTCCTTATCGGGTAAATGACTAATAGCTTCTTTAAACTCTGGATCGAAGGTCATATCTTGTAAATTTCTTAATAGTACTTATTGATTTCCGGTACTACCAAAACCTCCCTCGCCTCTAGAAGTTTCCCCAAGGAGATCAACCTCTTCCCAGGAAATATGCTCATGTTTGGCAATTACCAGCTGTGCCACGCGTTCCCCGTTTGCAATGGAGAATTCTTCATTGGAAAGATTTACAAGAATCACTCCAATCTCACCGCGGTAATCGGCATCTATGGTGCCGGGTGCATTAAGTACAGTAATTCCTTTTTTTGCAGCCAGGCCACTTCTTGGCCTCACCTGTGCTTCGTATCCCACCGGAAGTTCAATAAAAAGTCCTGTTTTTACAATTGCCCTTTCCAGAGGTTTTAAAACAATTTCTTCTGAAATGTTTGCCCTCAGGTCCATTCCCGCCGAAGCTTCGGTTTCATAATGCGGTAATTTATGAGCAGATTTATTGATGATTTTTATAGTCATTGCTTCATTATTCGTTTTAAATCTTTGCGCTCATTAATAAATGTAATGAGCAGGAACAAAACTACAAAAGCAGAACCAGCCAGATAGTTTTCCCTGAGGAATTTAAAGGAAATTATAGAAAAACCTACAGATAGAATCAGGTAAAAAGCTATTTTTTTTAGATCATAGGGCACTGGATAATATTTCCTGCCCAAAAAGTAGGAAATTAACATCATACTTCCATAAGCAGCCAGGGTTGCCCATGCAGCTGCCATAAAGCCAATAACAGGAATTAGGAGAACATTAAAAAGGATGGTAACTGCAGCACCAAAAAGCGATATGTACATTCCCATTCTTGTTTTATCTGTTAATTTATACCAGACGGACAGGTTGTGGTAGATTCCCATAAACAAATTTGCAAGAAGAATCACAGGAACAATGGCAATAGTAAACCAGTACTCCTCATCCCTGATCACAAGCCTTTTAAAAAAATCTATATATACCACCAGCACCACAAAAATAAGACTGCCGGCAATAACAAAATAATTTAAGATTGTTGCGTAAGTTTCCCTTGCGTTTTCGTTTTTAGAATGATTAAAGAAAAAAGGCTCTGCCCCCATTCTAAAGGCCTGAATAAAGATCATCATAAAAACGGCCAGTTTATAGCAGCCGGCATATGCTCCCATAACTTCATCTGAAATCATTTCTTTTAGCAACAGCTTGTCAAGGTTCTCATTAACAACAAAGGCAATTCCCGCTACCATCACCGGCCAGCCATATTTCCACATTTTTGAAAGCAATTTAAAACTATAATCAATTTTTGTTCTGAAAAAGTATGGCAGGAGAAAAATAAAAGTGATTGCACTGGCAGCCAGATTTGCGATAAAGATGTATCCAACTTTATCTGCCTCTGAATAATTTGACAGTACAATATCTGGAGAAAACTGAGGGAATTCTGATATAAACCAGAAAAAATAGAAGTTAAGGATTACTACAACCGAAATATTCAGGACCTTCACTAAAGCAAATTTTACCGGACGATTTGTAGCCCTCAAATAAGCGAAAGGAATTACCACCAAAGTATCCAGGGCTAAAATTCCCAGCAGGTAATTAAAATAAACAGGTTGAAGATCCACCAGTGCAGTTACCCAACCCCGAAAAATAAAAACCAGAATAAAGAAAGCTACTGTGGTAAAAGTTAAAGTAAGAAAAGAAGTGGAAAAAACCTTTTCCTTCTCTCTGGAATGGCTGAAAAACCTGAAAAAGGAGGTTTCCATACCATAGGTAAGGATCACATTAAAAAATGTTGCCCAAACATAAAAGGTGGTGTTAACAGAATAACCTGCAGGTCCCAGATATTCTGTGTGAAGCGGCACAAGAATAAAATTCATGAGTCGTGGTAACACCGTAGCAAAACCGTAAATTAAAGTATCTTGAAAAAAGCGTTTTAACGTACTCAACGGGTGGATTAATTTTTACAAATATCCTAATAAATAAGAACTTACACCACCTAATTCCTACTGGTAATTCCGGTAATTTTATAATATTTGGTTTCTCCATCGTTCTGCTTAAAGACCAATAGGGCTTCATCCTTAGCGAGGCTTACAGGACTTTTTTCCGGCTTTTGGGGCGGCTTGTTCCCATATTCTACCTTAGGATCGCTGCTCATGACTATAGATGGATCTTTTGTGTTGAATCTGGCCACATATTCTCCAACTGTTTCTTCATTCTGCTTTAAGGGAGAATTCATTCCACGAAAATAAACACTCTCCAGCGAAATACGATTATCCTGAATAGCCACAATGGGAATATGTAATACTAAAGCCGCATCTTTAGAAGTGGTGTAGGCATCTTTTAACTGAACGGGAACTTTTTCCTGAAGCTTCTTGTTGCTCCCGCAATTGATGAAGAGGCTAAAAATAAATATACTGCTGAAAAGGATGTATGAATGCTTCATGATATTGGACTTTATTGATTTTTAAAGTTATGAAATCAAAACAGGTGCCAAAGAAAAACCCACAGGTTCACTGCGGGTTTTAAATTATTTAGCCAATTATCAATTTTCTTTCCTCTATTGCTTCAGATGCTTTTAAGTGGCTGGGATAATTCAGGTGCAAAAAGAGGGATTTTTACCCTTCCGTCATTCCTTCGGAATGCCACCTTCCCTTAAAAAAGGGAAAGAACTCTTGTTCCCCTGGTTTCCCCATTAAAATATCTGGATTTGACTCAGCTATCGCTCCGTCTAATTGCTCAATGCCTCCAAACGGATTGAATTTGACTCCGCTAACGCTCCGTCTAATTACTCAATGCCTCCGAACGGATTGAATTTGACTCCGCTAACGCTCCGTCTAATTGCTCAATGCCTCGGCACCTCCAACAATTTCTAATATCTCGTTGGTAATTGAAGCCTGACGTGCCTTATTATAGGTTAGTTTAAGATCATCCCTAAGCTCTGTGGCATTTTCAGTTGCTTTGTGCATAGCCGTCATACGTGCTCCGTGTTCTGAAGCAAACGAGTCACGAAGTGCTTTATAAAGCTGCATTTTAAGGGATTTGGGAATTAGGTCTTTTACTATTTCAATTTTGGAAGGTTCAAAAATATAGTCCAGTTGTTTGCTGTCTTCAGTTTCAAACTTAGGAATGGGCAGGAACTGTTCATCAGTCACTATTTGGGTGGCCGCATTCTTAAACTGATTATAAACAATTTCAATCTTGTCATAATTTCCATCAAGGAACAACTGCATTAATTCTTCGGCAATTTCAGCTACATTGTCAAAGCTTAAATCATCATAAATGTCATTATTGTTCTTATAAATAGTGAAATTTTTGGTAAGAATATCATTGGCTTTTTTTCCGATAGTATAAAATTCAACATTTTTACCGGAATAATTATCATTAGCCCTTTGCCTTACAGCTTTTATGATGTTGGTATTGAAAGCACCGGCCAAACCTCTGTTGGAAGAAATAGCTACAATCAGCACATTTTTGACTTCCCTTTCTTCAGCAAATTTACTGCTGGAATCATCATCCAGGCTGGCACTTAAATCCTGTAGAAGTTGCGTTAACTTTTCAGCATACGGGCGCATAGCTTCAATAGCATCCTGTGCCTTGCTCAACTTTGCAGCAGAAACCATTTTCATGGCACTGGTAATTTGCATGGTTGAAGAAACCGAAGTAATCCTGCTACGTAATTCTTTTAAGTTTGCCATTCTTTATTAGTATTGAGTATTGAGTATTTAGATTTTACACCAAATACTCAATACCTGCAATTATTATCATTTAAAAATGAGATTTGAGATTCTAATATCTCATCTCTCAATACTCAATACTAGCTCTTATATTTCCCTGAAAGCTCTTTTGCTACTGAAGCAAGAGTATCGGTAACTTCATCTGTAAGCTTTCCGGATTTTAAAGTATCCAGAGTATCTCTGTGCTTGGCATTAAGATATTCAAGATAATCCTTTTCAAATTCTTTCACTTTGTCAACAGGAACGTCCCTCAACAGATTTTTAGATCCAGCAAAGATGATGGCAATCTGATTTTCTACCGGGTAAGGATCATTTTGTCCCTGTTTAAGGATTTCCACGTTTCGCTTACCTTTTTGAATCACGCTTAAAGTAGCAGGGTCAAGATCTGAACCAAATTTTGCAAAGGCTTCCAGTTCACGAAACTGTGCCTGGTCAAGCTTTAAAGTACCTGCAACTTTCTTCATTGATTTAATCTGGGCATTACCCCCAACACGGGATACGGAAATACCCACATTAATCGCAGGTCGAACCCCAGAGTTGAATAAATCTGAAGTCAGGAAGATCTGCCCGTCGGTAATCGAAATTACGTTGGTTGGAATATATGCCGAAACGTCTCCCGCCTGTGTTTCAATAAGAGGAAGGGCGGTTAAGGAACCTCCACCTTTTACTTTATCTTTCAATACATCAGGAAGATCATTCATCTGGCCGGCAATATTATCGTCGTTAATAACTTTTGCCGCACGCTCCAATAATCTTGAGTGAAGGAAGAAAACGTCTCCAGGATATGCCTCACGACCCGGGGGACGACGAAGCAAAAGAGAAACCTCACGGTAAGCCACCGCCTGTTTAGACAAATCATCATACACAATAAGTGCAGGACGACCTGTGTCCCTGAAATATTCTCCAATCGCAGCACCCGCAAAAGGAGCATAAATTTGCATTGGAGCAGGATCTGAAGCATTTGCTGCCACAATTGTGGTATAAGCCAGAGCACCTTTATCTTCCAGTACTTTTGCAATACCAGCAACGGTAGAAGCTTTCTGCCCGATAGCTACATATATACAATAAACCGGCTCCCCGGCATCATAAAATTCTTTTTGATTTAAAATAGTATCAATACAAACAGTGGTTTTACCTGTTTGACGGTCACCAATTACAAGCTCACGCTGTCCCCTCCCTACAGGAACCATCGCATCTATAGACTTGATTCCGGTTTGAAGTGGCTCGGTTACCGGCTCACGGTAAATTACACCGGGAGCTTTACGCTCTAAAGGCATTTCAAAAGTTTCTCCTTCAATAGCACCTTTTCCATCAATAGGATTTCCAAGAGTGTCTACCACACGTCCAACAATACCTTCTCCAACATTAATAGAGGCGATACGCTGCGTTCTTTTCACTACGGAGCCTTCTTTAACCTGCTTATAGGAGCCTAAAAGTACAACCCCAACATTATCTTCCTCAAGGTTTAGAACAATACCTTCCAATCCGCCTTCGAACTGAACCAATTCACCATATTGTGCATTGGACAGGCCGTAAACATTTGCGATACCGTCACCTACAGTGAGTACGGTTCCAACTTCGTCTAAAGAGGCTTCAGCCTCAAAACCTGATAATTGCCTTTTTAATATTGCTGATACTTCAGCAGGATTTACTTCTGCCATAATTACTTATTATATAATAACACCTTAGTGCGTAAATTTCCTAAATTTTTGAAACGAATGTGTTGTCTTTAAATTCTCTTTTCAGGTTGTTAAGGTTTCTGGCAATACTTGCATCGTATTGCAAATCCCCAACCCTTAATATAAATCCACCTATAATACTATCATCAATTACATTTTTGATTATCGCACCAGCACCTGTTAGTTCCTTTATTTTCTTCTGAATTTTATCTTCCAGTTCTTTGGTTATCGGAACTGCTGTGGTTACTATGGCTTGCTGCATCCCGCTGGTACCGTAATATATCTTTAAATACTCTTTTGCAACAGGATTTAAAATGTTAATTCGGTTATTTTCAAGCAGGATATCAAAACTCCCAAGAGTTACAGCATTGCTACTTTTGAAGATTTCCTTCAAGGCACTTTTCTTCATGCTGTTCTTAACCACGGGACTGTTTAGCAAATGCTTTAAGTCATCACTCCCAGTAATGGTTTTTACTATGGAATCCATATCATTTTTAACCTCTTCAGCTACATTATTGTCCCGTGCCAGAGAAATTATTGCTTTTGCATAACGTTGTGCTGCCCTTGTTCCCTTCATGCTTAAACTAGTTTAAGGTAACATCACCAAGCATATCATCTATCATTTGGTGTTGTTTTTCTTTAGTGGACAATTCCTTACGAACTACTTTTTCTGCAATTTCTATAGATAGGCTGGCCACCTGATTTTTAATATCAGCCATTGCCGCTCTCTTCTCCATTTCTATGCTTTCTTTGGCCTGGGCAACTATTTGATCAGCTTTTTGCTGAGCCTCGTCGTTGGCGTCGCTCAAAATCTTTTCTTTTAACTGGCGTGCTTCTTTTAGTATACCATCCCTTTCAGCACGGGCTTCCTTTAAAAGCTTTTCGTTATCAGCCTTAAGGTTTTGCATTTCCTTCTTGGCCTCTTCGGCTGAAGATAATGCTTTATTAATTGACTCTTCCCTGTTTTTAACAGCACCAAGAATAGGATTCCATGCAAATTTTGCCATCAGGAAAATCAACACAAGAAAAACTATTGTCTGCCAGAAAAACAAACCAAATTCAGGAGTAATTAAATCCATATAATTAATTAATAATAGTTACAACATCATTTAAAAAGCACCTTCGCAACCAACCGTTGCGAAGGGCTCCTTTACCGTAATTATCTTAGTACACCAAGCAAAGAGGCAACCACCCCAAAAAGGGCAACACCTTCTACAAGTGCAGCAGCAATAATCATAGCTGTTTGAATTTTTCCAGAAGCTTCTGGCTGACGGGCGATAGCATCCATGGCAGAACCACCGATTTTACCAACTCCAATAGCCGCTCCCACAACTGCCAAACCAGCACCTAAAGCTGCAAGACCTACATACAATAATTCCATAGTTGAAAAATTTAAAAATTAAAATTAATGATGTTCATGTTCCTCTACTGCCATTCCAATAAAGAGGGCCGACAATATCGTAAAAATAAACGCTTGAAGGAATGCTACAAGCAATTCCAGTACTGTTATAAATAGTGCAAAAGGAACAGAAACTCCTGC
Organism: Autumnicola musiva; assembly: GCF_031846585.1. Classification (NCBI taxonomy): domain Bacteria; kingdom Pseudomonadati; phylum Bacteroidota; class Flavobacteriia; order Flavobacteriales; family Flavobacteriaceae; genus Autumnicola; species Autumnicola musiva. The sequence continues at coordinate 443,104 of NZ_JAVRHK010000001.1, forward strand.
AACCCCCGCATTTTCTAATATAAATATTAATGAAATTAAGCTCAATATAATAATGTGTCCTGCAGTAATGTTCGCAAAAAGACGAATCATCAAAGCAATTGGCTTAATTATCACGCCGGCACCTTCAACCACTGCCAGGATAGGCTTTACCCAGGTTGGAATCCCCGGCATCCAGAAGGTATGCTTCCAGTATGCTTTATTTCCATTTATAATAATTAGACCCAGCGTAAATAACCCAAGCGAAACGGTTACGGCAATATTACCGGTAACGTTAGCGGCGCCAGGCAAAAGACCTAACAGATTAGTAATCCAGATAAAGAAGAATATAGTTAGCAAAAACGGCATAAACTTCATATACTTCTTCTCTCCTATTTGCGGGATGGCAATTTCATCTCTTACAAAAAGAACCAGTGTTTCCAGAATATTGTTAAATCCTTTTGGAGCATGGGTGTTCTTACGGTGATGACTGGCAAGGCTCCGGAAAAACAACAACATCAAAATAACGGTTATAAACATAGCCGCCACATTTTTGGTAATCGAAATATCCCAAGGCTTACTGGCGTTAACAGGATTATGCTCCGCATCAAACTCTACAGCTTCAGCACCTTCCTCAAGCCGGTAGATTTTTTCATGCAAATTCACAAATTGCATCCCATTTTTTTCAACAACATGATGTCCTTCAGTATCGTGATGAAATTCACTGGACATAAAACTCACCAATCCATTTTCTGTCCATAGAATAACGGGTAGCGGAATAGTAAAGGAATTTTCACCTTCACCAAAGAAATGCCATCCATGTGCATCACCAATATGGTGCATAATCATTTCTGTGGCATCAAATTCTTCTTCAGCTTCTTCAAGAGATTCGTGCTCCTGTGCAAAGGTAAAAAAAGGAAGTATGGCAAAAGCCAGTGCAAAATACACTTTAATCAATAAAGATTTGTGTGCTGTCATAGTACCTGTTCAACTTAAAATTACGGCCTCTAAATTTCGCTGCAAAGGTATACTTTTAATTTTTATGTGAAAGCACCCTGTTCATTTTTTTGACATTATCGCAATTTTTGATAATGTTATTGATATTCAGCCAATTATTTAGGATTTATAAGTTTAACGGCAAAAACGGTTTCAAAAGCCAGAAACAAAAAATAAGGAATAAAAAATGCCAGTACATTGGCAAATGCTGCGTCTACTTTTGCCAGAAGCATGGGCAGAAGAAAAAGCACAGCCGCCAACATTTTTAAAAGCCCGGCACCCATAAAGGCAAATCCGGTTTTATCCTGAAAATTTTTATGTATAAATAACAGCAGCCCATATATGAACAATGTGGAAAAAAGGTGAAAAGCATATATTGAAAAAACGCTATAATACATTTCTTTCTCCACCAGATAGTTTATTATAAGGTACTGGCAGAGAAGGAGTATAAAAGTGAACGGAAGCAAAAATTTTAAAAACAGGAGTAGTTTTATTTTCATCTATTTATCCTTATCCAAATTACTTATCCCGCGGTAAACTTGATATAACGCAATAAATACCCCCAGTAAGGAAATTCCTATGGTAAATGCTGAATATTTATTGGGGAATTTCTCGTCCAGCCAAATGCCCAAAAAAACTCCTGCCGCGATGATAATTCCCATCTGGAAGGCAATATTGATAAATTCCAGATATTTATGCTGATTGTCTTTCATCTTTTAATAATTACCGCTTCAAATTTTGAACCCTTCAGGCATTACATAAATCCGGACTAATCAAACTGATCCAGGTAATTTTGAAGGTTTTTCCTGATTTGTACAATTCTGTAATTTTCATCTGAAATTGCTATAGGCTCACGCTCTACTCTATAATCTTCATTCTTCTGAAGCAACTCCGCAAAGCCCAGGGTGGTCATTTTATTCCGAAGGCCATGAACGGTTACAAAGCTGATTGCCGGATCATAAACATCTACAGAAGTTGATAACCGCCCGTATTCGAGATCTTCCAGGGCTTTATCTATTGTCTCCTGTAGTCCCTGCATTTTTTCCTGTTCTCCTGCTCCAAAAGAATATAGTAATTTAAAACTGGATTGGGAACTGTTTTCAGTAACAAAGTTTAATTTTTCAAGTTGGGGTATCGCAGTATTATACAGCCCCTGGGCTTTCTTCCCTTCTTCCGTCTGGGGATAATCCAATGCAAGTTCATTTAATGCACTCTTATACTCGGCCAGGCCATATAGCCGTCCTGTAGCCATTGCTTTTAAAAGTTCAAATTTGGGTACAATTTCATCCCCGGTGTATAGAGTGATAAGCTCGTTGCTCTTTTCAATAACTTCGGAATATTTCTGATTTTCGAATAATTTGTACACCTCATCATAAGCATCATCCGGAGAATTACCATCTTCAGAGAGACTCTGCGGATTTTCAATATAGGCAGCATATCTTGATTCCGGATAATTCTGAAGTATATCCTGCCTTACAGCCTCCATTTCCCGTATCCTGTTTGTGGCCTGATAAGCTTTGTACAGATTGTATTTTGCCGGCAGCACAAGTCTTTCTTCAGGAGCATTTTCGAGTAGAATTTCAAGTCTTTCCGCAGCAAGCCCAAATTCTCCGTATTTCTCACTGTAAATTATTCCCAATTGATAATAAGCAAAATCCCGGTCTCTTGTAAGACTGTCTAAAGTGTACCTGTCATTAGGAATCTGGCTGATGTAGGTCATCGCATCAAACCGTGGATCGGTTTTTATATCTATCTCCAGAAATTCATTCTGTACCTGCTCTACCCCGACATTTCCATTATTTTCACCCCATCGCCAGTTATCAGCCAGTGGCCTTCTTCCCCATGCTCTAAGGAATTCCCGTGCGCCATTGGAAATCCTGGCAGGATTATAAAAATAAAATGTGTTTACGGTACCGGCTGCCGTTTCAGCAACAGGAATAGCGGGTCCAAAATTATTTTGGGATAACGCGAGGTCATTCTGCCCGGCCAGCACTTCCTGGGTATAGGTTTCTTTTAATTTGTTTGTATAATTTGTAAAATAAGCAATACGCTCTTCCTGGGGCATGTTGGCCAATCTGAGAATACTGTCATTTTCCTGAGCTATATTCTCATATTGGATAATATCTTCCAGATTATCCCTTTTTTTACTGATGCTTCTAAATTCCCGCAAACGTGGAGACATATTTGCCAATGTACTATCAAAATAAAGGCTGGCCGCGCGATAGTTGGAATTATCAAAATTTATATTGGCAAGAATTTCATAGTTGATGGACTTTAGGTATTTATCACTGGAGGGTGCCCGCAGGGATCTGTTATAGTATTCTGTGGCAATTTCAGTAGAATCAAGCTTACTGTAATATTCCCCAATCTGAAAATAGATTTTATCCAGGAACGGCCGGTTTTCCCTGTTTTCTTCCAGTTCGGCAAGCATTTCCCGCAATTGATGATTATTGCCCTGGTTATAATCAAAATTCCGTGCCTTTTGAATATATGCATTAATCATATAAACTCGCGGAGATTTGCGGTTAAGGTCAATAACCTCATCAAAAGCAGCATTGGCGAGCTGCGGCTTATTTAATTGGTTGTGTAACTGGCCCAGGATAAAATAATATCTTCCTTTTTCATTACTCTCCCCGGTTAATTCTGCAGCACGACTTAACGGTGCCGTTGCGCTGTCTAAATGGCGAAGATTGATATAAGCTTGTGCAAGCGTTGCATTGGCATCGGCAAAATCCTGTTCCGTTAGATCGTAGTTATCTAAAATCTTCTTAAGATTGGTTATGGCAAGCCGGTTGTTCTCCAGCCGCATATTTGTTTTTTCCCTCCAGATTTGGGCATGGTTTATATTATCACTTCCCGGATATTTATGCAGTATATAATTAAAGGCTTCCAGCGCAGGAATAAATCGCTGATCAAAATATCGCGCCTTCCCCAGAAGAAGGTACGCCTCGTCAATTTGTGGGTTTTGTTCTTTGCCTTTTATTAGCATAGAATGCCGCTGAATGGCTTTTACCGCTTTTTCTTCAGCATAGCCAAAGTTCTGATTTCGGACGCTGTCTGGCAAGGTGATATTTTCATCAATTTGCATTCTTTCAATGGGAAGAATGTCCCAGTAATTATCTCCGTAATTACTGTTAAGTTCTTCCTGCCCCTGCACCAGCGCAAGATTGCCATTGTAAAGCGTATTATATTCAGTAGTCATCGCATGCCAGTTACGGCTAAGAAAAGTATTTTTCTTTCGTGAACAGCCAAAACCCAGGCACACGATAATAATGAAGAAAAGAATTCTTGTAAATGTATTCAAAATCAGCGATTCTTAGTATCATGAATAACTCAAAAACAGGTACTTTAGTGTGCAAAAGTAAGGTTCTTTTTAGAAACACAAAGATATCGCTCCCGGTTTCAGTCTGCAGGATGTTCTGTCTCAAGCTGATCGCCCGAGAAATATGACTCCAGTTCAGCTAAAGTAGCTTCTGAAGTTTGTATATCTTTTACAATCAGCCCCTTGTCCAAAACCACAATTCTCCCGCAAACTTCTGTTACGTGAATAAGATCGTGGCTGGATATTAAAACAGTAGTCCCCGAAACTTCTGAAAGCTCCTTCAGAATCTTCTTTAAACGAATTTGAGTAGTGGGATCCAAATTCGCAAATGGTTCATCAAGAATTACCACTTCAGGATTACCAATAAGAGCTGCAATTATTCCTACTTTCTTCTGGTTTCCTTTGGAAAGGTCCCGTAAATATTTCTTTCTTCCAATAATTTCTCCATTAAAGAATTCTTCAAATTGCGTCACAAAATTGTCAATATCGGCTTTGTTCCGGCCGCGCAATTCCCCAACAAAATAAAAATATTCCTCGGGTGTAAGATATCCAATAAGAAAACTTTCATCAATAAAAGAGGAAGTAAAAGGTTTCCATTCTTCGCTCTGGCTTACTGTAATTTCTTTATTAAAAATGTTTCCGGAAGTTGGCTCGATGAGATCCAGAAGGAGGCTGAAAAATGTTGTTTTTCCCGCGCCGTTGTTTCCCACAAGTCCAAAATTTTGTCCTGAAGGAATTTCCAGGTGTTCTATATCCAGGACTTTTGTGCCGTTATATACTTTCGAAAGATTGGTTGCTGTTATCATTGTTTCTTAATTTAATCACCGCTTTGTTTAAATCCGCTTATCATTTGATATTTGCGCTTTTTGTACATCCTTACCAGGAACTCCAGGATTTTTTCTCTAAGAAATATTCCTGTTATTCCCAAAACGGCCAAGGCAATTAATGCTGCATCATAATTAAACCATTTATAAAAACCATAAAAGAACAATACCGGTAACGCAATAAGCGGAAGGCTAACCAGCCACTGGCTGGCTCCCATGCCCTGGTAGTTCATAAAAGGGGTTTTATCAAGGTCTATTCTTTTCTTGTTGAAGGAGCCGGCATATAATAATAATGGAATATTCACCCCAATATTGTAAAGCGCGCAAACCATGTTCAGCAGTAAAATTTTCCACCCAAAATAAACATAGGGAGTAGAAAGTATAGCCAAAACCACTACACTAAAAGTGATTAGCCCTGCTTTTGAAGCCAGGTATTGCTTAATCGGAATATTTTGTGTCATGATCATTGGATAGTAAGAAGCGTCCCAGGCAGGGATGAATTGTCCAAAATTAATCATGAAGATTCCTGTAATAAAGATTCCGACGAAAACAAAGAAAGCAGGCATTTCCTGATAAGAATCGTTTGGATAAAAGATCAGGCCATACAAGAGAAAAAAGAACGAAAGATAAATAGTGGTTTTAGGACGCTTATTTCTCCAGATCAATTTTAAATCCTGCTGAAGGAACGGGGCTATACTGCCAAACTTCCTGGTCCATACAAAGTCTTTGGTATCTGCAGTTGTCGCTTTTCCTTTTAAGCCGGCATCCAGATAGAATTTCTTTTCCAGGTTTACCTGATTCCATTTATACAGAAGAAAAAGTAAAATCACTGGTACAACCGCCAGGTACGGATGCAGCACCATATAATCCAGAATGTTTCCAAACCATTGGGTGATGCTGAAAATTTCAAAATATTCCAACCCAACCAGAACGGCCACCACCAAAACCAATGGCAAAAGTGCCTTTAAATTATCTGTAAACTTTTTCTTGATGATGAAATTTGTAAAATTCACGCAGAGGGTAAGCGCAAACATGGCCAGCATCCACGCCAGTATTTCCAATGTTGGATAATCTCCCTCCACGATACAAAATATTCCGAAGGGAATAATTAGAAACAGCGGTAGTACATTATAAAAAGAATATAATGATTTAGCGAGCACAAAGTTTACCACTTTCCGCTTCTTAAGGGGAAGAATAAGCAATGGTTTTATATTGGTGACCGGAAGGGTTTGAAGAAAAAAGCGGTAAAGAAATTCCAGCCCAAGCCACAGCAGCACAAACTTATTTACCACCTCCAGCGGATCCTGTTCAGGATAAAATTTTTGAATACCCGGGTAAAGTGCTATTCCAAATACCAGAAAAATGGCTGCAAAATAAAGCGCCAGGAAGATCAGCAAAATACGGAGTCCCAGGCTTTTTCCAAAACTGGCAGACCTGAAGAAAGATTTCCATTCAAGAGATAAGAAGAGCCTAAACATAATTTGGTTAGTGTTTAATCTACAAGTAGCGAAATTTAGCGATTTGTTACACTTTTAAAATGCTCATACTTTGTATTTTTGCAAACAAATTATTTTTTGATGAGTAAATTTTATCCTCTAAAAGTAAAAGAAGTTATTCGTGAGACCCCCCGGGCGGTTAGTATATCTTTTGAAATCCCACAGGATTTAAAGGAGGAATTCAGCTTTAATGCAGGGCAGTATATCACCATTAAAACTTCTGTAGAAAATGAAGAACTGAGAAGGGCCTATTCTCTTTGTTCCGCACCAGGCAGTGGGGAATTTATGGTAACTGTTAAAGAAGTTGAAGGTGGAAAATTCTCGGCAATTGCGAATAATAAATTACAGGCCGGAGATGTACTGGACGTGCACCCGCCGGAAGGGAAGTTTGTTTTAACTCCTGAAAAAGGTATAAATAATTATGCAGCTTTTGCGGCAGGCAGCGGGATTACTCCGGTACTTTCCATAATAAAAACGGTTTTAAATGAAGAGTCAGAAAGTCGTTTTGTGCTAACTTACGGGAATAAATCTCCTGAAGACACTATTTTCTTCAAAGAACTTCTGGAGCTTCAGGTAGAACATCCTGAACGGCTTTTTATTGAATTTGTGTATAGCCGCTCAAGAGAAGAAAATGCCCATTTTGGAAGAATTGAAAAAAGCACCGTTAATTATGTACTGAAAAACCGGTTTAAAGACCATTCCTTTAAATCTTATTTTCTGTGCGGTCCTGAAGAAATGATCAACCAGGTTACTGAAATCCTGAAGGAAAACGGTGTGCCTGATGAAAAAGTTTTATTTGAATTGTTCTCCAGCAAAGATACAGGGGAGGTAGAAGCCGATCTTGAAGGGCAAACACAGCTTACGGTTTTTGTTGATGATGAAGAAACTACCTTTACCATGGAGCAGGCGCATACAGTGCTTGATGCTGCATTGGAAAATGATCTTGACGTTCCTTATTCCTGCCAGGGCGGGATTTGCAGCAGCTGTATTGCACGGGTAACTGAAGGCAGTGCCAAAATGAGGAAAAATCAAATTCTTACCGATGATGAACTGGAAGAAGGATTAATCCTTACCTGCCAGGCACAACCCACAACTCCCACCTTAAAAGTGGATTATGACGATGTTTAGCCTGAAACCATAAAATCGACAAATACCAAGGTAAGATTGCCGCGCTTCGTTACACTCCGCCCGCCAAAATAAGTAGCATTAATTTTATTCAGGGGTTATATGAGATAATGGACTAAGAAAGTACCTCGACCAGTTTTCTTACTATACTCTCAGGACTTATACTGCGCATTACATTTTCATAAGCTTCGGGAACAGTTTTGCCGTAAATAGAAGTTGGTATTAGCGGGTATTTTTCCAAATCTGGCACAATAGAATTTTCCACAGGCTGATTGAAAGGCACAAATCCCGCGTATGGATGTGTTAAACCCCAAATGCTAATTACCGGCACCTCATACATTGCTGCCATGTGGCCATTCCCGCTATCCATAGACAGCATAGCATCCAGGTTTGATATTAGTGCGAGTTCTTCTTTAAAAGAAAATTTTCCCGCTACGGAATGAACACCCGGAAATTTTTGCTCCCATTCCTGTAATTTTGGAAGTTCTGAAGCGCCTCCTCCAAAAAGAAATATTTTGATATTTGCCTTTTTTTGAAGCTGACTTAGAACTTCTTCCATTAAATCTGAAGGGTAACTTTTGGAAGCATGTTGCGCAAAAGGAGCTATCCCCAGCCATTTTTTATCATGGATTCCGGTAAAGGATTTTATTTCTTCAGAAAGCAGCAGAGGTTGCCTAAATTCATGATTTTTGAGGTTAACAGGATAACCTAAAGCTTCAAAAACATCGGCGTATCGTTGGTGAGTGGATTTAAGCTGACGAAAAATTTTGTTTTCCGTCCGGGTAAGGGCTTTTTTATCACTCCGGCCCTTATCAATTTGCTTTACAGGAATTCCGAAGAGGTAAAAAACAGAGTTTAAAACATTGCTGCGAAGCACGTCGTGCAGATCGGCAACCATATCAATTTCCTCATCACGCAGTTCTTTTGCCAGCCTGCCCAGGCCAATTACTCCGCTATGAACACCGTTTACATCAGCTTCATAAACAGAAACATTAGGAATTCCGTCAAACATGGGCTCAAAAAAACCCCGGGTTAAAATGGTAATTTTTAACTGTGGATGCGTTTTGACCAAAGTGCGAATTACAGGAACCGCCATGGCCACATCTCCCATAGCCGATAACCGGATAACCAGGATATGCGGGGATTTTACCTGCAGATCACTTCCTTTATTTACCGACGCCCGCTTCATAATTTCCGGATTTTAATTTCTCCCGATTTATTTTTTCCGTAGAACAGGATTTAGCTCTTCATCATTATACATTTTCATTTGCTTATACACTTTCATGTATTTATCACCGTTGGCTATATCTTCAAGTAACTGGTTTATTGCTGAAGATAGATCTACCCGCTGCTCGAGAAGAACATCCAGTTTGCCCCTGCACTTCATCATATGTTCCTGGGTGGCATCCTTCCGGTTAGCTTCCTCTTGCATATGAAAAATTTTAAGTGCCAGAATAGAAAGGCGGTCTATAGCCCAGGCAGGACTTTCAGAATTAATAGTAGCATTGGCCTTAGGCTCCACATCTTTAAAAGCTTCCAGAAAATAACTGTCAATAAATTCCACAGTATCAGTCCTGTCCTGGTTGGAAGCATCTATTTTCCTTTTAAGTTGAAGTGCTTCGGAAGGATTAATATTGGTATCGCGAATAATATCCTCATAATGCCATTGTACTGTATCTATCCAGCATTTGCGGTAAAGAAGGTGTTCAATTAAATCCTCCTTCCGGTCATAAGGATTTTCAAAAGGCTGGTCTACAGTATCTTTTTCATGATATTTTTCAATCACTTCCTGGAAAATTTTATTGGCTTTATCTGAAAACATTTAGATTTTGAATTTACTATTTCACTTATTTGCTAAGCCGCAAAGGTATTATAATATTACAAGAGTTACACTTATCACCTGCTTACAAAGCAGTTTTTCATCGTAAAACTTAATCCAAAAAAGGAACCGCCAGGGGCATCAGAATGAGCAAAACAAGCAGGACTTCTTTAAAAATCCGGTCTTTTCTACTATCAAAGTAATTAGAAGCAATAATACTAAGAGGAACAAAAAAGAAGATAAATTCACTGCCATCTTTTTGATGAGAAAGTACAGCCACACAAATAGCCACGGCCATACTAAAAAGCACCAGATTTAAAACAGGTCGCCTGGTAATACTGGCTTGCTGGACTACAGATAAATAAGAAATAAGCGTCCAAAGGAAGAGTGCCAGAATAATACTTGAAGGAACAAGGAGCGCCAGCTCCTGATAATGGCTAAAATTAAGATTTACAGGCTGAAACCAATCTGAAAAGGTGTATAAGTTGTCATATACCAGCAGGTGCAAACATTCTGTCAATGAAAGTACAGCCAAAAAAGCAATTATTGGAATTAGCAGATTTTTTACATAAGAAGCATAAAATATTATTCCCACAAATACAACTGCCAAAAACAGGATACACCAGAAATAGTAGAGCGAAGCTATACAAATCCAGAAGGTGGCATCAAAAATCTTTTGTTGTACAACTTTTCTCGACTTTAGGCTTATAATTCTTCTGAAGGCCAGCAGAACGAATAAATTAGCAATAATAGCCTGGTCATTTTGAAGCAACGCAAAGAAGGAACTGCTGAAAATTGCAAAAAGAAGAATCTTATATGCGCTTCTTTTAGTGAGTTCATTTTTTTTGGCGATAAAATTGAGCACTAATACACTCAGGACAAAACATAATAACACGGCCAGTTTTTCAAAAAATGGCAGCAGTTGAAAGCCTGAAAACCATTCCTGAAAGTTGGCTAAAACAAAAAATGTTGTCATAAAAATCACAACTGCAATAATATTTACGGGAGTTGATTTACCAAAAAAGCTTGTTAGCATTGCCGTTTTTATTATTTTTGTACTTTTAAAATCAAAGTTATGATGATAAGAGACTTGTTTGAAGGAATCGAAAGCCTGTTTGTTGATATTCTTTTTGCGCCACTGGACTTTTTACGTGACCTGGAACTGGATTCCTGGTTCCTTGCCAATCTCCTCAACTTTATTTTCGTAATTGTTGGTTTTGCCGCTTTCCTTTACTGGATGAAGCAGTTAAAAACCTACAATGACAATAATGAAGAGAACAGAGACCCGAAAGCACATTCGTTCTTAGGATAGATCAAATCCTAAGTCTTTTCTATAATACATCTTATCAAAATGTAGTTGCTCTGCATTTTGGTAAGATTTTTTTAGTGCATTTTTGTAATCCTCATCCAGGGAAGTAATGGCTATTACACGGCCACCGCTGGTTAATGTTGTACCATTTTCATTCTTTGTCCCGGCATGGAACACCAGGGAATCTTCTACTTTTTCCAGCCCATTGATTTCTTTCCCTTTTTCATAAGCTTCAGGATAACCACCGGAAACAAGCATTACCGTAGCCGCTGCCCTGGAATCAATTTCTAAATTTACTTCATCCAGCCTGGATTCATACGTCTTTTCAAGAACCTCCACCAGGTCCGACTTTATTCTTGGCAACACCACTTCTGTTTCAGGATCGCCCATTCTCACATTATATTCAATAACATAAGGCTCATTTTCAACTTTAATAAGTCCTATAAAAATAAATCCCTTGTAATTAATATCCTCTTCCTTAAGACCATTTACGGTAGGTTTAACGATACGATCTTCCACCTTCTGCATAAATTCCGCATCTGCAAAAGGAACCGGGGAAATGGCACCCATACCACCCGTGTTTAAACCTGTGTCTCCTTCACCAATACGTTTATAATCTTTGGCGGTAGGCAAAATTTTATAATTTTTACCATCAGTTAAAACAAAAACGCTTAATTCAATCCCGTCCAGAAATTCTTCAATGACCACTTTTTTACTGGCCGCACCAAATTTGTTGCCGGAGAGCATTTTTTCAAGTTCTGCTTTGGCCTCATTCAGGCTATTTAGGATAAGTACTCCCTTTCCTGCGGCAAGCCCGTCTGCTTTTAAAACATAAGGTGCATCTAAAGTTTCAAGAAAATTTTTTCCGGCTTCCAGACTCTCTTCAGTAAAACTTTCATAAGCAGCGGTTGGAATTTTATACATCAGCATAAATTCCTTTGCCCGTTCTTTGCTCCCTTCCAGCAAAGCCCCACGTTTTGAAGGGCCAATAAGTTTTATATCATTAAGTTGTTTATCCTGTGCAAAAAAGTCTGCAATCCCTTCAACCAGAGGGTCTTCCGGACCTACCACCAGCATTTCAATTTCTTTCTCCAGTACAAATTTTTTAATCGCTTCAAAATCGGTAACTTTCATAGCTACGTTTTCAGCAATTTTTCCCGTACCAGCATTGCCCGGCGCAACAAATAATTCATCACATTTAGGGCTTTTTGAAATCATATGAGCAAAAGTATGTTCACGGCCACCGGCACCTAGAATTAAAATTTTCATCTGGAAATATTTTAGTTATGGAGTCAAAAATAATTGTTTGTAAATTGAAGCACCAACAATTTCACATAAAAAAGAAAATTAAGATTGGAATGGTTCAGGCTTTCTTTGCAGCTTAACAATTTTCCCATTAACCGGGCTGAAAAATTGTTACGCCAAATCCAGGATATTCCTGAGAATAAGTATCAGGAATATCTTGATGGCAGGCTCGATTCCATTTTCAAATTTCATTTGGAAAATAATCCTTTTTACGGCAGGTTTTGTAGAACCGGAAATTGTGAAAAATGGAGCGATGTGCCGGTAATGAAAAAAGCAGATCTTCAGCAGCCACTCAAAAACAGGTTAACCAAAGGTTTTAACAACCGCAAAAAAACTTATGTGGGGAAAACCTCAGGAAGCAGCGGCCAGCCTTTTATTTTTGCCAAAGACCGGTTTGCACACGCACTTACCTGGGCCGGGTTTAACAACCGTTATCAATGGCACGGCATAAATTTGAATAAATCTTTACAGGCCAGGTTTTACGGGATTCCGCTGGATTTCTACGGAAATTTTCAGGAGCGCGTGAAAGACCGTATCAGTTTAAGGCGCCGTTTTAATATTTTTGACCTCAGCGACAAAAAAATGGAGCATTTCCTTAAGCGTTTTGAAGGCTCACCTTTTGAATATATTAATGGCTACACCAGCGCTATCCTGATGTTTGCCAAATTTCTGCGGAACAAAAATGTAATCCTGAAAGATATATGTCCCTCTTTAAAGAGCTGTATTGTTACTTCTGAAAGGTTGTTTGAAAACGATAAAATTTTAATGGAACATGCTTTGGGCGTGCCTGTGATAAATGAATATGGAGCCAGTGAGGTTGGCCTGATAGCTTTTGAAAGTTCTCAAAACGAGTGGATCCTGAATTCTGAAGACCTTTATGTGGAAATCCTGGATGAGGAAAACAACATTCTTCCGGCCGGACAGGAGGGACGGGTGGTGGTAACTTCGCTTTACAATAAGGCACATCCCATAATTCGGTATGATATAGGCGACACCGGAATTTTTTCTAAAGAAGGGAATTTGAAGCGGCCAAAACTGCAAAAACTTATAGGGCGAACTAATGATCTTGCACATTTAGCCGATGGAAAAGTGGTACCGGGCCTGACATTTTATTATGTTACCAAAACAATTATAGCCGACAGCGGGAGCATAAAAGAATTTATAATTATTCAAAAAGCCCTGGATACCTTTAAAATTGAATATGTGAGCGACCGCGAATTTACTGAAGAACAGGTACAAAAGATTCTTGCTGCAATTCAAAAATATGTAGGTAAAAATCTCAACGTCAGTTTTGAAAGAAAAACACTGCTCATACGCAGTAAAAGCGGAAAACTTAAACAATTCACCTCCCTTATTTAATCCGCTTTATTTGCCGGTTCTTAATCATAAATTGTTCACGCAGGAACACCACCATAGATTTAAGGCTTTTCCAGAGCCCAAAATCAAGCACTTTATGATAAATATTAAAGTTATAGGCCAGCATTTCCAGTTTATTTCCTGAAATGCTGTTTCTCCTTATCCTGTATAATGCCAGCGGTTCCTGTATTCCTTTTGCTATCCCGGCCCTTCTTACCGCTTCCAGCCATAATGCCCAATCCTGCCTTTTACGGATTTCAGGAGTGTAAATTTTACCAATTTTCGAAACATTATAAACCCCTGTAAGGTTTCCGATGTAATTTGCTTTTAGCAGTTTTTGAAAGGTAAGGTATGGTAAGGCTTCAACGATCTCTTTTTTTTGACCATTTTCATAGATACGTTTATAACTGGAAAAGCAAACACTAACATTGTTATTAATCATAAAATTCAGCTGTTTTTCCAGCTTATCTGGCTTCCACAGGTCATCTGCATCTAAAAAAGAAATAAAGTCGCCCTCAGCGGCCTTAATTCCCCTATTCCGACTATAGCCTGCTCCTCTGTTCTCCTTATTTTTTATTATTCTAATCCTGCAATCTGCCCGGGCAAGGTTTTCAATTTGTGACAGGGTGAAATCTTTGGAATTATCATCAATTACAAAAAGTTCCCATTTGGTGTAGGTTTGTTCCTGTACAGATGCAATGGCTTCAGTAATAAATTCTGCCGCATTGTAGGCGGGCATAATGACAGAAACCAATACGGAATGTTTCATAAATTTTCTTTCTCCCGTTTGGACGCTATTTCCAAATCATAAAGGCCTTTTAAACTCTCCTTCCAGTGCGGCATTTCATAATTAAGATTATTCCTTAACTTGGTTTTATCCAGCACACTATACGCTGGTCTTTCTGCCACGGTTTTATAATCATTGCTTTTTTCAAGTTTTACAGCTTCAGTATTTCCTGAAATTTTTAAAATTTCTTCCGCAAAATCATACCACGTAGCTTCGCCTTTATTGCTGAAATGATAAACTCCAACCTCATCATTTTCCGAAGCGATTAATTTCATAACAAGCTTTGCCAGGTCATTGGCATTGGTTGGAGTTCCTTTTTGAGCGGTGGTGATTTTAAGATGTGCCCCTTCTTTTGCCTTGTTGAGAATAGTACGGAAAAAATTATGGCCAAATTCTGAATACAGCCAGGAAGTTCTGAAAATAAAATATTTATCGGCTACATTCCTTATATTTTCTTCTCCTTTCAATTTTGAAGCCCCGTAGTTATTTATAGGGTCTGTTTTGTCCTTTTCAGAATAGGGCGAATTTGCCTTTCCGTTAAAAACATAATCTGTGGAAAAATGAAAAAACATTGTTCCTGAAGCCTGACAAATTTCTGCCAGATTCTTCACCGCTTCAGCATTTACCTGAAAAGCTTTCTGTTGTTCAGATTCAGCTTTTTCAACATTGGTATAAGCGGCGCAATTAATACAAAAATCAAAATATTTTGCTCCAAAAAGCTGGTGAAGTTCACATTTCTTGGTAATATCAACTTCTGAAGAAGTAGTGAAAAAAAAGTCAAATTGTGGATAATCAGAAGATAATTTTTCAAAACATCTCCCTAACTGTCCTGAAGCCCCGGTGACAAGAATTGTTTTCATGCAAAAAGTTTTTGAAAAGTTGGCTGTTGTAAATCTTTATCGGAAATAATCATTTCTTCTTCAGGAAATTCCCAGTCAATAGCTAAATCGGGATCATTATAAATAATTCCCGATTCTGCTTCCGGATTATAGTACCTGTCACATTTATAAGCAAAGACCGAAGTTTCCGATAATGTCAAAAACCCATGGCCAAACCCTCTTGGAACATAAAGCTGACAGAGATTTTTATCATCCAGAACTGCTTTATATTTATGTTTAAAAGTAGGCGAACCGGGACGTAGATCTACCACCACATCAATCACTTTACCGTAGATAACGCGCACAATCTTGGCCTGGGCGAATTTGCCGGTCTGGAAATGAAGGCCTCTTAAAACGCCCCGCCCGGAAACTGACTGATTATCCTGAACAAATTCATCTTTTACACCGGTAATTTCAGCAAAAGTTTTCCGATTATAACTCTCCAGAAAGATTCCCCGCTTATCTTCAAAAACAGAGGGCTTTAAAAGGTAACAGTCTTTTAAGGGTGTTTCTTCTGCCTGCATAAAAATGGTTTATGAATTAAAAATTTGTTCCAGGATCTTTTCTGTAATGAGGTAAGTTGGTTTTACTCCCGTGGTACCCAATCCACCTGAAGCCAGTGTACTACCTGTTTCTAAAGGATTATCTGAGGCGTAATAGGCATATCTCACCTTTACATCTTCGTCTATATTACCGCGTAACTTTGCTGCTGCCTGTATCGCTTTTTGATAATGCGCCCCTTCCATCTCCAGCCCACTCACATTCCAAGTGGAATCATGAAAAAATCTTAGAATATCCTTATTCTGAAGAGACGTTCCCAATACTGTGATCATACTGCCGTCTACAACACTAATTCCATTTCCTTCAAGGTCTTCTTTGGAAAGTTCATTTTTAAAAGGATAATTATCTGCCGTACCTTCAAAAAGATGTGCCGTAGGAATCATAATATCACCTTTGGCGCCTTCCAGAATTCCTGCTTTTCCCATTATAGAAATGGATTTCACATTCATTTGAATCTCATTTTCTTCAAAATTGTAAGGCTTTAAAAGCTCATCCATAGTTTCATATGCCTGTTCTCCAAAAGCATAATCCATTACCAAAATTACCGGTTTTTCATCTTCAGGTTTTTCAGCAAAACCTTCTATTTTGTAACCATTTTCAATTTTGGCAGTGTCAAACACCTGAACGTCTATATTTGTACCGCTTTCATCTTCAATAAACTTCATGCCTTTGCTAAGTGCAACCTTGGCTACTTTAGTTCTTAATGCTCCATTGCCACTGTCACTCAAATCTTCATAAATCCCCAGCGCCGATTTCTTTTTCATTTCAGCTTTCAGGGCAACCGGTGTGTACAATGTATTCATCACGCTGTGCATATTGGCACTGATAATATGGATTGGCCGGTGAGTAAGATTTTCGCTAAGCAAATATTGCTTTATTTTATCTGCCCATATTTCCCCGTGAATATGCTGGCCAAGGCGTTCCCGAAGCACCTGGCTAAAGGTGATAATGCGTTTGTTGTTTTCAACTATTTCAGAAATGGCAAGTTTTCCAAGCCAGTAAATAAGGCTTAAAAAGCGCTCCTGATTTTCAGGAATGGTAAATTTTGGATAAATACCGGTCACCTCATTAAAAGTCCTTCCAAGAATATTGGCTGTATGAGTGAGCGCAACTTCTCTTTCGGCCTGAGTTAATTCCTCTTTTTGAAGAACAGCTTTTTCCAGTTTTTGCCAGTCGCGAGTCACATTACCTTCCTCATCAATTACCACGCGCCGCATGATTTTGTGCGATTCGATAAATAAAAAAGTAAGGTGGGTTAAAATATCATAAATTTCAGAACGCCCGCGGGTGATTTCAATGTTCATTTGCTCCTCATCAATCCGGTAGCAGTTCCTTCGTCTTTTGGGCGGAATAATTGGCTTAAAGTGGGAATTACCGTAGCCTTCGTCACTGGTAAGATTTATAAAACGACATTCTTCAATTCCCTTTGGAAGGCGGTCTATCACATATAGGAGTCCGCTTAATTCGGCCTTATCATCGGCCACAGAACCATAAATTTCGGGGCGCAAGATAAGCAGGGCTTCCCTTAAAGTTTCTCCGGAAACCCCCATAGGTTTATAAAAGCCGCGGTTAAAAAGATGGCGCATGGTTATATACATGCGCTCAATGGCACTGGAACTTTCCTGCGCCCGGGTGCGGCCCTGTATTTTTAAATTAGGCATATTGGTCAATTAATTTTTAATCAGTTTTTGCAGTTTACCGGCAATACTTCTGTCGTTAGAGAGACGCGGAAGTTTATTCTGCCCGCCAAGTTTTCCTTCAGATTTCATGTATTGCTGAAACTTCTCCTGCGGAACTTTGGTGATCTTCAAAGGTTGAAGAATTTTTCCTTCAATCAAATCAAAATAATAAGAATTTTGTTTTTGCATGGCTTTATCCAGAATAGTGATAAAGGACTGCATGTCCTGTGGCTCTTTTTCAAATTCTATGAACCACTCATGATAAGGAAGCTGTTCTCCTTCAGGATTTATTTGCGGGGCAACTGTAAATTCACTTATTCGGGTTCCGGTTTGAAGTAAGGCTTCCTGCATGGCTTCTTCCACCTCTTTTGCAATCACGTGCTCACCAAATGCTGAAATATAATGTTTAATTCTACCGCTCACTATCACCCTGTAAGGTTTTAATGAAGTAAACTGAATAGTGTCACCTACATTATATGCCCAGAGGCCGGCGGTTGTTGAGACGATCATTACATAATTTATTCCCTTCTTGACTTCGCCAATAGTAAGGCGGGCAGGGTTCTCATCAAAAAACTCATCGGCTTTTATAAATTCGTAGAACATACCGGAATTAATCTGCAGCAACATGCCTTTTTCCTTCTGCTTGTCCTGAAAGGCAAAAAAGCCTTCGGATGCAGGGAAAAGTTCTATGCTGTCTACTTTTCTGCCAATAAGGTTTTCAAATTTTGCGCGGTAGGGTTCAAAATTCACTCCGCCGTAAATAAACAGGTTAAAATTTGGAAAAAGATCACCTACTTTTTTCCCTGTTTTCTTCTGCAGGCGTTCAAAATACATTTGCACCCAGGAAGGAATCCCGCTAATCACGGTCATACTTTCATTTCGGGTTTCCTCTATAATAGCGTCCACTTTGGTTTCCCAATCTTCAATGCAATTGGTTTCCCAACTGGGCAGCCGGTTTTTCTGAAGATAACCGGGTACATAATGAGCAACAATGCCCGAAAGCCGGCCAAGTTTTACCCCTTTCTTTTCCTCCATTTCGGGGCTGCCCTGTAAAAAAATCATTTTTCCGTCTACAAAGGAAGCGTTTCCGGTTTCTGCGATGTAACATAAAATAGCATTCCGGGCAGCTTCAATATGCGTTGGCATGGAGTCTTTTGTAATGGGGATATATTTGGCGCCACTTGTGGTACCGCTGGTTTTAGCATAATACAAGGGCCTGCCCGGCCAAAGTACACTTTCTTCCCCGGCCAGCATCCTTTCTACATAGGGTTTTAATTCTTCATAATCCCGTACCGGAACATTATCGGCAAATTCACTGTAGGTCTTAATCCTGGGGAAATTATGATCTCTTCCAAAAGAGGTGTATTTTCCTTTGGCAATAATCTGCTGAAAAACCTTCATTTGAGTGTCTTCAGGATTGGAAGACCATTTCCTGATTTTACGCTGAATTTGTTTGGCAAATACTTTTGCTCCAAGAGATTTTAACGACATAATTTAATTGAAATCTATATATTCTGTAGGATCCACGGGGGTTCCTTCATTCCAAAGTTCAAAATGTAAATGCGGGCCGGTGGTAAACTCACCTGTAGAACCGGCAGTTGCAATCACCTCTCCTGCTCTAACCACATCTCCCTGTTCTTTAGTAAGAGATGCATTGTGCTTATATACGGAAAGAAGATCGTAACCATGTTTTACAATTATCACATAACCTGTTTCAGCGGTCCATTCTGAAAAAATTACGCGCCCATCTGCTACTGATTTGATAGGAGAATTTTTTGCGACCACCACATCTACGGCAAAATGCCTGTCTTCAGCATTAAATCCTTCTGAAATTGATCCTTTTACAGGAGGTATCAATGAAAAATTGATATTTTCAGTAGCACTGGGCAAGATATTGTATTTATCTTCCTGGGCCACTTCTTCCCTCAACAGCGAATCTGCACGGGAGGGAGTGACTTCCTCAAAATATTCATCATATTCGGAAGGTGGCAAAACAGAATCCCGGTTAAGAGTATTGGTTTCCAGATCTCCGGTTAAAACGCCTTTTATAGAACCAAGGTACTGGTTGTTCAGTTTTATTATATTCTGAAGGGAATCTGAAGTGTAGGCTAGATTGGCTGCTTTCTCCTTAAGCTCTGCCGATGAATATCCCGGAATGTATTCTTTTAACGGAGTAAAT
The DNA here is from genome assembly GCF_031846585.1 of Autumnicola musiva. Taxonomy (NCBI): domain Bacteria; kingdom Pseudomonadati; phylum Bacteroidota; class Flavobacteriia; order Flavobacteriales; family Flavobacteriaceae; genus Autumnicola; species Autumnicola musiva. The sequence goes on from NZ_JAVRHK010000001.1 coordinate 462,716, forward strand.
GCTATGATGTAAGTGGTGGCAGCAATTAATAAAATAGCACTTAGCGTGATGGTTACAAATACATTTAGCTTTGTTAGCTTGAAAGAAAGCTTTTCTTCAAAGGTGTCTTCATTAAGAATTACCAGCCTGTATTTATGTAAAAGCTTCCGCGCGAATTTATTTTTGTTCTTATCTGCCATTTTTCACATTAGTAATACAAAGATAGGGTAAATTTTAAGGGAGCATGAAGCCTCTAATTTAAAGGTAGGTTTACTTAATCTCTGTTTTTAACACGTAACCTCTTCTGTTTCATCGTTAAAAACAGGTGGATACAAGTTAAATTTATATATTTTATTTCTTCTTAACGCTTATATTGCTTTATTCTTGTTAAGTTTGTAATATTAAAATACATAGACATGACTGCATTCATATTACCATTAATGATAGGAGCACCACAAATTATATTGATTGTGATTGTGGTATTACTTCTATTTGGAGGACGAAAAATTCCGGAATTGATGAGAGGACTGGGAAGTGGAATAAAAGAGTTTAAAGATGCTTCCAAGGATGACGAGGAGGCACACCGAAACCCGGATGCCAACAAAATTCCTGAAGACAGAAAATAGTAAATTTCTAAATACATTAAAAACCCCAACCTTTATCAGGTTGGGGTTTATTTTTTATTCAATTTTGGCCGATTGTAGAATTGCATCCAATTCAAACATATTGTCACGCTTAGACATAGAAGGATAGAATAGAAATCCTTCCAGAATAACATACCGGTTATTTTCTTTATCCCTTACTGCATAGTTTACAAAAGGACCGGCCATAAAAGCATTTTTCACGTCCCATGTGCCGCGGGTTTCATAGGCAAAATTTCCGTCAATCTCTGTTTCAAATAAATACGGCGCATATGCTTCTTCTGTTTGCATATAACTGCCTTCCATAGGACCGGGAATATACTTTTCTCCTATGGAATCACGCATCCGGATGATATTTCCAATTACATTGGTGTCTTTATCTATAGTAGAAAGAGGCACTTCGTAGATTAGAATCTCCATTAAACCTTTAGGAATTTCTTTCCGGATCCAGATAAAATCCTCTTCTTCCATGGCGTAACGATAGGCCGTTGGAAACCTTAGAGAAACCCCCAACTCTTCTTCCAGTTTTTCGTCGCCTTTAAGAGATTTTCCAATTCTTCGCTGCTTTTCCTTTAATTCTGTTCTTTTTAAAAGGCTGATAATACTATCAGAATTTTGTCTAACAACTTCTTTTAATTCTTCATTATTTTGACCGCGAACAATAACCCCTGTCTGAGGACTGGCATATTCTTCCCTTATAACCTGAAAACCTTTTTGTTTGCCTTTTTCAACTAAAAAAAACAAACGGTTTCTGCGAACAAAGCCTGAAAAGGTTTGAGGTGGAATCTGGCTAAGCGAAAAAAGCGGCTCATCCTGCGGTAATCCGTCTACAGGGGCGGCCAGTTCATCTCTTACCACCTCCCCTACTTCACCTTCCCACAGATTATTATCCATAATTACAGTTACCTGATTGATATTCCCGGAAGAATCGGCTAATATTCTTTCATTTTCTTCAGAATTATTTTTACAAGAAATAAAAAGAATGAAGCTGAAGAGGAGAATTAATTTACTTTTCATTTTTTTTGTTTTGGTTTAGAATCTATCCTTTGGAAACTTTAAGTTTCATGCCAGGCCGGAGGTTGTTACCACTCACTTCATTCCAAACTCTCAAATTCTGTACCGTAACTCCCGGAAATTTCTTTGAGATGCTCCAAAGTGAATCTCCATTCTTAACTGTATAGGTTTTAGGATTGTTATTGTTACTGGAATTTCCTTTCCTGTCATTCTCTGCCACCGCATTCCTTCTTGGGTGGATGGTTAGATATTGTCCTATACGCAAAGTATTACTTCTTAAATTATTCCATCTTTTAATTTCACTAACACCAACCCCATATTTTTCAGCAATCCTGCCAAGATAATCTCCGCTTCTAACCCTGTACCTGATCCTGTCTTCTGCCTTAACATATTTTGGAAGTCCCTCTTTTTTCTCTGTAAGCTCGTTTTCCACATATTGATAAATAGCCGCTTCATTTGCTACAAAAATCCCTGTGGAAGGCCTAGGCAGTCTTAGAGTATAGTTCTCTCCTTTTACAAAGGGAATTATATCCAGTTTATAACTCGGGTTTAAAAATTGCAGCATTTCTTTATCTACACCCGTTATTTTGGAAATATGCTCAAAATCAAGCATTTTCTTAACCCTGACTGTATCGGTTTCAAAATATGCAACATCAGGCCGGTTGGGTTGAAAATTATGTTCCTCTGCATATTCAAAAAGATAAAGAGTGGCCAGGAATGCCGGCACATAGCCTGCGGTTTCTCTTGGCAAATATCTTCTTAAATCCCAATAATCAACTGAGCCTCCACTTCTTCGAATTGCTTTTGAAACATTTCCGGGGCCCGAGTTATAAGAAGCCAGTACTAGATCCCAGTCTCCAAATGTTTTATAAAGTGCCGCCAGATATCGTGCAGCAGCTTCAGTAGATTTTACGGGATCCATACGCTCGTCTACATAGGAACTTACATCAAGATCGTGCATTTTACCTGTGGCAAACATAAATTGCCATAATCCTGTAGCCCCAACCCGGGAGCGTGCCCTTGGATTTAAAGCCGATTCTACTATAGCAAGGTATTTGATTTCCAGCGGAATATTATACTTATCCAGTTCCTGTTCAAAAAGCGGAAAATAATAGTCGCTAAGCGCCATAAGCCGTTCCATAGCTTTTTTATTGCGCTTGAGATAAGATTTAATAACACTTTCAAGAATAGGATTATACTCAATGTTGAAAGGGGTGCGGGAATTAAGATCTTTAAGCCGTGCCTTTAGCGTATCTGTAGGCAAATCTTTATAGACTACTTCAGAATAATCCTGTTCCAGAATACCTTGATGGATAGTCTCAAAAAGATCGGAATTCAGCAATTCAGATTTCCAGATGGAATCAATTGTTCTTGCCCGCGGCAAATCTTTTAAAGCTACAACCGAAGAATCCCGAACTACAGCCGAGATCGGGATTCTGTTTTTAAATTCGGGGTCAGGTTCTGCAAGTTTTATTTCAGTATCACGGGATTTCTGAAAAATCTGGACTCTGAAATTCGCTTTCTCTACCTGTTTTTTGGATTTTTTCTCCTGGGCAGAGCCGGAGAGCGCCAAAAGAGAAAAAACCACTAAAATTCCCCTTTTTATCATGATATGTATTTTCAAGGTTGACCTATGCTAACGCAAAATTCATTCCTTTTATTTTCCGATGGCTTCAATTCCCGGAAGGGATTTACCTTCCAGCATTTCAAGCATGGCACCGCCTCCCGTAGAAACATAGCTTACTTTATCTTCCAGTCCAAATTTCTTAACAGCAGCAACCGAATCTCCGCCGCCTACAAGAGAAAACGCTCCTTTAGAAGTAGCATCTGCAATAGCTTCTCCAAGTTGAATAGTTCCTTTTGCAAAAGTATCCATCTCAAAAACCCCCAAAGGACCATTCCAAAGGATAATTTTTGATTCTGAGATTACTTTTGAGAAGTTTTTTATTGTTTCAGGCCCTACATCAAGCCCCATCCATCCTGCGGGAATACTATCGACTTTCTCCGTTTGCATACTGGCCTGTTCAGAAAAGCTATCGGCAATAAGGGAATCTACAGGTAAATGGACCTGCACTCCTTTTTGTTTGGCTTTTTCCAGAATTTCAAGAGCAAGCTTTTGCTTATCTTCTTCAACAAGTGAAGCACCAATATTTCCTCCCTGTGCTTTTATGAATGTATATGTCATCCCACCACCAATAATTAAATGGTCAATCCTATCAAGAATATTTTCGATAACAGTGATTTTTGAAGAAACCTTTGCGCCACCGAGTACAGCAGTTACAGGCTTTTCTTCACTGTGAAGAACCTTATTAAGACTTTTAATTTCTTTGGCAAGAAGATAGCCAAAACATTTTTCTTTAAAGTATTTCGCAACAATTGTTGTAGATGCGTGAGCGCGGTGGGCAGTTCCAAAAGCATCATTCACATAAATATCGCCAAGTGTGGACAACTGTTTGGCAAATCCTTTATCTCCCTCTTTCTCTTCTTCATGAAACCTGAGATTTTCGAGTAAAAGAATTTCACCGGATTTAAGTTCATCGGCTGCTTTTTTCACATCCTGCCCTACGCAATCTTCAATAAATTTTGGCTCCACTCCCAAAATTTCAGCTACTTTTCCAACAATATTGCGAAGAGAGAATTTTTCCTCTTTTCCTTTTGGTCTTCCCAGGTGCGACATTAAAACGACACTTCCACCGTCTTCAAGTATTTTCTGAATAGTGGGTTTTGCAGCTTCAATTCTTGTCGCGTCGGAAACTTCCAGATCCTCAGTAAGTGGAACATTAAAGTCTACCCTAATTAATGCCTGCTTATCTTTAAAATTGTAATCGTCTAATGTTTTCATCAAGAAATTATTTTTTTGGCCAAACCTTCAGAAAAGCTGTAAGCGGCCTGTTGTTAATGGTCCCTTCAGGACAGGTTCATTACAAATATAATTTTTTCCTGAGATATAAAAGTGTATATAAATTATATATTTGCTTATGCTTTTTTCAGATATAATAGGTTTACCGCACCTTAAAAACCACCTCACCACCACTGCCAAACGGAACAGGATTCCGCACGCACAGCTTTTTGTAGGAAAAAGCGGCAGCGGTACTTTACCTATGGCTATTGCATATGCGCAATACATTTTATGTGAAAATAAAAATGATGAAAATATTAATGGAAACGCTTCCTGTAATTTAAAATTTTCAAGCCTGTCTCATCCCGATTTGCATTTTGCTTTTCCTGTGGCCACAAATAATAAAATCAAGAGCCACCCCGTTTCTTCCAATTTTCTGCCCGAATGGAGAAAATTTATTCTTTCCAATCCTTACGGCAGGCTACTGGACTGGTATCACGAAATAGGAATAGAAAAAAAACAAGGTCAAATAGGGGTAGATGAAGCCCAGGATATCGTAAAATCCCTTTCATTGAAATCTTACGAAGGCGGTTTTAAGGTAATGCTTATCTGGATGGCAGAAAAAATGAATACAGCGGCTGCCAATAAACTGCTGAAGCTTATAGAGGAGCCACCAAACAAAACTTTGTTTCTTCTTATTACTGAAGATGAAGAGCAAATTATTCAAACTATTCGTTCCCGTTGCCAAACGCTCCATTTCCCCCCGCTTACGGAAGCTGATATTGCCGAAGCTCTTGTAAAAAATGAAAACTGTGATGAAAATGAAGCTTTACAACTCGCTCATCAGGCTAACGGGAGCTATACCAATGCACTGCATCTTTTCCAAAAAAGTTCCGGAGATGAACAATTTGAAGAATGGTTTATACAATGGGTAAGGACTGCTTTTAAAGCCAAAGGGAACAAAGCCACTGTTTTAGAATTAATTTCCTGGAGCGAAGAGGTTGCCGGCATGGGAAGGGAGCTTCAAAAAAGTTTTCTTCAGTATTGTATCGATTTTTTTCGCCAGGCTTTAATGCTGAATTATAAAGCTGATAAACTGGTTTATCTTTCCCCCCGAACATCAGGCTTTAAAATTGAAAAATTTGCACCCTTTGTGCACGGAGGAAATATTATGCAGATTACAAAAGCTCTTGAAGAGGCAATTTATCATATTGAAAGAAATGGAAATGCTAAAATTATCCTCACAGATCTCTCTATTAAACTAACCCGGTTTTTACATAAAAAAGCAGCCTGATATGGAAAATCTCAGCACCTACCCTACTGAAATTTTAATCCTCCTCTTTATTCTTATTACATTTCTCCAGTCAGGAATAGATAAGGCCACAGACTGGAATGGAAACAACGCATGGTTAAAAGAACATTTTTCTAAAACATTTCTCGCTGGAATGGTGCCTGCAATGGTGGGAACTATTCTTATTCTTGAAATTATAACCGGGTTACTGGCCGCGGGAGGTATACTGGGTTTGATTGCCTATGAAGACTCCAGCCTAGCGCTATATACCTGCATACTGGCAGCAATAGTACTACTTATGCTCCTGTTTGGGCAAAGGGTGGCTAAAGATTATGCAGGTGCATTTACCCTTACCGGCTACTTTATTGTGGCTATATTTGGTGTTTTTCTCCTTTCTTAACATTGCAACTTCTGGTATAAGCTTATTTAAAAGGTGTAAAATATAAAACCAGAAGGAAATGTGGAGTATTTTCTGAAAATGAAAAAAGCTGCCTCAAAATTAATGAGACAGCCCTCTTATCTTATACTTTAAAACTGCACTTATTAATTTGTGCTATATTCTGCATTAAGTTTTTCAAGAATCTCTTCAGTAAGATCTTTTCCATCTTTAGCATACATTATACTGGCAGATTCATTAGAACCAAAGATATAAGTATAGTTATTTTCCTGACCATAATCCTTTACGTAATCCTTAACCTTGGTTACGATAGAATCAATTACGGCATCACTCTGCTCTCTTAACTGGCCGCCCTGCATTTGCTGTTGCTGCTGAAGCATTTGCTGCTTTTGCATAAGCTCCTGCTCCTTTTCCTGACGGTCACTCTGGCTCATAGAATTCATTTCGGCCTGGTAAGCCTGTACTTCCTGCTGAAAAGCTCTTGCAGCAGAATCCAGTTGTGCCCGTACAGAATCTGATTTTGAAGTAAATTCTGCTTCCACTTCCTGCATTTCTTTATACTCCTGAATCAGCTTTGTGGTATCAACATATGCTGTTTTTTCTTTGTTGCATGAAGTAAACAAAACTCCAAATACTAAAACCGCTAAAAAATTTTTCATTGTTCTTGAAATTATTATTTCCGCAAATGTAATAAAGTTAAATTACATAAAGAATTTTTCCATTTCATTAAGTTATACCAGAGTATTATTGTAAATATTTATGAAATCAAATTATTATTATAATTAAATCTTATAGAAAATGACGTTAAATAAAGCATTTTAAGGCTCTTTAAATAAAAAGCCAGAGTATAAATCCATCCCATGCATTAAAATCTTTTCTGAAGAATCTAAAGCCCGTTTTTACTTTTTCTGAAGAAATATACCAGAGATGAGTACTCTGTTGATGTTTTAGCCTTAATATTAGATTTTAATCCGTTATAGAAAGCTTTAATGTAATTTGAAGAACCTGTTTTATTTTTTTCTGAAAGAAGGCTTACATAAAACGAATCGAAAATTAATGGCTTTTTGGATAATAATTCAAAACCTCCTGCAGTGAAAAGTGATTCTATTCCCTTTTGGGAAAAGTGAAAAAGATGACGTGGCACATCATAAGCAGCCCAGCATTCTTTATAATGTTGTGCATCAAAACTTTTAAAATTTGGAACTGCAATTACAAGTACTCCATCATCATCCAGTAATTCAGAAAGTTTTGCAATTCCCTCTTCCGGCTCTTTTATATGTTCGAGAACATGCCAAAGAGTAATCACATCATAATTTTTGATTTTCAGTTCCTGGTAATCTTTTACTAAAGAAACATCTTTTCGAATAGCCATTCCCCTGGCAGTTTCATTTGGCTCTGTTCCAAAAATTTCAAAATGGTGCTTTCTGGCAGTTATTAAAAAGTCTCCTGTTCCCGCACCAACATCAAGAATTTTCCCCGAAGTTTTGTAATTTTTAATCCAGGAAATTTTTTTTCCCATCATATAGTTTTTTACCTGCTGATATAGTTTTTCGGTAAAATTCTCTTTAGAATCGGTGTGGGAAATATATCTGTCACTTGAATAATAGAAAGGCAGATTTACAGGAACTGGTTTTGTTTCTAAAATTTCATGTTCCTTATGCCAGAAAAGATCAAACTCTTCTCCAGAAACAAGGTAGTCTTTACAGGAAAGAAAATGTCTTTGATTAGCCATTAAAAATAATTTGGATCCGGATGTTCTTCTGAAAATTTTAGGAATTCTTTTTCCATCTGTAATAGAGATTGGTACACCTTTTCCCTAAAAATAGAATTGCTGCTTAAATGGTCTTCACCAAAGGTATCGCTTATTCTTATGGAAATAAAAAACTTTATAGGGCCCTCCTGCGTTTCTACCTCCTTATCTTCACCTAAAAGATCGGTGAGATAAATAGTTTCCTGGCGGTCATGGGATAAATCTACACTTATCCAAAAAGTATAATCTACATCTGAAAGTAATTTAACTTCTGAAAGTACCAGATCATCATTATCGGGAAGACCAAAATAATTCCTAAGCCATTTCCTTGTTTTTTCCTTTCGCAGTTTACTCTGAAACTTGAAAACCCTTGTTCCATTTTTAGTATCAGGAGCAAAAACTTTAGAATGCTCCATATTGTCAACTTTATGGGTTATAATACAACCACAATGAATTAAAACAAATAAGACCAATAAAATTTTTTTCATTTAAACTAAAGTTCCACGTGGAACATTTTGGTTTATCGACCCATATACACCAACAAAACGGAAACATCATTTGGACTAACCCCACTTATTCTTGAAGCCTGAGAAACTGATGTTGGCTGAATTTTATTTAGTTTTTCTCTTGCTTCAAAAGACATTGATTTTATTTTGCTGTAGTCAAAGTTTTGAGGAATTCTTACTTCCTCAAGACGATTTAATTTATCTGCATTATTTTTTTCCTTTTCAATATATCCTGAATATTTTACCTGAATTTCAGTTTGCTCCAGCATTTCTAAATCAAGTTTATTTTCCTTTATATATTCTTCCACACCCGGAAATTGCCTTATATCATTCATACTGATATTGGGCCGCGAAAAGATTTTAAATATCTTATCACTTTGTTTCACTAAAGCAGAATTATTATCCTCCAGAATGGGATTGGAAAACTCCGGGGTCACGCTTTTATTCTTCAGAAAATCCACAAAACCAAGGGATTTATTCTTCTTCTCTTCCATTTTTCTCATCCTGTCTTCCGAAGCCAATCCAAGGTTATAAGATTTTTCAGTTAACCTAAAATCAGCATTATCCTGTCGCAGTAGTGTTCTGTACTCTGCCCGGGAAGTAAACATGCGATAAGGTTCCTCAGTTCCTTTGGTGATAAGATCGTCAATTAAAACACCCATATAAGCTTCATTCCGCTTCAGGATAAATTCATCTTTCCCCTGCACTTTTAAGGCAGCATTAATTCCAGCCATTAATCCCTGACAGGCGGCTTCTTCGTATCCGGTTGTTCCATTAATTTGCCCTGCAAAATAAAGGCCTTCCACAAGTTTGGTTTCAAGGCTGTGCTTTAATTGTGTAGGTGGAAAATAATCATATTCTATAGCATAACCCGGGCGGAAGAACTTCACGTTTTCAAATCCTGTTACAGACCGTAATGCTTTAAACTGAACATCCTCCGGCAAAGAAGTAGAAAAGCCATTTACATAAACCTCAACCGTGTTCCATCCTTCAGGCTCTACAAAAAGCTGATGCCTGTTCTTATCTGCAAACCTGTTTATCTTATCCTCTATAGATGGGCAATACCTTGGGCCAATACTTTTAATTCTGCCGTTAAACATTGGAGATCTGTCAAAGCCTTCCTTTAATATTTCATGCACTTCATTTGAGGTGTAGGTCATATAACAAGACCTTTGTTTTTGCAGGGGTTTGGTTTCATCGGAATATGAAAATTTTCCAGGAATATCATCCCCGGGTTGTTCGGTCATTTTAGAATAATCCAAAGATCGTCCATCTACCCGTGGTGGGGTTCCTGTTTTCATTCTTCCCACTTCAAAACCGGCTTCAATTAAGTCCTTAGTGATTCCTGTTGCAGCTCTTTCTCCAGCCCTTCCCCCTCCAAAGTTTTTATCGCCAATATGGATCAACCCGTTTAAAAAAGTACCATTTGTGCAAACAACGCTTATTCCTTTTATTTCTAAACCAAGTGAAGTTTTTACTCCGGTAATTCTTCCATCCTCAATTACGAGTCCTGCCACCATTTCCTGGTAAAAATCCAGGTTAGGAGTTTGTTCCAGTCTAATTCTCCAATCTTCAGAAAAACGCATCCTGTCACTCTGCACCCTGGGACTCCACATAGCCGGTCCTTTAGATTTATTCAGCATTTTAAACTGTATGGCACTGGTATCACTCACCAATCCGCTGTAACCTCCCATAGCATCAATTTCACGAAGAATCTGTCCTTTGGCAATTCCACCCATAGCAGGATTGCAGCTCATTTGTGCGATATTTTGTAAATTCATAGTAACAAGCAGGGTTTTACTACCCATATTTGCCGCGGCTGCCGCAGCTTCGCTCCCGGCATGTCCTGCACCAACAACTATTACATCATATACCTGTTCAAACATCTAAAACTTCATTTTAATTGTTATTGTTCCACGTGGAACAATTTCATTTTTTCGTTTTCTTTCTGTCGCATCAAAGCACTGTCACTTTCAGTTTTATCTATATATCCACAGAAGTGTAAAATACCATGAGCCATTACACGTATTAATTCCTCCTCAAATCCTACCTTATACTCCCGTGCATTTTCAGCAACACGTTCTGTACTAATAAAAATATCACCCTGAATCTGATTTCCCATGGAATCATCAAAACTGATAATATCGGTATAGGTATCGTGATTTAAATATTGAAGATTTATTTTATGCAGATATTTATCATCGCAAAAGATATAGCTAATCTCTCCGCACTTTTTATCCTCGGAAAGAATTACCCTTTTTATCCAGTTCTTAAAAGAAGCTTCTGAATCTAGTTTAAAGCTGTTTTCTGAATAAAAATTAATCTTCTCCTCCATCAAAATATTCCTTTACTTTTACTTTGTAAATTTGGCGCAAAGGTAATACTTGTCTGTTTAAAATTTCGGTAGCGTTGAAATAATCTTTGGCCCTGGATAACTCCTCTGCTTCTTCGTTAGAATATTCCTTTTGATTAGTTTCTGAAGTTCTGGAATTATCTTCTCCCTGTTGTAATTTTGCATCCTGAAATTTCATTAATTCATGCTGAAGGTTTATCATTTTTTCCAGATTTTTAGGATCAAATTTTTTATCCAGTAACTCCTCCTCCAACTCTTCCATTTTCTCTTTTACAGCTTGACCATTCTCTCCGGTTTCCTTTTCCTTCATTAGTCTTTCCAGTTGCTGCCTTAACTTTTGCTGTTCCTTATAAATTTCGTACAGATCCCCATTAAGTCCTTCTCCGGAACCATCTCCCTTTTTCCTTTCTCCCTCATTGCGCTCTTGCATTCCCTTTTGCATTTGTTCCTGTAATTTCCCCTGTTTTTTTATAATATCCATTAGCTGCGTTTCTTCCCCCGGACTTCCTTTACCCATTTTTGGATTGGCCATTTGCTGCATGGAAGATAATATCCTGCTTAACAAATAGGCGAGATTATTAGACCTTGTTACCACATATTGCTGACTAGCTACTCCCTGAGGAATTTCATTCTCTGATAATCGCTCTAAAGCCTTATTAATATCAAATTCAATATCGGTTAGATTTTCTGTGATTTCTTCATTAATCATTTGGTTTCGAAAAGCCAGGCTATACAAACTATCATCAATATGTTCAAAATGTTCTCTAAGCACATTCTGCTTTTTCAATTTACTGGCATAAACAGGGTTCTTTTGATCCAGTTCTCGAAATTGCTTCAGAAGATCTTCCTGTTCAAAGGAGAAGCTAAGAAGATTATCCAGGATTTGCCTTAGCGTTTCAATATCAGCATCCAATTGTTCGCCTTGTTGCTGCGCACTTTTCATTTTCATCTGCCGGCTCATTTCTTTCATTTTTTCAGCGGCATTTTTCTGTTTTTCCCCGGCCTTTATTGTTTCTCCTTTCTCCAAATTGTCTTCAGCTTCCTGCTGGTCCTTTTTTATACTCTCTTCATCTACCTCTTCCCTACCTAAATCTTTTGGAGACTTCATATTTTGATTTTCTTTTTCAAGCTCATTCAATTGCTTTTGAAAATCTTCAAATTCTTCAGATAACTCCTTTTGGTCATCTACATTGCTTTTTTCTTCCTTGCTTAAATCCTCCTGTTTTTCAGAGAGGTTCTCTAAGTCCCGGGCCAATTTCTGTTTCTTTTCCTCAACATAATATCGTTTGGTCAATTCTAATAGCTGTTCAAGGTTTCTTTTATCAGATTTACTTTTCCGGGACATCTTTTCAAGTTTTTCGCCAAGCTCTTCCCGGTTTATTTTTTCGGCTAATTTTTCAAGCTCCTCAAGCAAGGCTTCATTTTCCTTTAGGCGCTCTTCGTTCCTATCAATCCGCCTCTGCAGTTCTTCAGCACCGGAATCTTCTTTATTTTTATCAGGATTCTTAAAACTGTTTTTTAATTTCTCCGAATAATTACGCATCAGCTCGTTTTGTTCCTTCTGCCTTTTAATAAAATTATTCAATTTCTTTCGCTGATTATAGTCAAGGTTTTGATTCTCCTTCTGAATTCGGGAAATTTCTTCAAGTTCCCTCTCATTATTTCCCATATCTTCCAAACTATTGTTCATTTGATCTATGGAAATATTCTGCTGTTGTAAGTTATCTTCTGTTAATTCCTGTACTGACTTTTCCCTATAGGAAAATACCTCACTTTTACTATATTTAGCTCCATTTACTGCATCATTATCAAAAACCTGGAAGTAATACTCATAATTTTTACCTCTTTCAAACTGAAGGTTTCCAGGGAAAGTGAAAAGAAATTGATCCATTGCTCCACGGGAAATTTCCAGGGGTATTTTATTCATTTGATCCTTCTCCCCTTCCTGATAATAAATTAATAACAATTTTGATAATCCGTAATCATCAGAAACAGTGCCTTTAAAATATCTTGTTTGATTATTTACGCTATCAGTTTTTTGCTTTACATCAATACGGGGAAATTCATCTTTTTGAACCTGAAGTTTGTAAGAAAGTTTTTCATAATTTGAAACTTCATTATTAGAAGTTCCTATTTCATAATTAAGATTCGCATAAACAGGGCGGCTGTAAGTAAAAGTATTTCCGGAATTATTAATGGAAATTGTACTATCTGAAATATTAAAATTTATAGTGCTGGTTTGTGCAGTTTCAAGGTTCCAGCTTACCGTTGTGCCCTCAGGTATATGGGCATTCCCGGTTCCGCTTATTCTTTCATCCTTTTTTCCGGTATAACTTGGATAATCTAGCAGCATTGCAAAATTCAATAATTTAGGAACCCTGTTCACCTTTAGAACATAACTGCCGGAAATTACTTCATTGCTCTCCAGCCTGAATGATCTGTTTTCTTCTAAATTTTTAAAGACATAGGTGAATTTTCCAGGTTCAACATTCTTCATTAAATATTTATCCCCATTATAAATCACAGAAACTTCTGCAGGAATAACCTCTCCCAAAGTTTCAATTTTAAGCGTGAAATCCTTATTTTCATTAACTTTCAAGGAATCATTTTGCAAAATAAAAGCAAACGGTGCCGGTGGTTCGTATGATTTATTATAATGACTTACCCTATTATAACTTTCAGAAAAAAAGGAAGAATTACCTGTAAAAAATAATGCTGCTATTATAATTACTGGGAAGGCTGCAAATTTTAAATACTTTACGTTTCCGCGGAAGTTGACTGCCGCGGTAAAAGGAACAGGTTGTAAATTCTTAGCTTTTTGATCAATGCTCGCCAAAAGAAGATCTGACTGATTTTTATCATTTTGAAGTTGAAGTACATTCAGAAGCTTATCATTTACTTCCGGAAAGTGAAGGCCTATCAATCTGGAAGCTTCAACTTCATCTAAGCCCTTGGAGAGTTTCAATAGCTTTAAAAACGGTATCCCTATAAGCTTAACAAGAAGAAAAAATTCTACTGCCACAAACAACCAGAATAAAATTGCCCTTCCTGTATTACTTAACCAGAAATAATATTCAATTCCCAGCGTAAGCAAAAAATACAGAAGCCCAACTGCCACAAACAGAATAACACCACGAAGCAGCCGGTTTAAATAAAACTTACGGATAAAACCTTCAAGCTTTTTTTTAAGTATTTTAAAATTATTCATCTTCTCCATCATATCAGGCATAAAAATACAATAATTTAGATCAACCGGCTCAAACTTAATGTTCTAAGCTTCATCACCAAACTCGACGCATTAGATTTAGAATTGCTTCAATAAGGTTGTATCTTTGATCCAAAATTTGAAATTATGTCAGCTAAAGTGCGTGTACGTTTTGCTCCCAGCCCTACCGGCCCATTACATATAGGCGGAGTTAGAACAGCTTTATTTAATTATCTATTCGCAAAAAAACATAATGGTGATTTCGTATTGCGTATAGAAGATACAGATAAAAACCGCTATGTTGAAGGTGCCGAAGACTATATAATAGATGCCCTTAACTGGTGCGGGATTCATTTTGATGAAGGTCCCGGTAAAGGAGGCACTTACGGACCTTACCGCCAGAGTGAAAGAAAGAATATTTACAAAGAATATGCCGATATTTTGATCGAATCCGGCCAGGCATATTATGCATTTGATTCTGCCGAAGATCTTGATGAGCATAGAAAAGACCACGAAGCGAAAGGAAAAACTTTCATTTATAACTGGCATAACCGGGAGAAATTAATGAATTCCCTATCTCTTTCTGAAGAAGAAGTAAAAGAGAAAATTGAGGCTGAAAAGCCTTATGTTGTTCGCTTTAAATCTCCCGAAAAAGAAATTCTCCATATAAATGATGAAATACGGGGAGAAATGGAAATTGATACAAGCATTCTGGATGATAAAGTATTATATAAAAGTGACGGAATGCCAACCTACCATTTGGCAAATATTGTAGATGACCGGTTGATGCAAATTACACATGTTATTAGAGGTGAAGAATGGTTACCCTCCCTGGCACTTCATATAATGTTGTACCGCGCCTTTGGATGGGAGGCTCCAAAATTTGCCCATTTACCGTTAATATTAAAGCCCCAGGGAAAAGGAAAATTAAGCAAAAGGGATGGCGACAAATTAGGATTTCCTGTTTTTCCATTGGAATGGAAAGATCCAAAATCGGGAGATATTGCCAGCGGCTATCGTGAAGAGGGTTATTTTCCCCATGCTGTAACTAACATGCTCGCTTTTTTAGGCTGGAATCCGGGAACAGAAAGAGAATTCTTCAAAATAGATGAACTGGTACATGCATTTGAACTTTCGCGTGTGCACAAAGGTGGCGCAAAGTTTGATCCTGAAAAAACAAAATGGTTTCAACAACATTATTTCCAGGAAGCAGATAATTCTTATTTAACTTCAGCCTTCCAGAAACTATTACATAAAAAAGGAATTTCTGCAAAAGATGAGTATGTAGAAGAAGTTGTAGATTTGGTAAAAGAGCGTGGAGTTTTTGTAAAAGATCTTTGGGAACAGGCTTACTTCTTTTTTATATCTCCTACCTCCTATCACCCTAAGACAACTAAAAAGGCATGGAAAGCAGACACTCCTGCTTTAATGGAAGAACTGAAAGAAGAATTAAAGGAGGTAAATATCTGGACCTCTGAAAATCTTCAAAATGAAGTAAAAATCTGGATAGGGAAAAAAGAAGTTGGGTTTGGCAAAGTAATGCAACCTCTACGACTTGCTTTAGTGGGGGTTCTGCAAGGACCAGATTTGTATAAAATAGCAGAGTTAATAGGCAAAGAGGAGACTATTTCAAGAATAAACAAAGCTGTAGAAACAATCTAAAATATATAAAACCCTGAACATCTATTAATGTTCAGGGTTTTAAATTTATTTACACCTAAGATTGGTATTAACATTCCCTTTCCCGTTAATATTAAATATAAGTTCTTTTTAAGGCACTTTGGGCGCATAAGATGTAATACCATAATTATTCATTAAAAGTTCTTTAGATCAACTAGAATGGAATAGAAGTTAATAGTAAAATATTATCATCTAATGGAGTTAAATAAAAAAAGCCTTTGAAGTTTTCAAAGGCCTGAATTTATATTAACAAAGCAATGTTCTATTTAGAAGAAACAAGTTTTCGAAGACCAAAAATTTTGGAAGACGCTTTTAATATTAATGCACGCTGTACCACACTACCAAATAAACTACTAAATAAAGATGCAGGTGAGATATTCGATTTCACCTGATCAATACTAAGTTTAACTTCTTCCTTATCAATTTCAGTTTGAAGCTTTAAAATCTTTAAGTCTCTATCTATTTCCGCGAAGTTTGTATATCTTTTCTTCTTCATATAATTTACTTAGTTAAAGAAAGCTTCAGATGCTTTAGTCAGAATTAATTTACCTAATTTCTTTCTAAACAGCAATATGAGAATTATAAGAAACACATAAAATCCGGCTACTATCCAATAGCCTGCACTGGGAGTATCCATTGCTGCGCTAATAGCCACAGCAGCCGCAAAGGATAAAAATAACAATGCAAAAACTCCAAAGAAAAACAGAAGTAATGCATTTACCAATCCAATGGCACCCTTGATACCCTGCTTGAAGAATTTTAATTTGAAATATTCAGCATTGCTTTTGGAAAGCATCTGAACATTCTCATTCAATTCTTTTATACTGTTGCTCAGTTTCTCAAATGCCATATATTATACTATACTATCGCCTGGTTAGCTTTACCTTTAGATCCTCCTTGACCCTGTGTATCTTTTTCCTCATTTTTGGCATCTTTTTGAAGTTTGGCATTTTGCTTCCTAAGCTCCTCAAGTTTAGATTCCATAGCAGTTAGGATATCATCTGCCTTATAACTGGCTGAAGAAAGGGTTTCCTCAAGACGTGTTTCAAAATCAAATCTTGCTTTCTTGGCTTTTTCAGACAAGTTAGAGGATGTTTCTTTGTACTTCTTATTGAAATTCTTCTGAGCCCTATCTGATTCTTCCCTTATTTTCTTTCGGGTCTCCTCACCGCTTTCGGGTGCGTATAACATCCCAAGGCCTGCGCCAATTGCAGCTCCGGTTACCAACGCAAGTAAAGTACTTCCTGTATTTGCCATAATTGTATATAGTTTAAGTTTATAGTTCTAACAAAGATAACCTAAGACTGCTTCTACGGCTGTTAATAACCGGTTAATATGTTAAAATTCAATCTTAAAATACTCTTAAAAAGAGGAGTTATAAAGGAATAATTATTTACCAGCTTTTTTTGTCCAGGAATCCCGGAGTGTAACGGTGCGATTAAACACCTTCTTTTCATCGGTAGAATCTTTGTCTACACAAAAGTAACCAATCCGCTGAAACTGAACATGATTTAAAACCTCAGCATCTTTAAGGCCTGGTTCAAGAAACCCGGTAATCACCTTAAGCGAGTCCGGATTAATAACATCAACAAAATCCCTCTCTTTATCGGCATCGGGTACTTCTTCAGAGAAAAGACGGTCATATAGCCTTATTTCAGCTTGAAAAGCATGTTTTACAGAAACCCAGTGAAGCGTCCCTTTCACCTTCCGCAGTGATTCCTCAGTGCCGCTTCCACTTTTGCTTTTAGGATCGTACGTACAATGTACCTCTAAAATATTATCATTATCATCTTTGATAACCTCTTCCCCTTTGATGATGTAAGCATTTTTCAATCTTACTTCTTTTCCAAGGGTAAGACGGAAAAATTTCCGGTTAGCCGATTCTTTAAAATCTTCTCTTTCAATGTAAATTTCCCTGGAAAAAGGCACTTTTCTAAAGCCGGCATTTTCATCTTCCGGATTATTTTCTGCATCCAACCACTCCTCTTTACCCTCTTCATAGTTGGTAATAACAAGCTTCACAGGATCTAAAACTCCCATAACCCGGGGAGCTGTTTTATTTAAATCTTCCCTTACACAAAATTCCAGATGAGCAACATCAATTATATTTTCCCTCTTCCCTACTCCAATAGATTCCGCAAAATTACGAATGGAAGCCGGGGTATATCCTCTCCTTCTCAGTCCCGAAATAGTAGGCATCCTGGGATCGTCCCATGAAGTCACAATGCCTTTTTGCACCAACTGAAGAAGCTTCCTTTTGCTCACTACGGTATGGCTTAAATTTCTCCTGGCAAACTCCCTTTGTTTCGGTTTAAAATCATTAGGATTACTAATTTTTTCAATAAACCAGTTATAAAGTTCCCTATGCGGCAAAAATTCCAGTGTACAGAAAGAATGGGAAATACTTTCTATAAAATCACTTTCACCGTGGGCCCAATCGTACATAGGATAAATTTTCCATTCATCATTGGTTCTATGATGGCTTTTGTGAACGCAGCGGTACATTACCGGATCCCTCATAATCATGTTTGGGGATGCCATATTAATTTTTGCCCTAAGCACATGTGCTCCTTCAGGAGTCTCACCATTTTTCATTTTTTCAAAAAGCTCCACGTTTTCTTCTACCGAACGGTTTCGGTACGGACTTTCCTTTCCGGGTTCTGTAGGAGTTCCTTTTTGATCTGCTATTTCTTCTGAAGCCTGACTGTCTACATAAGCATCTCCGCTTGTAATTAACTCCACAGCCCAGTCATATAACTGCTGAAAATAATCTGAAGCATAGCATTCTTTTGCCCACTTAAACCCAAGCCACTCCACATCCCGCTTAATGGCATCTACATATTCACTTTCTTCCTTTATTGGGTTGGTATCATCAAACCGCAAATTAACAGGTGCGTTATACTTCTCCCCCAGCCCAAAATTAAGACAGATTGAAGAGGCATGGCCAATATGCAAATAGCCGTTTGGCTCGGGAGGAAACCTGAATTTCAATTCTTCTTTTCTGTAACCAGATTTCAGGTCTTCTTCTATAATTTGCTCAATAAAATTGAGTGATCTTTTTACTTCAGACATAACAGTTATTAAATAATGCGCAAAGTTATCAAAAATAAGGTGGCTATAAATATTTTCCCTGCTTATAAGAATAGTTAATTTTAAGCATTGGAGATTGATTCTCTTAACCTCAGAAACTATCTTTGCCAAAAACATAGCATTGGGAACAATAAAACTTAGAAATATAAGGATTTTTGCCTATCACGGCTGCCTGGACGAAGAAAGTAAAATTGGAAGTGATTATCGCGTGGATTTAAGTGTAAAAGGAGATTTATCTCATTCTTCCAAAACAGATTCACTGGCAGATACCATAGATTACGTCCATCTAAATAAAATAGTAAAGCAAGAAATGGCAATTCGCTCTAAACTTCTTGAAAATGTGGCAGAAAGGATTCTCAACAGAACGCTGGAAGAAATTATTTTGGTACAGAAAGTAAAGGTGGAAGTTTCAAAAATTAACCCTCCAATTGGAGGCAATGTTGCCATGGTAACTGTAAGCCGAACTAAATCCCGTTAATTTTTTGATTGCAGAGATTAAAATTTTATTACATTTGCAAACCGAAATGGCATCGTGGCCGAGTGGCTAGGCAGAGCTCTGCAAAAGCTTGTACAGCGGTTCGAATCCGCTCGATGCCTCAAAAGCTTCCTTGAGAAAGGGAGCTTTTTTTATACCCGAGGGATTTAAAATAATAACTCCAACAAATATTTACCAGAACATTTGATATCCAATTTAAACCTGCTGCAGATATTAAAGGTAGATAATTGGTGATAACTACTCAGTATTTTCTATTTCTCCAACACTGGTAATAGAACTTATATTTTCAATTTGTTCTTTAATTCCATTTACCTGATTAGGAAATACTCCCTGAAACATCAAAATACACCCAAAGATTATAAGCAGCACACTTATTCCCTTTTTCATCCGGTAAATCCTGGTTGGGGTCAATTTCCGGTTAAGCTTTTTGGCCAAAAGAATTTTTGCAATATCCACCAAGAGATAAGTTCCCAGGACCGATGCGAAGAAAATCACAATCCTGTTGGTTTCCATCCCCATCTTTGGTGTAAATACAATCACCAGGCCTAACCAGAAACCCAGCACTCCAACATTTATAAAATTCAGTAAAAAACCTTTGGCCGAAAGTCCCAGATAATCACTTTTACTTAACTTCCTTATTGCAGGAGTTTCCTCTTCTTCACGCTTAAAGACTTTTTTAGTCTGAATAAAACTCATCAGCCCATATGTGGTTAAAATAGCCCCTCCAAAAATAAAGAGTGCAGGATCATCCTTAATAGAATTAAGAAGTTTACTAGTGCTGAAATATGCTATAAAAAGAAAAACAATATCTGCCAGAATAACTCCCACATCTAAAGCAAAAGCTGCTCTAAATCCCTTAATAGCTGCCGTTTCCAACAATACAAAAAAGACAGGTCCAAACAGAAAGGCAAGAAAAAAGCCTAACGGTACACCCGCTAAGATATCCTGTAACATAGAGTTATTATGTACTGCAAAGGTAAAGTTTTAGTTTTTGCTGACCACTTTTCCGCCAAAAAGCGTTTGCTGATCTATTACTTCAGGGTTTCCATAAACATTTACCACACCGCCTGCACGGACTTTTGCAGCAACTTCTTTAGAAGCATTAACATCTGCAGCTCCACCCATACTTATTTCAACCGTGGTGTTACGGCTGCGAAGGGTTCCACCATAGAATTTGCCTCCGGCCCTTACAATCACATCCTGATGGCCTGAGGTTCCCTCTACGTCTATTTCTCCACCGGTTAAAGCTTTGGCCTTTAATTGGTTTACTTCTATAGTGGCATAAATTTCAGCTCCTTCCTGCGTTTCCAGTTCCAGGCTTCCCTGCTTCATAGGATTTTTTACCCTTATAGTGGCATTTTGAATGGCATTAAGCCTTTGCACATCTGTATAAAAAACTTTGATGTTTACATCTTCATTTTTCCAGATGTTATCAATGCTTTTTTTTATTTTAAGCACCCCATTATCATTATTAAAATCCACCTCTTCCCTATTCTTTCCGGTAACCACGGCTTTGTTAATATCGGCTTTAGCCAGTATTATTTCAAGACTATTATAAACTTTAATTTCTTCAAAATTTTCAAGATTATGAACAACCTCCTGGGCTCCTGCATAAGTACAGCAAAAGAGCATGAGGAGTAAAGCGTAATTTTTCATAGTAACATTATTTATTTTCATATTCTTCACGCGATCCTAACAAGGTGAGATCCAGATGGCGTTTAAGTAAATCGGCATTTTTTACCCGCACATAAACTTCATCTCCAAGTTGATAAGTTTTGCCCAATTTACGTCCTACAACAGCATAATGTTCTTCATCAAACTCATAATGATCATCCTTCATATCCCGAAGCCTAATCATTCCTTCACATTTATTTTCAATAATTTCAACAAAAATACCCCATTCAGTAACACCGGAAATCACGCCAAGAAAATCTTCGTTTTGATGATCCTGCATAAACTTAACCTGCATGTATTTAATAGAATCCCTTTCAGCATTGGTTGCCAGATTTTCCATCTCACTGCTGTGGTGGCATTTTTCATCAAATTCTTCTTCGTTTGCAGAGGGTTTATCATCTAAATAGCGCTGTAGCAAACGATGTACCATTACATCAGGATAACGACGTATTGGCGAAGTAAAATGCGTATAATAATCAAAAGAAAGTCCGTAATGCCCTATATTTCCAGTTCCATAATAGGCCTTACTCATGGTTCTAATCGCCAGGGTATCCACAAGATTTTGCTCTTTTTTACCCTGAACATCCTCCAATAAGGAATTAAGGGATGAAGAAACTGTTTTTTTATCCTTCAAATTCAGCTTGTGCCCAAACTTGGCTACTAAATTTTGAAGAGAAGCAAGCTTGGTATCATCAGGCTCATCATGACACCTATAAACAAAAGTTTTTTTCTGCTTTTGCTTTCCTATAAATTCAGCTACTTTTCTATTGGCCAGCAGCATAAATTCTTCAATTAATTTATTGGCTTCCTTAGCAGTTTTAAAGAATACTCCAATAGGCTCATTTTCTTCATCCAGCTGAAATTTAACCTCCACCTTGTCAAAAGAAATAGCACCTTCGCGCATTCGCCTTGATCTCATAATCCTGGCCAGATCGTTTAGCTGTAAAATAGCTTCCACAATACTGTCATCGGCCTTATAAGCTTTATCCTGAATAGAAACTTCTTCAGGGATTTCTCCTGCTTTTGTTTCTATAATATGCTGTGCTTCTTCATAGGCAAACCTGGCATCAGAATAAGTGACCGTTCTTCCAAACCAATGATTTTTTACATTCGCTTTTTTATCGATTTCAAATACTGCGGAAAATGTGTACTTTTCTTCATTAGGCCTGAGGGAACAGGCATTATTTGAAAGAATTTCCGGAAGCATGGGCACCACCCGGTCTACAAGATAAACTGAAGTAGCCCTTTCATAAGCCTCCTCGTCTAAAATGGTTTCTTTCTGAAGATAATGCGAAACATCGGCAATATGGATACCTACTTCAAAATTGCCATTTTCAAGCTTTGTAAAACTTAGTGCATCATCAAAATCCTTGGCATCTTTAGGATCTATGGTAAATGTAAGATCTTTACGCATGTCCCTTCTCTTTTTAATCTCCGATTCCTGTATGGAAGTGTCCAGCTGATTGGCAAATTCCTCCACCTCTTTTGGAAATTCGTAAGGCAAGCCATATTGAGCCAGGATCCCGTGGATTTCTGTATGATGTTCTCCCGGGGTACCAAGAACTTTAGTTATTTTTCCAAAAGGAGAATCGGCTTTCTCAGGCCATTCTTCAAATTCTACCACTACTTTGTCTCCATTTTTTGCATCAGCAGTCTTATTCCGCTGCACAAAAATATCAGTATACATTTTGGGATCATCAATTTTCACAAAACCAAAGTCATTTTTCAGATCAAGAATACCAACAAATTCAGATCGTTTTCTCTTAATTACTTTAGTTACTTCCCCTTCAGATTTTTTTCGTCTTCGTTTGTCGTAAATGTAAATTTCTACTTCGTCACCATGAAATGCAGTATTTAAGCAATTCGCGGGAATAAAAACATCATCCTCCAGTTCCTCAACCATCACATACCCAAAACCTTTGGTGGTCATATCCAGCTTACCATGATAATAACTGTTACTGGCTTCAATTTTAAATTTTCCGCGTTCAACCTGAAGAACTTGTTTTTTGGCTGCCAGTTGCGCCAGCTTTTTTGTAATCTCATTGCGACTACCGGGATCATCAACTCCCAGTATGGAAGCTATTTGTTTGTAATTATAAGTTTTACCTGAATTTTTTCGTAGAATATCTAATATTTTCCTGGATAAATTACCAAGATTTGGTTTGGAATTTTTTTTCTTCTTTTTCTTCATTTGAATGTATAAATGATAAAATTACAGCTTAAAAGTTACATTATACATCTTTGAATATAAAGTTTTAAATAAGGAAACTGCTTTCCTATTCTTTTATACGGCTGCATCAAACTCATTTTCAGAAAAGTGAACATCATGATTTGGGATAAAACAAATTTTTAAAACGTTATAAATAACTTAAAATTTTCTTAAATTTGTTTTTTTGTATAGTGCCCAATGTTTTAAAAAAACTTTTTATATGGGTTTGAGTAAATCTAATAAAATTTCCTTTTTATTCTTCTTTATCTTCCTTCTGGGAGTAATTGGATTTATAGCATATATAAATATTTCCCTCAATAAAAATTCTTATGCAGATCCTCTTTTTTCCACTGAACACGTGGAAGATATCTCTTTAACAATTCAGGATTAAATATTATCTTTAGTAGGCTGTATTACTGCCTCTATGAAGAACTTCGTTTGCATTGCAACATTTACCTACGTCTATGAATATCTTGTTATTCAACCAATTCTTAATCAGGAAAATATTCGTTATATTTTTGAAAATGAAACAATTATAGGGATTATTCCTTATTATTCAAATGCGTTTGGAGGCATTCGGCTTCTGGTTCATCCTAATGATATTACCGAAGCACAAACAATTCTGGATTCTTTTCAGGATCGTTCTTCCCATCTCAAAATTGTATAGTTGTTAACAGCTATATTATATTTATTCGTTTCTTCTATTTTAAAAAATTAAAAATGGATGTTATTATAGTGTGTTAATTTGTAGAACAAAAATGATCAGGAATATTTGGTATTTCAGTTATTAGCTTTTTATAATATCTTATCAACAGGTGTGGAGAAAGCTAACTTCCTGACTAGCATACCACGTTAAGGTTTACTTAACAAATTTAGGAAACAAGATGTTAAGATATATTCTTAATTCTTTTTATAATTTAAGTTGTTGACAATGCAATTTCTGCTGCTGATAACTTCCTGAAAAATCCTAAACTTATTTCTTGATTTTTAAGATTTGATTCTGGTATTGCAATTTATCTCCACTCCTGCAAATAAGATTATAACTTTATCATCAAGGTTTATCCACAGCTTACTGTCAATTACAATTACCTGTAAATAAAGGTATTCAATAAAGTAATTAACAATTGAAATGTTCGGAGTTAATAAGCCCTTTTTTTACCTTTGTTTTTCTAAATATTCAAATATGAAAATAGCAATTGGAAATGATCATGCCGGTACTACTTACAAGGAAAAAGTGGTACAATACCTTGAAAATAAAGGGATAAAAGTTATTAACTACGGTACCGATTCTGAAAAAAGCGTGGATTATCCCGATTTTGTTCATCCCGTTGCTGAAGATGTTAGTGATAAAAAAGTAGATTTTGGTATAATTATTTGCGGCAGTGGCAATGGTGCAAATATGACCGCTAATAAACATCAGGCAGTAAGATCTGCCCTTTGCTGGACTTCTGAGATTGCTGAATTGGCAAGGAGCCATAATAATGCTAATATATTAAGTGTGCCCGCAAGGTTTGTTTCTATTCAACAAACCGTAGATATGGTAGAAACTTTTTTAAACACCGAATTTGAAGGTGGGCGCCATCAAAATAGAATAGATAAAATACCGGCAAAAAGAAGCTGTTAACGCACTTTAAAAATTTTACCTGAATTCTTTGAGTGCAGGTATTTTGTGATTTGTTTTGAAGATAGAACAACTGAATGGAAATAGAAATAAAAAATTTTTCTGAACTTAATACTGAAGAACTATATGAGATATTACAATTACGTTCTGAAATTTTTGTGGTAGAACAGGATTGCGTGTACCAGGACATAGATGGAAAAGATCAGAAAGGACTTCATATTCTAGGGAAAAAAGGGGGAAAACTGGTCGCTTATACCCGGTGCTTTAACAAGGGTTTTTATTTTGAAGAAGCTGCTATAGGCCGTGTGCTTGTTAAAATTCAGGAACGTAAATATGGCTATGGGCATCAGATAATGCAGGCATCAATTAAAGCCATAAGGGAACTTTTTAAAACAGATAATATTAAATTATCTGCCCAGCAGTACCTGGTTAAGTTTTACGAAAGCCATGGGTTTTCAACAACCGGGGAAGGTTATCTTGAAGATGGAATTCCACACATAGCAATGGTGAAAACCGCCTGATTTAATGCAGGATCTCTGAGTATTCTGAAGGCTCATTTAAAATTTCCTCAGCTTTATTTATTTCGGGGTTATGAACAACATAATAATCATAAAGTCCTTCTTTATAAAAATAGCGTTTTATAATTTCATCGGTAATCAGGCTGGTTATCTCAGCTTTTTTCTCCTCCAGTTCCTGCTTTTTATGCTGTTCAATTTCAGTGGAAATATCTTTATAATTCTGAAGGATTTCATCTTCAAATCCTTCTTCCTGAGCAGTTAAAAGTACTTCTTCCAGTTCCTGCTCAGTGGTAGTTTTATACTGAAAATCAGTCTTATTCAGGAATTTTTTAAAGTCTTCATATTCTCCGTCATTTAAATTAAAGTTCTGCAATTCCGGTTTTTCATGAGAATAATAATATTGAGTGGCGAAATCAAAAATGGCATCCTCCACTAATAAAGCGTGTGTTATACCGGTGTATTCAGAAGTTTTTAGACGCACATCCGGTAAAATTCCGCCGCCGTCAAACACCTTTCTTCCGTTTCGGGTTTTAAATTCATTATAATCTTCTGTTCTGGTCCTTATGGCATTTCCTTCTTCGTCCCTGGTACGATAATCCAGTGCCTGTATACACCTTCCGCTTGGCGTATAATACCTGGAAATGGTTATTTTAAGCTGTGTCCCGTAAGCCAATTCCTTAGGCCGTTGTACGAGCCCTTTTCCAAAACTTCTTGCACCTACAACTACTCCCCTGTCTAAATCCTGAATTGCACCTGCAACTATTTCGCTGGCCGAAGCACTTCTGCCGTCTACAAGTACTACTAAAGGTATTTTTGTGTCTATAGGTTCCTTTTGAGTAAAATATTCCTGATTATATTTTTCAATAACCGATTTGGTGGTAACAATCAGCTCATCTTTTGGAACAAAAATATTACTCACATTAATAGCTTCGGAAAGTAAACCACCAGGATTTCCTCTAAGATCCAGAATAATCTTTTCGGCACCTTTATTTTTTAAATCTTTTAAAGCTCTCTCAGTTTCTGATGAGGCCCTGGAATTAAATCTTGAAAGTACAATATACCCACTTTTATTATCGAGTAAGGTATGGTAGGGAACAGCTTTAAGAGTAACAGATTCCCGGGTTAATGTAGTGGTTTTTATTTCTCCCTGCCTCCTAAAGGTGAATTCTACACTGGAATTATCGGCACCATTAAGAAGTTCTCCCGCATCTTCCTGAAAATCGACCACATTTAGATCTCCAATCTTTATAATCTCGTCTCCGGCTTTTAATCCGGCTTTATCGGCGGGATAATCTTTATAAGGTTCCAGGATAGTAATAGCATCCTTGCCCATTTTTACGGCAGCTCCAATTCCTGTGTATTCACCGGAATTATTGATTCTGGCCGCTTCCACATCCTGCTCGTTCCAGTAATTGGTATAGGGATCCAAATCCTGAAGCATCGCTTTAATGGCAGTATCCATAAGCTCGGCAGGATTAGTTTCATCAACATAATTCATGTTGATTTCCTTAAAAAGCGTGGTAAATATCTCAATTTGCTTGGCAATCGCGAAAAAATCTGATTTAAAGGAAACGGTACCAAAGAATATTCCCGCGCCTATTATCACCACTGCTATTTTTTTTGCTGAATTTCCCATTTTTCTTTCTCTTTAAATTTTTCCAGTAACTTCTCCATTTTTATAAAAAGTTCATCATAACGCAATTCTTTGGGAGAGGTGTAGATAAACATGAATACATAGGGAGAAGAAATTGTGCTGTTCACAAGATACTTATTTTTTCTATAAACCTCACGCAGCAAACGTTTTATCCTGTTTCGCTGTACAGCAGTTTTCATTATTCTTTTTGGAACCGAAACTCCTGCCTGTAGTTGTACTTTTTGCCCTTTGGGAAGTTTGATATAGATAAGGCGTATGGGAAAATTTTTTACCGACTTTCCCTCCTGAAAAAGCTGTTCTATAAGTTTCTTGCTTTTTAATTTCTCCTGTTTTCCGAAGTTTTCTTTCATGAGCCAAAAGTAATGATAGTATTATATATGGAATAACAGGATCCAGAATTGTGAGAGTACTGCCCCTACCAATCTAGGATAATAGAATTATTAAAATTATTAGCTAAAAATAGTTGTCGACTTTGCTCAACCTGGCGATAAATTGATAAATAAAAACCCTTTTCACGGCGGAAAAGGGTTTTCTAAAAGCTTCTTTCAAAAAGAAATTATCTTCCCTGCCCGGTTTCTTCTGCGGAATTTGTTCCTGAAGTAGCTGGAAATTTATTGTTGCTTCTGTCTATATCTGCCATTAATCCTGAATCATCTATAACTATAGATTGAATCTCAGATTTTGGAGCATCAATGGTTAAATTATATGTAGGTTGGGCCCAGGACCAGTCTTCTTTAACCGTTCTGTTTAAATCTCCTGAAGCAGTTTTTTCCCAGCGCATCATTTGCAAAGGCATATAGAACAATTCCTTCTCACCATCATTATAAGTTACCGTGACTTCAACAGGCATGGGCATATTGCCAATTCTTTGAAGATTAATTCGGGTAGAATCACCTTCAGCTTCAACAGATTCTACAGCGTAATCTATGGTGTTTGTTGTCCTGGTCCAGTCGGTTAAATACCAATCCAGCTCTGCTCCTGAAATTTTTTCAGCAATTCTTATAAAATCATTAGGAGTGGGATGTTTAAATTTCCATTGATCATAGTAGCGGTTAAGCGTTTTCTGAAGATTTTCTTTTCCTATTATGTAACCAAGCTGCGCAAGAAAAACTGCTCCCTTGGAATATGCTGCCGCACCGTAGGCAAAATTATAATTATAACGATCTGCATGTGTGGTTTGCGGCTGTTCCACCCCGCTTTGCACCAACTGGTTATAACCTCTGTAGGACCCGGAATGGGGATTCTCCTTTTCAGAATTCATTACCACATTCATAGCTTCGTCTGAAATGTAAGAGGTGAAACCTTCATCCATCCATTCATTTTTGGACTCATTGGTGGCCATTAAATGCTGGAACCAGGCATGTGCAAATTCATGAGCGGTTACACCAACCAGGCTTCCAAAGCTTCTTTCACCTGTAATAAGCGTTAGCATGGCATATTCCATACCACCGTCTCCACCCTGGACTATAGAATACTGATCCCATGGGTAAGGCCCAATGTGCTCGTTGTAAAACAACAAAATTTCTTCTGTTTTTGGCTGCAGATTTTTCCAATTTTCCTTTATTTCAGGATTATCCTTATAAAGAAAATGAAGAATTGTACCATCTTCTGCGGTTAATTTATCATGGATATATTCCGGATCTGCCGCCCAGGTAAAATCGTGTACCTGCGGTGCTACAAAATGCCAGGTTAGTTTATCTCCTCTTTTACGCTTTACATTAGTGCCTTCTTTTTCATAACCGTAACCAATTTCCTGCGGATTTTGAAGATATCCTGTACTTCCCAGGATGTAGTCTTTATCAATACTGATTTTTACATCAAAATCTCCCCAAACACCATGAAATTCACGTGCGATATAAGGATCGGCATGCCAGCCTTCAAAGTCATATTCAGCTAATTTTGGATACCACTGGCTCATAGAAAGTGCCACACCTTCAGCACTGTTTCTCCCTGAACGGCGGATTTGTAAAGGTACCTGCCCTTTAAATTCCATATTGAAAGTAGCTTTTTCGCCGGGCAGAACAGGATCGCTTAGCTTTACTTCAAGAACAGTCCCTACTTCTTCATAATCCAACGCCTGCCCATCCTGAGTTAAAGAACTTACTCTTAAATAACCAATTTCATCAGGCTGAAGTTTGGCTATCCGGCTTTCATATTCTGGATTTTCCCTGGTACCCAGGTTATTTACCATCCTGCCATCGGGATCGGCAATATTTTGCAGCCTCATGTCCATTTCACTTCCCGGTTGAAAAGCATTGAAATAAAGATGATAAAAAACTTTGTTCAACGTATCGGGGGAGTTATTGGTGTACACCAATTCCTGGGTCCCGGTATATTGATAATTTTCCACATTCATATCAACATCCATATCATATTTTACATGTTGTTGCCAGTAGGAGGAATTATTCTGGGCGTTAACCCAGCTCACTGCAAATACAGAAAGGCTTAAAAGTATTTTCTTCATTTAAATGATTTTTTTATTGAATTTTATTTTAAGAAGTATGAAAATTTTTGCTCTTACAATTCTATATCTCCATGTGAAACTTTATCGGCAAGGATCAAAGCATTGTATAAGTTGACCATTTTTCCTGAAGTGGAAAGTTCGCTAAAATTTTTAGTGCTTTGCCCCTGTTCTCCTACCATAACCATAGTTCCGGTTGAAAGTCCGCTGTTCATAATAATGCTTTTAACCTGGGCAGCACTTAATTTTGGATAATATGATCTTATCATGGCTGCAACCCCGGCTACTGCAGGAGAAGCCATAGAAGTTCCCTGAAGGAATTCATATTCGTTATTTGGAGTGGTAGACCAAATTTTACTTCCAGGCGCAAAAACATCTACATTCGTTTTCCCAAAATTTGAAAATCCGGATACCAGGCCGGATCCATATTCAAAATTTAATGCTCCAACCGTTAAAAAGCTATCACTTATTTCTTCGGGAGCTTCAGGATACTGATCATTGGGAAAAACACGGTTCTGGTCAAGATCAATACTTTCGTTACCTGCTGCATTCACTATTAAAACGTCATTTTCCGCAGCATATTTAAGGGCATCTATCACCCATTCCGGGTTTGGAGAAAAATATTTTCCAAAGCTGGTATTAATTACTTTTGCTCCGTTGTCTACGGCATAACGAATGGCCAGCGCAATATCTTTATCATATTCATCTCCATCGGGCACGGCGCGAACAGCCATAATTTTAACATTGTTGGCTACGCCATTGATACCAATACTATTATTTCTTTCCGCAGCGATAATACCGGCCACATGGGTTCCATGTGTTACATCCTCCTTATCTTCTGTTGGGCCGTCCACATCATTGTTGCCGTAATCGGTATCGGTAATATCGTATGGATCGTCCCCAACAACAGCTCTTCCGTCAAGTTCCAGGTTAAAATGTGACGAAAGCCGGTTTTCAAAATAATCTATGGTATCTGCCAATTCCTGAAGGGCATCAGGAATACTTTCATCTACATTATTCTGAATTTGACCCAGCATTCCTTTATACTGTGCCATTTGCTGGGTAGAAGCTTCCATTGCAGAAAGTTCATCTTTAGTATAATTTTCTTTTCCCAATCTATTGGAAACAGCGGCATGAGCAGCTACCAATTGTTCCTGTAT
Organism: Autumnicola musiva; assembly: GCF_031846585.1. Classification (NCBI taxonomy): domain Bacteria; kingdom Pseudomonadati; phylum Bacteroidota; class Flavobacteriia; order Flavobacteriales; family Flavobacteriaceae; genus Autumnicola; species Autumnicola musiva. The sequence continues at coordinate 493,254 of NZ_JAVRHK010000001.1, forward strand.
TTGCTGGTACTGCTGAAGGTTTTGCTGAACTTCGCCCATCTCTTTTTGATACTCATCCTTGGCGCGCTGGTACATGATGAATTCTTCCCTGTCTGCAGTACTTATGGAACTGGCGGTTTTACCTTCGTATTTTGGCTTCAGGCGTTTGAATATCCTAACATACTCAAGATTTTCCTTTACGGCATCACCAAGAAAGTTCCAGCCATGAATATCATCTACATAACCATTGTTATCATCATCTTTATTATTGCCGGGAATTTCATCAGAATTCGTCCATATTACTGCGTCCAGGTCTTCATGTTCAATATCTACCCCACTGTCTATCACACCAACAATAACGGTTTTTCCTTTTTTGTTCTGAATAATCTCATTGTAGGCTTTGCGAACAGACATTCCGGGAATGGTATCCGTTTGAAGATCGGCGCCGCTCCAGTCTTTCAGCTGCACCTCGGTGAGCGGTTGCACTTTAAGGGGGATGGAATCTATTTTCTCAATAGGAGTAGAAACAAGCCGGGGAGCCGTACTACCACAAGCGGTTAACATTGCGGCCGCTGTTACGGTAAGCAGCGGCTTAAAAACTGGTATTCTCATATTCTATTTCTAATTAAAAACTTCGTTGAATGTAAATTTTTCGTTTAACCTCACTCCTTTTTCCGTATGCTTAACAGTTATAATTTCATTGTGGGCATCATGCTCCATGAACAAATAATAATCTTCATCTGCTGCCTTGTCCAGAAATATTTTTTTCTCCGGAAGCGTTAGCAAAGGTCTTGTGTCGAAACCCATTACGTACGGCAAAGGGATATGGCCCGCAGTGGGCAGCAAATCTGCCATAAAGACAAGGGTTTTATCTTTGTATTTAATATGCGGGATCATTTGCTTATCGGTGTGACCATCTACAAATAATACGCCAAAGCCAAAATAATCGGAATCAGTATAATTTTGCATGTCGCCGTTTCGCTCCAGAAAATGCAATTTTCCGCTTTCTTCCATGGGTAAAATATTTTCCTTTAAAAAAGAAGCTTTTTCACGTGCATTGGGTTGTGTGGCCCATAGCCAGTGATCTTCATTGCTCCAGAAACGTGCATTTTTAAAAGCAGGTTCATATCCGGTGTGGTCCTTATTCCATTTAATACTTCCGCCGCAATGGTCAAAATGAAGGTGTGTCAGAAAAACATCGGTAATATCGTCTCTGTGAAAGCCATGTTTTTTTAAAGATTTGTCTATGGAATGCTCTCCCCAGGGATAGTAAAAACCAAAAAATTTATCATCCTGCTTATCCCCCATTCCCGTATCTATAAGTATTAGTTTATCGCCGTCTTCAATAAGTAAACAGCGTGCGGCCATATCTATCATATTGTTAGAATCGGCTGGATTTGTGCGGGACCATAAAGATTTTGGAACCACTCCAAACATTGCTCCTCCATCAAGTTTAAAATTGCCGCTTTCGATAGGATATAATTTCATGTTGATTTTTTTTCTTATTCTTGAATAATCGATATGCAAAATAGAAAATCTAAACAGCACTAAAAGATAAATTGTAAGGTTTTAACAGCTTTATGACTATATAGCTGTTTTAAGGATAACTTCCTTTTTTATTACTTTTAGCTTTTTAAAAATCAAATAGAATAACATGGTAGAACTGGCAGGAATAATAATATTAGGAATAATGGCACAATGGGTGGCATGGAAGTTTAAAATTCCGGCTATTTTACCATTAATTCTTATTGGCCTGGCAGTAGGTCCTGTGGCAACACTTTTTACCGAAGATGGGCAAAAAATTATAGAGCCTATCTGGAACGGCGAATCGGGACTTTTTCCCGGTGAGAGTTTATTTTATTTCGTATCCCTGGCTATTGGGATAATCCTTTTTGAAGGTGGGTTGACCCTCCGTAAGGGAGAAATTTTAAATGTGGGACCGGTAATTGTAAAACTAATAACCATCGCAGTAGTGGTTACCTTTATTGGTGCGGGGATAGCAGCATATCTTATTTTTGACCTTTCATGGCAAATTTCATTCTTATTTGCAGCTTTAATCATTGTAACAGGACCTACCGTAATTACGCCTATTCTGCGAAATATTCCTTTAAAGAAAGATGTTTCGGCAATTCTTAAATGGGAAGGGATTTTAATAGACCCTATTGGTGCCCTTGTTGCCGTTTTGGTTTTTGAATTTATTTCTGCGGGTGAAGGCAGGGAGTATACGGCCACTGCAATGGTAGATTTTGGAAAAATTGTGCTTTTTGGCTTTACCTTCGGCTTTACTTTTGCTCACGCGCTGGCTTTTAGTATCAGAAAAAATATTGTTCCACATTATCTCATGAACGTTTTTACCCTTGCATCGGTATTGGGTGTGTTTGTGTTATCAGATCAGTTTGCACATGAAAGCGGACTTTTAGCCGTGGTGGTGATGGGTATGGTAATGGGAAATATGAAACTGCCAAATTTAAAGGAACTGCTTTATTTTAAGGAATCGCTAAGTGTTTTGCTTATTTCTATCTTATTTATACTGCTTGCCGCAAATATGAATATCCAGGACCTGTACTTAATGTTCAACATAAATGCATTAATTCTGTTTGCTGTTATAGTTTTTGTTATCCGGCCTCTGGGGGTATTTGTAAGTAGTATTAATTCTTCCCTTAAATTTAATGAGAAATTGTTTATTAGCTGGGTGGGACCGCGCGGAATTGTTGCTGCGGGTATTGCTTCCCTCTTCGGAATAAAACTTGCCAGCCAGGGCGTTGAAGGAGCAGAATATATCACTCCACTGGTATTTATGATTGTACTCGGAACTGTGCTTCTAAATGCAACAACTGCAAGACTTTTCGCCCAGCTGGTTGGTGTTTTTCTGAAAAACTCCTCCGGAATTCTAATTATTGGAGCCTCCTCCATGCCGCGTTTAATCGCTGCTTATCTGAAGAAAAACAATCGCCATGTGGTTTTGGTGGATAATAACGGAAGCAACATTAACAAAGCACGGGAAATGGGAATAGATGCCATACAGGAAAATGTTTATTCAGATGATTTGCTGAATAACATTGAACTTAACGATATTGGTTATTTAATGGCCATGACCAGTAGTAGTGAAGTCAATCAGAATGCCATAAAGAAATTTGGAAAACATTTTGGTGAAAATGGCTTTTTCAGGGTAGTTTCTCCTGAAGAAATGCAGGATCCAGAAAGAAATCCAAAAGAAGGATTATTTTCCCAAACCGATGATTATGTGAAATTGACTAATCTGGTAAGGAGATATCCCAGCATTAACGAAATTAACCTTAATTCCAAGGAGCATTATGAGGGCCTTATAGAGATTACAAAAACAGAGGGTGATATTATTCCGCTTTTTGTAAAAAATAATGAAGGAGACCTTAGCATAATCCCATCAAACAGTATGGATGTTGAGATTGATGAAGATTACAAACTGGTGTACCTGGGAAAAGAAATTGAAGTTTCAGAACCTTCAGAAGAGGTTGAACATGAGGAAAGCCTTAAGGATGAAGAAAAAGAAGATTGATATCAATCTTCTTTTTCCATCTCCTCAATTAATTCTTCAGTAATTTCGAGGTTATGGAAGACATTCTGAACATCATCATCTTCCTCAAATTTATCTACCAGCGCAAGTATTTTCTTAGCATCTTCCACCGGGAGTTCAGTAGTATTAAGAGGAATTCTTTGTACGTCTGAACTCTTTGATTCAATTTCCAGTTCTTCCAGCTTGGAAGACATTGATCCGAAGTCGGTAAATTCTGTATAAACAGTTATGTAATCTTCTTCCTTTTCAATAGTTGTGGCACCGCCTTCAATTAACTCAAGTTCCAGCTCTTCCATATCCCGTTCTATCTTTTCTTTTTCGAGTACAAAGACCCCCTTTTTATCGAATAAAAATTCCAGGGAACCATTGGTACCAAGACTTCCGCCATTTTTAGAAAATATAGATCTTACCGAAGCTACGGTGCGGTTTGTATTGTCTGTAGTACATTCAACAAAAATGGCAATTCCATGGGGTCCGTAGCCTTCAAAAGTTACCAGTTCATAATTATCGGCATCGGCACCACTGGCTTTTTTCACAGCACGTTCAATGGTGTCTTTGGGCATATTTACACCCTTTGCATTTTGAATGGCGTTTCTAAGTGCAGGATTAGACTCTGGATCTGGTCCTCCTCCGTCTTTTACGGCAACTGTAATATCTTTGATTGCCCTGGTAAATTGCTTTGCTCTTCGTTTATCCTGTGCTCCTTTACGGTGCTTGATATTTGCCCATTTGCTATGTCCGGCCATTGTCTCTAGTTTTTAGTCTATAGGCAGTAGACTGTAGAAAAGGCTACCGCTTGATTTGATGTCACTACAAATTTAAAAAATGAATTATGAGTTAAGAACTTATACAAACATGTATTCTTCAATTTAAAGTTTTTTATAGATCTAAATAAGTAGGAAATTGGAAAATTTGATTTTGAGGAACTTAAGGTTATTAAAAATCCTTAATATTAGTAGAATAAGATTTATGCGCAAATCAGGAAATTTCCAATGAAGTTTTATGGACTAAATTCACAATTTCGAAGAGCTGCCATCTATATCTCTTAAATATAACCTAAGGTTCAGGTAGTTAAAATCCTTAGATTCCGACATTATATTTAAATTTCTTTTAATTCAGTTAAAGATGCGTGGTGTGTGCAGAAATTGCAAAACGCAAATGTTATTTTTAACCTGAAGAATCACAAGACTTACAGAAAAGATCTGGCAGAATTGCTAAAATGATTGCTTCATTAATTAAATATCCTAGTAACAAAGGAGAAATCAATTTCTAAAGCCTAGATTATTAAAAGAGTTCGCTGTCTACAATTGTAGCTCTTAATCTTAGTTATTTTCTGAAAATACTACTAAAGTCTAAAGACTATAGTCTAACCACTAATTTTAGTCATTTAACTTCAAAACTGCCATAAAAGCTTCCTGGGGGATTTCCACATTTCCCACCTGGCGCATACGTTTCTTACCTTTTTTCTGTTTTTCCAGAAGTTTACGTTTTCGGGAAATATCACCTCCATAGCATTTTGCAGTAACGTCTTTACGCAATGCTTTTACCGTTTCACGCGCAATAATTTTAGCGCCTATGGCCGCCTGAATAGGAATATCAAACTGTTGTCTTGGAATAAGCTCCTTCAGTTTTTCACACATTTTCTTCCCAATATCATAAGCGTTATCTATATGTAACAATGCAGAAAGCGCATCTACGGTATTGCCGTTTAGCAGAACATCTACTTTTACAAGCTTAGACTCCCGCATTCCTATTGGGGAATAATCAAAAGAAGCATATCCTCGGGAAACTGTCTTTAGACGGTCATAGAAATCAAATACAATTTCTGCAAGCGGCATATCAAAACTTAATTCTACCCTTTCGGTGGTAAGGTAAGTCTGGTTAGTAATTTCTCCCCTTTTTTCAATACAAAGCGACATTACATTTCCCACATAATCTGCTTTTGTAATAATTGTAGCTTTTATAAAAGGCTCTTCAACACGGTTTAAAGTAGAAGGTTCAGGTAAATCTGAAGGGTTATTTACCAGTAGTACTTCATCGGGATTTTTGTTGGTGTAAGCGTGGTATGAAACGTTTGGAACCGTGGTAATTACAGTCATATCAAACTCGCGCTCCAGCCTTTCCTGAATAATTTCCAGGTGCAACATTCCCAGGAATCCACAACGGAAACCAAATCCTAAAGCTGCGGAACTTTCCGGGGTAAATACAAGGGAAGCATCATTTAACTGAAGCTTTTCCATAGAAGCCCTCAATTCTTCATAATCTTCTGTATCTACAGGGTAAATACCTGCAAAAACCATTGGTTTTACATCTTCAAAACCTGCAACCGCTTCAGTAGTGGGATTTTTAGCATCGGTAATAGTGTCACCAACCTTTACTTCCCGGGCATCTTTAATCCCCGTTATAAGATATCCAACATCGCCGGTTTTAATCTCTTCCCGGGGAAATTGTTTCAATCTTAAAGTCCCTACCTCATCTGCAGAATAATTTTTACCAGTAGCTACAAATTTGATGTTCTGGTTCTTCTTTATAGAACCGTTTATAACCCTAAAGTAAGTTTCCACACCCCTAAAAGGATTATAAACAGAATCGAAAATCAGCGCCCGCAAAGGAGCATCTATTTTGCCGCTTGGAGCCGGAACTTTTGTAATAATTGCAGCCAGAATTTCTTCAATTCCGAGTCCGGTTTTTGCACTGGCAGGAATAATATCAGAGTGATCGCAGCCTAAGAGATCAACAATATCATCACTAACTACTTCGGGATTTGCACTTGGTAAATCTACTTTATTCAATACCGGAATGATTTCAAGATCATTTTCCAGCGCCAGGTAAAGATTTGAAATTGTTTGTGCCTGTATACTCTGGGCGGCATCTACAACCAGCAATGCCCCTTCACAGGCAGCGATAGACCTTGAAACTTCATAAGAAAAATCCACATGGCCGGGAGTGTCAATTAAATTCAGCACATAATTTTCACCTTCATAAATATAGTCCATCTGGATGGCGTGACTTTTAATGGTGATCCCGCGTTCACGTTCAAGGTCCATACTGTCAAGGAGCTGTTCCTGCTTTTCACGATCGGTAACAGAGCCGGTAAAATCCAGCAGGCGATCGGCCAGGGTACTTTTACCGTGATCAATATGGGCGATAATACAAAAGTTACGTATGTGCTTCATGTGTCATTTTCGTAGCTGATTATACAAATAATCAACTTTATTTAATGTGAGCAAATATAGTTTATTTACAAGTTTTTAAAGAATTTTTCTATAGCCTCCTTAAATCTGGGAATCTTCTTCTAGAAGCTGAATAATACAACAGTAAATATTCTTTCATAAAATTTTTATAAAAGTATTTGGATATTATTAAATAATAATCATACTTTGTACATGTTGCTTCGGAATTTTACGAAAGATGTATTTCGAAAAAGCGGTCATCAACCAGAAGAAATAATGGAGAAAAATATTGTTGCTGTTGATATAGGTGCAACCAAAATTCACATTGGAATTGTGCGGGGTTCCCATATTGTGAAAGAAGTGAAATTCCCCACTAATGCCGGCACTTCAAAAGAAGATATTGTAAACAACCTGATTAGGGGAATAGAATCGCTGGAGGTAAAAGACTTTCAGGGAATTGGAATTGGCGTGCCGGGACTGGTGGATGAAAAGCAGGGAATTGTTTACGATCTTGTAAATATAGCTTCGTGGAAAGAGGTGCATTTAAAGAAATACCTGCAAGATCATTTTCATAAACCTGTTAGGATTACTAATGATGCCAATGTATTTGCATTGGGAGAAAAAATATTTGGGCAGGGTAGTAGATTTCAAAATATAGTTGGCATAACTATGGGAACTGGCTTTGGTACGGGAATAATAGCAAATAACCGGCTTTATTCCGGAAGTTTTTCCAGCGCCGGAGAACTGGGAAGCATTCCTTATCTGGACGCCACTATTGAAGATTATTGCAGCGGAAAATTTTTTAAAAATCAGTATCAGATTAGTGGAAAAGAAGTTTTTGAAAGGGCAGAAGAAGGAGATAAGCTTTGCAGGGATATTTTAAATGAATTTGGAAAGCAACTGGGGAATGCCGTAAAGATCCTTCTTTTTATACTTTCTCCTGAAGCTATTTTTCTTGGAGGATCGGTAAGCAGGTCTTTTAAATATTTTGAAGATGAACTTCAAAAATCTATTAGTACTTTTCCATTCAAAAAGGTATTGAACAAACTGGTGCTTCAACCTTCAGAAATGTCAAATGTGGCAATTTTGGGTGCTGCAGCCCTCATTGTTTCCGAACTATCTGAAGAAAAAATATCCGCTCCAAAAGTCAAAAAAGAAATTATATCCTAAAAATTAATTCTCAAAAATGGCAAATTCAGTCGCAACAGAAAATGGTAAGCCTTCCCAAACCAATGGAAATACCGGTCGCTCCATAATTATAATTGGAGCTTTATTTTTCATCTTCGGATTCGTTACCTGGCTCAATGCCCTATTGATCCCTTACCTCAAGATTGCCTGTGAGCTTACCACTTTTCAGTCTTACTTTGTGACTTTTGCTTTTTATATAGCCTACGTGGTCATGGCACCGGTTTCTACCAGAACGCTTAATTACTTCGGATTTAAAAAAGGAATGTCGGTTGCGCTTATTTTAATGGCTGTAGGCGCACTCCTATTCATTCCGGCTGCAATTACGCGGTTTTATCCGCTTTTCCTTACCGGGCTTTTCATTATGGGTAGCGGACTGGCAGTTTTACAGACCGCTTCCAATCCTTATGTGACTATTGTAGGCCCCGCTGAAAGTGCGGCGAAGCGGATAAGTATTATGGGAATTTGTAATAAGCTGGCAGGGGCGGCTGCTCCTATTATCATTGGTTTTTTTCTTCAGCTGGAAAAAGCTGAAGAACTTGCGGGAACCACCAATGAAGCTGCTCTTGATGAGATGGCGCTAAGAGTTATTCCTCCATACATAGGGATAATTGTTGTGCTGCTTATTCTGGCCTTTTGGGTGTACAAATCAAGCCTTCCGGAAGTTGAGGCAGAAGAAGATGATGAGAATGCTGTTAAGACGAAGAAAAAGGTTACAGATTATCCACACGCCATTCTTGGGGTAGTTACTCTTTTTATTTACGTAGGCGTTGAAGTAATTGCTGCCGATACTATTATTGATTATGGCATTTTTCAGGGATTTGACTTTGAAACAGCTAAAAGTTTTCCAACAGGTACGATGGTATCGATGATTGTGGGTTACCTCATAGGTATTGTAGCCATTCCTAAATATATAAAGCAAGAAGATGCCTTAAAAGTGTGTGCTCTTCTGGGAGTTGTTTTTACGCTTATTGCCATCTTCACTTCAGGATTTATATCTGTAGCTTTTATTGCCCTGCTGGGATTGGCAAATTCCCTTATGTGGCCCGCTATATGGCCTTTAGCTTTGGCAGATGTGGGAAAACTCACAAAAAAAGTTTCTTCCCTCCTTGTTATGGGGATCGCAGGGGGAGCTGTTATACCATTATCCTACGGAGGTTTGGCAGGAGTGTGGGACAAACAGGAAGCTTACTGGATTGTTGTGCCCCTATATTTATTTATCCTTTACTATGCCACCGCAGGCCATAAAATTAGGGCATAAAGCTCAAAAAAGAGAGGGTTATAATAATATCCGATTTTAAAGGTGCTCAAATGAAATTAAGAAACTTCATGGTGCTGTTTTATCAGATTTTAATCTTAATTCTAAATTTTAAACTATTTTAGATAATTTTATCCGCTGAATTGATCCTCAAAACAAATTGAGGAATGATATTATATTTTAAAATGGAAAAAAAATTTACCGATACCGAGGAAAATTCCAGGTATGATGATTTGGAGAAAATGAGCACCGAAGCCCTTTTAAATAATATAAATAAGGAAGATAAAACAGTTGCTGAAAGTGTTGAAAAACAAATTCCGGAAATGGAGGCCCTCGTGGATGAGGTTGCGTCCAAGATGAAGACTGGTGGCAGGCTTTTCTATATAGGCGCTGGAACTAGCGGAAGATTAGGTGTACTCGATGCATCGGAATGTCCGCCAACATTTGGAGTTTCAGATCATATGGTAATAGGTTTGATTGCCGGCGGGGATATCGCCCTAAGGAATGCAGTGGAAAATGCTGAAGATGATTTGGAGCAGGCCTGGAAAGATCTTCAGGAATATGATATTTCAGAAAATGACGTTTTAATAGGAATTGCGGCTTCTGGAAGCACCCCTTATGTAATAGGAGGTATAAAAAAAGCCCGGGAATATGGAATTTCTACCGGTTGTATAACCTGCAGCTCTAACAGTCCATTAGCAGAAGTTTCTGAATTTCCCATAGAAGTAATTACAGGTCCTGAATTTGTAACAGGAAGTACAAGAATGAAAGCCGGAACAGCGCAAAAAATGGTTTTGAATATGATTTCTACCAGCGTGATGATAAAATTGGGGAAGATAAAGGGCAATAAAATGGTAGATATGCAACTCTCCAATAAGAAGCTGGTTGGTCGTGGTACCCGAATGATTATGGAAGAATTAAATATTGATGAGGCTGAAGCCGCTCGATTACTTCAACAATACGGTAGTGTAAGAGAAGTTATTGCCCATTATCAACTTTAATAACAAGGATTTCCGACCGATTTAAAGCTCGGCAAAGTTGGGAGCTCGAAAAGGAACAGGATATTTAATTATCTGAATATCAATTTATTTTGCTAGCATTTATAAATTAGATTACCGGTTAGAAACCGGTATTGAGATCTTTTTATTCTATCATAATAAAGTTAAACCGTGTTTAGCATAATTTTCAAGATAATGTGAGTCAGGTTCTAATTCAGTGATCAAGGTATCTACGGCATTTATTTCACAAATTTTAAACCGGTTAGATGTATTTAATTTTTTGGAGATGGTAAGAGAGACCAATCTCTTGGAAGCTTTTATCATCGCCTTTTTCATTTGGGCAATCTCCCAGTCAATTTCTGTAATACCCTTCTCAATATCCATATAGCCGGTACCTAAGAAACAGATGTCTGCCGTAATTTCAGACAGCATATTTATTGAACTTCCTCCTATAGCCAGTTGCGAGCCCTGGGATAATTTTCCGCCAATAAGATGCACCTCAATGTTTTTTGATGCGTTGTTTAATAACTCAACAGCCATTGGCAGGCTGGGAGTGAAAAGTGTAAGTTCCATTTTTTTTGGAAGCAATTTTGCCAATTCCAGGTTTGTTGAACCGCCGCTAATCAGGATTACATCCCCGTGGTTTAAAAGGGAAATTCCTTTCCTGGCAATAATAGATTTATTCTCATATTCATAAATTTCCCTGCTTTGGTCTGAATGAATATTAAATCCATTTGAAACCGCTCCACCATGAACCTTTTTTAGATTATCAGATTTATCCAGTTCTATAAGATCTCTGCGCACTGTGTCCATGGAAACATTCAGTATATGAGCCAGGTCGCTTAAGAGTACCCTGTTGTGCATATGAACTTCATTTAATATTATTTGATGGCGTTCTGATTTCCTCATATAATTATTTTGATATTTCTCTAAGCTAATTATAATGTTAAATTTTTTTGATGCAATCCCACTTTAAGAGATCAATAATTATTTTTCAAAATAATAAAAATGCAATAAAAACCTGCAGTTTTAAATTTAGTAATAGTAATAATCGCATAATAAGGAATTATTTGCAGCTTTAAATTGCTTTTAATCAATTAATATAATAAGTTTGTTTGGATACTAATTGTTAACGGAATATTATGAAAAAAAAATTACGTAACTCAATTTTGTTAATTCTGTTATTGTTTTCGGTGCAGGTATGGGCACAGCAGCGGGAAATAGCAGGAACGGTGGTAGATGAAGAAGGTGTGCCTTTACCAGGTGTGAATGTATTAGTAAAAAATACTACCACAGGAACAGTTACCGATTTTGATGGAAATTTTAGGCTCGAGGTTCCAGATAAGGATAATACCATCCTGGTTTTTTCCTCTATAGGATTTGCTGAACAGGAAATCATGATTGGCGAAAAAAACAATTTCAACATTTCCATGGCAGTAGATACCGAAAGCCTTAATGAAGTAATTGTTACCTCTTTTGGTATCGAAAGAAATAAAAAATCCCTGGGATATGCCATTCAGGATATTAAAACTGAGGAACTCCAGGAAGGAAATCAAAAGAATATAGTTAGTGGGCTACAGGGTAAGGTAGCCGGGGTTTCTATTACTAATTCAGGTGGAGCTCCAGGTTCTTCTGCAAGTATTTATTTAAGAGGGGGTACCTCAATTACAGGAAATAACGAGCCATTATTTGTTATAGATGGTGTCCCAATGGATAATTCCACAGGTGCCAGCACCTCTGTTCCAAGTATTAACCGGGCTGCCGACTTAAATCCTGAAGACATAGAAAGCATTTCAGTCCTTAAAGGGCCTGCCGCTGCAGCATTATATGGGATTCAGGCTTCTAACGGAGCGATAGTGATTACCACCAAAAATGGAAAACCAGGAGTAAGCAGCATAACCTATTCAGGAACTTTTTCTGTTGATAATATTTTGGGAACACCAGATGTTCAGCAGGTATATGGCCAGGGCCAGCAGGTTTTAAGTACCGATGGGTTTAGTTATGTTACAGAATCTGAATTTAGCTGGGGTCCGGAGGTACCTTCAGGAGAGCAGGTTTATGACCATATTGATAATTTTTATCAAACCGCCTTTACCCAGGATCATAACGTAAGCTATTCCGGCGGTACTGAGAAAGGTACTATGTATCTTTCCATTGGTGATTTATCCCAGGATGGCGTTATAGAAGGTACGGGATATGATAAAACTTCCTTTAAAATAAATACATCCTCAAATGTTACAGATGATTTAACTGTAGGCGCATCTGCTAACTATATTGTAACAGAGATTGAAAATACGCGCCAGGGAAGTGTCTCCGGGAGTAGTTTTAATAGTTTATTATCTTACCCTGTAAATGTAGATATTACCGATTATTTAGATGCGGGTGGTTCTCAATCAACATTTTATAACAATCAGCAATTTGATAATCCATACTGGAGTTTAGCCAATAGCCCTAATAACAATAAAGTTAATCGTTTATTGGGTATTTTAAACGTGAGCTATAATTTCTTAGATGATTTTAATATCTCATATAAGCTTGGTACAGATTATTACAGAGAATTTAATAAAAGAGTTATAGGTGAAGGTTCTCTTATTGAAAATAGATCGGATGGTTATATTGACCAGTCTGAAAGAGAATTTAGGAGAACTACTTCCAATTTAATTTTGCGTTATACCAAAGACATAACAGAAGACTTTGGGGTAGAGGCCTTAATAGGGAATACGGTGGAAGACGAAAAAAATCATTATATTTTTACCTATGGTGACGGTTTTTTAGCACCCGGTATAATCTCTATAAATAATGTAGCCCAGGAAGATCAAAGTGTAACAGAAACAATCTTAAGAAGAAGAAACATAGGGGTTTTTGGAGAATTGAAATTAGCGTATCGTGACGCATTATTTTTAAATTTTACAGGTAGAAATGACTGGACTTCAACTTTACCAAAGTCAGATTGGTCTTTCTTCTACCCATCGGTTGGGGGATCTGCAATAATCACAGAATTATTTGAGCAAAATGGTAATGACATTACTTCAGATAATGGGTTATCTTATCTAAAATTAAGAGCAACATATGCTCAGGCTGGAAAAGATGCGCTAACACCTGGTTTATTACAAACCCTTATAAGTACCAATATTAACCCACTGGCAAGTTCTGCTTATAGTTTTAATGGGGTAGATGTTGGTAACCCGGAATTAAAACCTGAATTTACCGATACCTATGAAGTAGGTTTTGATGCCCGTTTTTTTCAGAATAGAATAAGCTTGGATTTTGGTCTTTACTATACTAAATCTACAGATCAGATATTACGGGATATTAGAGTACCTCCATCCTCGGGAACGTTTTATTCAACTTTAAATAATGATGGAGAGATTGAAAATAAAGGTCTTGAAGCCTTACTAACAGCCAGCATATTTCCAAGAGAAAATGAGTTCCAATGGGATATGACCTATAATCTTGGTATGAATAAGAATGAAGTTTTGGGCCTTCCGGGGCAGTTAGATGAGGTTTATTTATCTGATTCCTGGGCGTTTGGCAATAATGCTGCCGGTGCAGCCATTTTAGGGGGTTCTCTTTTTGGTTTAAGGGGTTACCGTGCCGTGAGAAATGATACCGGAGAACTGGTAATTGGATCCGACGGCTTTCCGCAGCTGGAAACTGTGGTATTTGAAGATGTAAACAGGTTGCCGGACTGGACCTTGGGAATTACCAATTCCTTCTCTTATAAAAACTTTAATCTTCGCTTTTTACTGGATCTTGTACAGGGACAGGATGCCTATAATGCTACTAAATCTGCTTTGGCTTATTATGGTTTGGCGGAAGAAACGCTTAACAGAAATTCTGAGGGCACACGGGTAGTGGAGGGCGTTATGGCAGATGGTAGCCCCAATACAACAGTAGTTTCAGAAATGGACTATTATCAACAATATTATTCCCAGGATGCGGAGAATTTTATAGAGGATGCTTCTTTCACCAGGCTTAGGTATGCAACCTTAACTTATAACCTGCCATCAAATTTATTAGATAGACTTAACATTGCTTCCGCTCAAATTTCAGTTACCGGTAGGAATTTATTTACCATAACCGATTATTCCGGGGTTGATCCTGAAGTAAATACTTTTGGTGCGGGAATTCAAGGAGCAGGTTCAGTAGGAATAGATAATCTGGGAACTCCAAATACCAGGGGATTTGATTTAGGATTAAGATTTAAATTTTAGAAATTATGAAGTATATATATAGATTCCTATGCCTTATAGGCATAATAGCAACCTTTAGTTGTGAAGACTATTTAGATGTAAATGATTCCGTAACCAATCCAACAAATACAGGTTTGGCGCCACAGTACCGTATTGAAGGAGCTATAGAAAACACCGTAGCTACCGCACAATATCGTGGAATCCGGGAGGTATTGGGAGTAGTACAATATGGTTCCCAAAATACCCCGGCATATTATTCAGAATCATGGAACACTTCTTTAACTACAGGTAGTTATTTTCTTTGGCAAAACGTATATGTTTATGCATTACCAAATACTGCAGATTTAATTTATTTAGGAGAAGAATATAATTCCCCGCATTATACCGCAGTGGGTAAAATCCTTAGGGCATACCTTTTTGGAATGGCTACAGATCAATATGGAGCTATTGTTACTTATGATAGTTATGATCCTGAAAGAACAATAGAATTGGAACCGGAATTTGTTTCTCAGCCTGAAGTTTATGAGCTGATATTTACACTTTTGGATGAAGCGCTTTCAGAACTGGATATGGAAAGTGAAATTTCATTAAATGCTGCAGAAGGGGATATTCTTTACAATGGAGATCTTGAGCAGTGGAAACGCTTTGCTTACTCCCTTAGAGCAAGATATTTAAATCATCTTATCAAAAAATCATCTGGCGAATTTGCTTACGATCCACAGGCCGTTATAGAAGCTGCAGAAAATGGGTTCATTTCCAATCAGGATAATGCCTTAATTACGTACGGGGGAGGAAATGCTTCTAACGATAATCAACCATTTAGTGTGAATGGTTATGGTTCCACCAGATTCGATTACTTCTCTGAATTTTTTGTAGAGCTTTTAAAAGATCCATTAAATACGGAGAGCGAATTTAGAGATCCAAGATTACCTGTTATAGTTCCTGAGGCTGTTAATGGTGGTTACCAGGGTGTTGTTACAGGTGCCGGGGTAGAGAATGAGGAAGAAGAAGGTGATAATTATTCCGTTGGTTACGGGGGTTTTTATACTTCTCCCGATTCGCCTACTTATATGATGACATATAGCGAAGTTAAATTTATTGAAGCTGAAGCAAGGTTTAGAAATGGAGATGTAGCAGGTGCATATGCGGCTTATAAAACAGGAGTGGAAGCAGATCTTGAAAAATTAAATGTCCCTTCTGAAGAGATTTCAGGCTATTTAAACCAGATAGATGAAGAAATTGGTCAATCAAATTTTGGACTTTCTCAAATATTTGTGCAAAAATATATCGCCAATATGCTAAACCCTGAAACCTGGGTAGATTTTAGAAGAATGGATTATAACGATGAAATTTATCCCGGCCTTGAACGTCCGGAAAATGTAAACGTAAGCCTTTTCCCGGGGGAAGACGACTGGCTGGAAGCCATGATGTATGAATATAATGAAGAGGATCGTAACTATGAAAATATGCCAGATAATGATCCAGCTACCAGGCTTACCACACCATTATGGTGGGATACTGAAGAATAAAAATTTTTGAAGCTTTAATAATCTGGAAAACCTGAATTTTTATATTGGGTTTTCCAGATTTTTCTTTAAATAATCGCAGGCATTTTTCGTTATTAAGTTTTTACTTATTTATCTCATGACTGGAAAAAGAAGCTATTACCTGTTGTTTCTAATTTGTTTTTTAAGTCTTAACAGCTGCAAAACCACTCAATCTACAGCACCTGTAAAGCAGCCGCCAGAGGTTGAAAAATCAAATGAAGTTTCACCGACAGAAGATAAACCATCCTCGGAAATTCCTTCTATAGAAAAAGAAGAAATTCAACCTGTTCCTGTTGCAAAAAAGGAAAAAGTAAATTTTCCGCAGGCAGATCGGGAATTTCGTGCTGCCTGGGTGGCTACTGTAGCCAATATTAACTGGCCCAGCCGCCCCGGGCTTAATTCAAAAGAACAACAACGGGAAGCAATCGGGCTTCTTGATTTTTTAAAGAATCATCATTTTAACGCGGTAATTTTACAGGTAAGGCCACAGGCAGATGCTTTATACCAAAGCGACCTGGAACCCTGGTCCTATTTTTTAACTGGAAAACAAGGCCAGGCTCCTGAACCATTCTACGATCCATTACATTTTTGGATAGAAGCAGCGCATGATCGCGGGCTGGAACTGCATGCCTGGTTAAACCCATACAGGGCGCATCACACTACCGGTAAAGAAATAAGTGAACAATCGGTTATTAAAACAAATCCGGAGCTGGTGGTGAAGCTTGAAAACGGCATGTGGTGGATGGATCCTTCAAAAGAGGGAACTAAAAAACGCACCACTAATGTGGTGATGGATCTTATAAAACGATATGATCTGGATGGAATTCATTTTGATGATTACTTCTATCCCTATGCTTCCTACAATAATGGTAAAGATTTTCCTGATGATGAGACCTGGAATATTTACCTGAAGCAGAGTGGAAAACTTTCCAGAGCGGACTGGAGGCGGGAGCACGTTAATTCTTTTGTAGAAAACCTTTATAATAAAATTAAAGCTGAAAAGCCTCGCGTGAAGTTCGGGTTAAGTCCGTTTGGAATCTGGCGCCCCGGTTATCCTGAATCCATTGCAGGTATGGACCAGTACAACGAACTATATGCAGATGCAAGATTATGGCTAAATAAGGGCTGGATAGATTATTATTCGCCACAGCTTTATTGGAGAATTAATAAGCTTCCCCAAAGTTTCCCCGTGCTACTAGGCTGGTGGTCTGCTGAAAACACCAGAAATAGGCATTTATGGCCGGGTATAAATGTGGGGCTAAGCGCAGAGGATAATAATCCTCACGAGACAATTAGCCAGATTATGATTACCCGCGGAATGTTACCTGAAAGTCCAGGGGTGCTGCACTGGAGTATTGCTCCGCTCATTAAAAACCCTTCTCTGGCGACAGGAATTTTAGAAGGTCCTTATCAAAAAGAAGCTTTGGTACCGACCACGCCCTGGCTGGATAATGAACCTCCAAAATCTCCTGTTAGCGTTTCTGAAATTGTAGGAGAAAAGTTAAAAATTACCTGGGTGCCTGCTAATCCTGAAAATATTTTCCGTTACGTGCTCTACTACAGGTATAATGATAACTGGAATTACAAAATTTTGAATAGAAAAGATAATATCCTTGAACTCCCGGCCTTCATCAGGAATAAAAATTCAGAAAAAATAAATATTAAGGCTGTTGCGGTAACAGCTGTTGACCGCATGGGAAATGAAAGTGACTTTCAGGAGGTATTAATTAAGAACGCAGCCTTTAAATAAACCTTATGTCACCATTATTGGTTTTTAGTATTATAGCGGGTTATTTCCTAATCTTACTGGTGATAAGTTATTTTACCTCCGGAAAAGCCGATAATGCGACTTTTTTTACTGCGAATAAAGAATCTCCCTGGTTTTTGGTGGCATTCGGCATGGTGGGAGCCACTCTTTCCGGCGTCACTTTTATCTCAGTTCCCGGAGAAGTTGGAAATTCAAACTGGACTTATCTTCAGTTCGTAATGGGGAATATGGTAGGTTATGGGGTTATTGCCCTAATTCTTATTCCTTTATTTTATAAGCTGAATTTGATCTCTATTTATGAATATCTTAGAAATAGGTTTGGTCAAAAAGCTTATTTAACAGGTTCTTCTTTTTTTATCATCTCTCAAACCATAGGAGCTTCTTTTCGTCTTTTCCTGGCAGCACTGGTGTTGCAAATTGCTTTTTTTGACACTTTTGAAATCCCCTTTTTTGTCACCGTACTCACCACCATTTTACTAATATGGCTATATACCTTCAGGGGAGGTATAAAAACTATTGTATGGACAGATACACTGCAAACTACCTTCCTTTTGCTGGCTGTGATTATTAGCATGTATATTATCTTAAATCATCTGGAACTTTCTATTCTCCAGATGGTAAAAGTAGTATCCGAAAGTAAAATGTCTGATATTTTTGAATGGAATTGGCGTTCAGATCGAAACTTTTTTAAAACTTTTCTGGCAGGAATTTTTATCACGATTGCCATGAATGGTCTGGATCAAAACGTGATGCAGAAAAACCTCACCATCAAAAGAACTAAAGATGCGCAAAAGAATATCCTCTGGTTCGCTATTACTTTTTTTATTGCCACAGTGCTTTTTCTCACTTTGGGGATTTTGCTATATAAATTTGCCTTTGACACAGGAATCACCATTCCCGATAGCACGGATGATCTTTATCCAATGCTCGCTTTAAACCACTTCGGAATAGCTGCCGGCATTGTTTTTCTTCTAGGTATTACTGCCGCTGCTTTTTCAAGTGCAGATTCGGCCTTAACCGCTTTAACCACTTCATTTTGTGTGGATATTTTAGACTTGCCTTCCAGAAAAGCTAAAGGACAACAAAAAACAAGGCTTGCAGTTCATCTTGGTTTTACCGCTCTTATGTTTTGCGTTATTATGGTTTTTAATCAGATTAATGATAGTAGTGTGGTAAATGCAGTTTTTAAAGTGGCGGGATTCACCTACGGGCCATTGCTTGGTCTTTTTAGCTTTGGTTTACTTTCCAAAAAGCAGGTAAAGGATAAATTTGTGCCGCTTATTTGTATAATTTCTCCTATTATTTGTGTTATTCTCGACCTGAATTCTGCAACCTGGTTCTACGGTTACAGTTTCGGATTTGAAATCTTGCTGGTAAATGCGCTGCTAACCTGTTTTGGACTGTTTATGATTAGAAAATCGACTATTTCAAAAAATAATTATGGAACTTAGAACATATGCTTTAGATCTCGAACTAAAAGATCCGTTCAGGATAAGCCATAGCTCACGTAATGTGCAACCAACGCTTATTGTGGAACTTAAACATGGCGAATTTACCGGGTATGGCGAAGCAGCGGCAACTTCCTATTATGGGATGAGCACCAAAGAGATGAGCAGGCAAGTAGAAAAAGTTATTCCTGTACTTTCTGAAAACATTCATAAAACCCCTGAAGAAATTTGGCAAATTACGGCTCCATATTTTAAAGATAACTCCTTTGCCCAATGTGCACTGGATATTGCGGTGCACGATCTCTACGGAAAAACCAAAAGCATGCCTCTTTATAAAATTTGGGGTCTGGAATTAATAAACCTTCCTGTTTCAAATTATACCATCGGCCTTGGTAGCGTAGAAGAAATGGTACAGAAAATGACGAATTTTCCATGGCCTTTATACAAAATAAAATTAGGCACTAACGAAGACGTTCAAATTGTAAAGGAACTGCGGAAGCACACCAATGCTGCATTCAGGGTAGATGCTAACTGCGCCTGGACAGCTGAAGAAACGATTAAAAATGCCGTTTTGCTGAAGGATTTAAATGTAGAATTTCTGGAACAGCCTTTGCCGAAAGATGATTTTGATGGTATGAAGAAGGTTTTTAAAGAATCGGTATTGCCGGTTATTGCCGATGAAAGCTGTATTGCTGAAGCCGATGTAAGAAAATGTGCGGGTTATTTTCACGCCATTAATATAAAACTAACCAAATGCGGAGGGCTTACCCCTGCCCGGAGGATGATTGCTGAAGCAAAATCCCTTGGATTAAAGGTTATGGTAGGTTGTATGACCGAGTCTACCGTGGGGATTTCGGCCATTGCGCATCTATTGCCTTTATTGGATTATGTAGATATGGACGGGGCTTTACTTCTTAAAAATGATATAGCCGAAGGGGTAAAATTAAAAGATGGAAAAGTACATTTTCCTGAAAGGAACGGTACCGGAGCAAAATTGATTAAATTTACATAAAATATACAATGAAGATGAAAAAGATATTGAAATTAGCCTTTTTGTCCCTGTTTTTATTGATGCTGGGCAGTTGTAATAATGGTGAAAATGAAAATTCTGAAGCCCCTAATAAGGCTGAAAATGTGATTGCTGAGGTTCGGCAGGAATATGCGCCGGATAAACGCGTAGCACTTTTTGATGTTCAGGCAGAAGAAAATAAGGAAGCTTTTATCTTAAAAGGAGAATCTAATCTTCCTGAAGCCGTTAAAAATTTAAAAGAAAAACTGAAGTCTCAAAACATCAATTATAGGGATAGTATTCAAATGCTTCCGGAAGAAGAGCTGGCTAACAGTAAAGGAATTATTAAAATTTCCGTGGCTAATCTAAGGGGAGATGCAAGGCATTCTGCCGAGCTGGTTACGCAAGCTACGCTTGGTATGCCGGTAAATGTTTATAAAAAAGACGGGAACTGGTACCTTATACAAACTCCAGATGATTACCTGGCATGGGTAGATGGCGGTGGAGTACAGATTTATTCCGAAGAAGAATATAAAAACTGGAAATTTTCAGAAAAACTAATTTACCTTCAGCCTTTTGGAAATTCTTTTGCTGAAGCAGATTCAGGTTCAGAGATAGTATCTGATCTTGTTGCGGGTGACATTCTGGAATTAACAGGTACCGAAAATGACTTTTTTAAAGTTGAATATCCTGATGGCAGAACGGCTTTTATTCAGCAAAATGAAGCGAAAGAATATGAAGAATGGTTAAATAGTTTGAATCCTGAAGGAGAAGATCTTATTGCGACTTCCAAAAAGCTGATGGGACTGCCATATTTATGGGGTGGAACTTCTCCTAAGGGAGTAGACTGTAGTGGATATACCAAAACCATTTATTTTTTAAACGGAATGGTGATACCACGTGATGCTTCCCAACAGGTGCATACGGGAAGACTCGTAGATTCCACTAGAAATTTTGAAAACCTGATTCCGGGAGATCTGCTTTTCTTCGGAAGACCGGCTACAGATTCCACTTCAGAAAGGGTGGTACACGTGGGTATGTGGATTGGGAACAACAGGTTTATTCATTCTTCGGGCAGTGTGCGTATTAGTAGTATGGATAAAAATGCTGAAGATTTTGACAAGGGTAATCATGACCGATATTTAAGAAGCAAACGTGTGCTAAACGAGGAAGGGGAGGGGCTTACCTATCTTCGGAAAAAAGATATTTTTACCACAGATGCTGCTTCTGCAGAAGCTTCAGAATAAATTACCTTTTGAAGATAAATCATTGGAGGGATTTTCTATAAAGATCGTATAGTACTTTAAGGTCATGTTCGCTTAGAATTCCATTTATATCTTCCTGGATGAAATGTAATTCAAAAGCCTGAATGGCCGAAGACAGATTTGAAGTATCGTATCCAATAATCTTCAGCGCATCCACATAATTAAAATCTGAAGGAATTACTGCAGGAAAAAGAAGACGGTCCAGAAATGGCAGTTTTTGAGTGAGTGAATTTAATTGTGTAATAAGCAATTGGTTCTGCGTATTGAAAAATGCTTCTTCCATCTGGAGATTTTCAACAATTTCCTTGCTATACCACATCCCATAACCTTCTTCTGCTAATTTTTCCCACGGAAAATAAACACTGGGATCTACCTTTCTGGAAGGTGCGATATCGGAATGGCCAATGAAATTCTCAGCGGGAATTTTATATTTCCTCTTCAGCATTTCCAGTACGTCCAGCAGACTTTTAATTTGAGCATCGCTGAAATCCTCAAAACCATTATTATCGAGTTCTATCCCAATAGAAGCAGAGTTAAGATCATTGGTAGTTCCCCAGCTGCCAGCGCCTCCATGCCATGCACGGTAATAATCATTCAGCATATGATATACTTCTCCATCCCGGCCAATCACATAATGGGAGCTAACCTGCGTGCGGGGCAGCGTAAAGGTTGTTAAAGTCTGTTCTACTGAATCCTGTGCAGTATGATGGATTACTACATAATTGGGCTTCCTGAGGTTAAAATTAGTGGTCCCAACCCAATTTTTTCCATACTGTATTTTGGATGTATCTGATAACTCCTCTTCAGGAGAAATCCGTAGTTCTTTAGCGTACGCCTTCGTTTGCTTCTTATAAACCCTGTTGGTTTTGGAGTAGGGATTGGAACTGCATGAAACCATAATACATATGGAGGCAAGCAGCAAGGAAGCGGTAAATATCTTATTCATATTATATATTATTTATAATCTCCCAGAATTCTTCTTGAGGCTTAGTTTACTAAAAAAGTGGAAATTTACTTTTGGGATTCCGCGAGGGGGAATTTCCATCTTACAAATGCTTCCATAGCTTCATAGTTGGCGAGCCCCAATTTATGATAATCTGCTGCTGTTTCCCGGTTCCTTTCCTGCGCCCTCACCCAAAATTCCCGCTCATCATCTCCCGGAAATACCGGACGGTCTTTTTGGGACTGATGCTGAAAAATGGCATTTTTCTTACGTTCCACTTCCTGAGGGGATAGCGGTACGGCCATTTCAATCTCATGGGTTTCAAATTCATGCCATGCGCCTCTGTACATCCACAGCCAGGTTTCTCTGGCCCATTCTTCAGTTTTACGCAGTTTTTCCATGGCTGCCACAACAATTTTAAAACATACCAGGTGCGTACCATGTGGATCTGCAAAATCTCCCGCAGCAAATATCTGGTGAGGTTTTATTTTCTGAAGGAGTTCAATGGTTAATTCCACGTCCTTATCGGTAACCGGATTTTTTACAGTTTTTCCGGTTTCGTAAAAAGGCAGCGCCATAAAATGGATATTTTTATCCTGAAGTCCGGCATAACGCGCTCCTGCAATGGCTTCGCTTTTTCTAATAAATGCCTTTACATTCCGCACCTCGGGAAGATCAATTTGATTTGGCTGTTTCTGCTTAATAAAATTTCGCATTTGCTCATAAACCCCTTCTGGTTTTAAAGTGTCTTCCCCAATGCTCTTATTAAAATCTATGGCAAATTCCATATATCTCAGCACATCAGTATCCCAAACTGCGGTGTTTCCTGAAGTCTGGTAAGCCACATGCACATCGTGTCCCTGGTCTACCAATCTTATAAAAGTCCCACCCATAGAAATTACGTCATCATCGGGGTGGGGAGAAAAAATTACAGACCTTTTTTTTGCGGGTTCAGCCCGTTCGGGACGCTGTGAATCATCAGCGTTGGGTTTTCCACCCGGCCAGCCGGTAATGGTATGCTGCAACTGATTAAAGACATCAATATTAATATTATAAGCAGGCCCTTTTTCCGTAGCAAGCTGGGCCATACCGTTATTGTTATAATCTTCGTCCGTTAATTTCAGAATAGGTTTGTTCACCGCACCAGATAACCAGATGACGGCTTTTTTAATAAGATGCTTGTCCCAGATACAATCCTTTACCAGCCATGGGGTATTGAAGCGGGTTAATTCTGAAGCCGCATCTTCATCCAGGACAAATTCGGTATTATCTGAAAGTTGCAGGTAAGTGGCAGGAACTTCGCCTGAAATTTCACCTTCCACTGCCTTTTTAATTATGGAAGCTTTTTTGGTGTTCCACGCCATCAGGATAATTT
Organism: Autumnicola musiva; assembly: GCF_031846585.1. Lineage (NCBI taxonomy): Bacteria > Pseudomonadati > Bacteroidota > Flavobacteriia > Flavobacteriales > Flavobacteriaceae > Autumnicola > Autumnicola musiva. Next base: position 516,948 of record NZ_JAVRHK010000001.1, read on the forward strand.
CACTGGCTTTAAAAATTGTCCCTATGCCCATAGTAATGGCCTTGGTGGGCACATTTTCCTTTCCGCCAAAATCCCGGGAAGCATCACGCCTTGTAAGATCATCAAGTGTTACCAGCCTGGTGCCGGAATTGGGGGCAGATCCCGGTTCATTAAACCCGATATGCCCTGTTCTACCAATTCCAAGAATCTGAAGGTCCAATCCTCCCAGTTCCCCTATTTTATTTTCATAAGCAATACAATAGTCAGCAATGTCCTCTTTATTTAAAGTTCCATCCGGTATATGTATATTTTCCTTTTTTATGTCTATATGATCAAAAAGGTTTTCATACATAAAAGTAACATAGCTCTGCCTGGAATCGGGTGTCATCGGGTAATATTCATCCAGGTTAAATGTCACCACATTGCTGAAGCTTAGCCCCTCTTCCCGGTGCATTCTAACCAGTTCAGCATAAACTTCTACGGGAGTAGCCCCGGTGGCAAGGCCAAGTACGGCAGTTTCTCCGTTTTTCTGCTTTCTTTTAATGAGATTAACAATACGGTTTGCTACATTTTTTGAAGCAATGTGCTGATCTTTATAAACGTTTACAGGAACTTTTTCAAAACGGGTTTCCTCAAGAAGGTTTAATCTTGCCATAGGGTTAGAGATAATTGAATTGTTTTATAATTATTTTTTGTTTTCTAGACAGTGTTTGCTGTATTAATCTGATTTTCAAAAATGTTTTTCATCACCGTGGCAACAGATCCCAACAGTACCGAATCGTCACCCAATGTAGACAGGGAAATTTCAGTTTTTTCCCTTAGTTGGGCCATACAATAAGTGTTGATGGATTGTTGAATAGGAGTGGTTATAAATTGTTTTGCATCTGCAAATTTTCCTTCCAGTATTACGAGCTCAGGATTAAAAAGCTGGATTAAAATGGCAATTCCTTTACCCAGGTTGATACCAACTTCAGATAGTATATTAATAGCAAACTGGTCTCCTTTATTAGCAGCATCAATAATAATTTGTGGCTGAATCCCCTCTATTTCCTTATCAGGCAGCCTGCTCAAGATAGAACTTGCACCTGCTTTAATTCCTTCTTTTGCCATACGGGACAGGGCAAGGCCGGAAGCTACTGTTTCCAGGCATCCCCGTTTTCCGCAGTGGCAGAGCAATCCATCATCAATAAGCGGGATATGCCCAAACTCCCCCGCAAAACCGGTTGAACCCTGGTGCATTTTTCCTTCTATTATAATTCCCAGCCCAATTCCCCAGTCCATAGAAATTACCAGGACATTCTTTTTATCGCTGGCGAGGCCAAAATTGAATTCGGCCAGACAGGCACTTTTTGCATCATTAAGAATGAAAACAGGCTTATCAAATTTTCTTTTAAGAGCTTGCTCAAGGGATTCCGATTGTTCTTCATTCAGGAAATAAGTAAAATTCTTACCTTCCCGGGAAGAAACCAAGCCGGGCATACTAATGCCAATTCCAAGCAAATATTCAGCATCTATTCCTGATTCCTTTATAAGATTGCCAGTGGTTTCAAAAAGATGATCTACGATGCTTTTTTCTTCTTCGATTTTGAAGGGAATATCCTCATACTCCACAATTTTATTGTTGAGGTTATCGAAAAGGGCCATCTTTATCTTAAACCTTTCTAATTGTACTCCAACAATATAGAATTTTTGTTCCCGAAGCGCGTATAGCTCGGGTTTGCGACCGCCCACAGATTTTCCGCGGCCATCTTTTTTAATCCATTCTTCCTCTATTAATTGGTTAAGAAGCCGAATAGAAGTAGGCGAACTGATGTTGAAATTTTCACAAATTTCAGTATTGGTTTGCGGACCTTGAAAATAGATATTCTGAAGAATTTTTATTTTTTGGAGATGTTTCTTTCGCTCGACATTACTGGAATTTACCAGATGCTCTTTTTCAGTCAATAATTCCAGGTTTTTCATATTTTTTAAAACAAAATGTTGTAATTAGATTTTGGAGCTAATAAAAGACTTTTTGCTGATTTAAAAATAGATTAAAAATATCTTTTCTCAAAAACTTATATAAAAATTTTACAAAAGATTATTTATTTATAATAAATTTATATTTTATAATATGTTGTCAATTCATTATTTGCTTCTATATTGATCCATTATTCTTTATTTCCTATTCATAAATTTACATGCGAATTTCATTAAATAATAAGCTAAATGTTACTTTGCAGATGATATCAAAAAGAATAAAACGAGTATTAATGAAGTGGCTGCCTCTTAGAAATACATATAACATTATCAATTTATCAGAATGAGAATAAAATCAGCTTTTGTAGTCGTTTTGGCTGCAGTTTTTTTTAACCTTCAGTTAAATGCCCAGGATACAACTTCGGTTCAACCTGAATTTCTTCAGTATCAAAACAGCAAATGGGTAGATTCAATTATGGAAAGCCTGACTCCCAATGAACGCATCGCCCAACTTATAATGGTGGCGGCATATTCCAACAGGGGAAGAGAGCATAAGCAGGAAATTCTCGAATTGATTAAAGAGCAAAAGATTGGCGGACTCATCTTTTTCCAGGGCGATCCTAAAACCCAGGTGGAATTGATGAATGATTATCAGCAGGCGGCGCAGGTTCCGCTTTTAGGAGCCATAGATGCGGAATGGGGGCTGGGGATGCGCCTTGATAACACCCTTAGCTTTCCCTATCAAATGGCACTGGGAGCCATTCAGGATGATAAGTTGATTTATGAGATGGGGCAGGAGGTGGCCCGGCAGATAAAAAGAACCGGGTTGCACCTGAACTTTGCACCGGTGGTAGACGTAAATAATAATCCAAATAATCCCGTTATCAACTACCGCTCTTTCGGCGAGGATAAATTTAATGTTACTGAAAAAGGCATTGCTTATATGAAGGGGATGCAGGATGCAGGGTTACTTACCACTGCAAAACATTTTCCCGGCCATGGCGATACCGATACCGATTCTCATTACGCCCTGCCGCAGATTAACCATCCGTTTGAAAGGTTGGATTCCTTGGAGATGTATCCATTTAAAAAATTAATAGAAGAAGGAATTGGCGGAGTAATGGTTGCACATTTAAACATTCCCGCGCTTGATTCCACCGGAGTGCCTTCAACTTTATCCAAAGAAATTATCACCGGAATTTTAAAAGAAAGGTTAGGTTTTGAAGGGCTAATTGTTACCGATGCCATGAATATGAAAGGCGTCACCAAGGGTAATGAACCGGGAGTGGTGGATAAAATGGCAGTTTTGGCCGGAAATGACTTGCTGGAATTTACTGAGGATGTACCCAAAGCGATTGCTGAAGTACGCAAAGCCATAGCGCAAGGCATAATTAGTCAGGCGGAAATTGATAAAAGATGCCGAAAGATTCTTGCCGTAAAACAATGGGTTGGACTGGATGATTATAAGCCGTTGCCGGTAAAGAATATCATGAAGCAGCTAAACACACCTAAGGCACTTACGCTGCAAAGAAAATTAGTGGAGGCTTCGCTCACCGTTCTTAAGAATGAGGGAAATTTACTGCCTTTAAAAAGACTGGATACTTTAAAAGTAGCTTCGGTTTCTATTGGAGCTAAAAATACAACCGAATTTCAGGAAGCTTTAAGGCTTTATAAAAAAGTCAGGCATTTCCAGTTACGCAGAGATGCCAAAACTTCAGAAATAAATAAAATAAAAGAAGAGCTGGAAAACTATAATCTTACCGTTGTTGGAATTCATGATGACAGTAAATATCCGCGGAATACGATGAAGCTTTCAGAAGAAGTCCGGGATTTTATAGGTGAACTTTCCGCAGAAAATAATACTATCATCAGCTTTTTTAAAAATCCGTATGCGCTTAATAAAATCGATAATATCGAGCAGGCGCCGGTATTGATTGAAACTTACCAGGATTCTGAAATTACTGAAGAACTGGCCGCCCAGCTTATTTTTGGCGGAATAGATGCCAACGGTAAACTACCGGTTAGGGTTGGGGAAAAATTTAAAGCCGGCCACGGGATTAATGTAAATGGAGGAATCCGATTTAAATATACCACTCCCGAAGATGCCGGGATGGATTCTAAAATATTATTAGGCCAGGTAGATTCTTTGATGAACGAGGCCATAAATGCCAAGGCAATTCCCGGAGGACAGATTTTTGTGGCCAGGGACGGGAAAGTGGTTTTGTACAAAGCCTACGGCCTTCATCGTTACAGCGATACCGTGAAAGTTGAACGTACAGATTTGTATGATTTGGCTTCGGTGACTAAAATTTCTTCAGCTTTACCGGCTTTAATGCAGTTGTACGATGAGGAACAATTCAGCCTTGAGGCAGGAATTGATGATTACCTGCCGTATTTCAGAAATTCCAATAAAGCAGAAATTCCATTTCGGCAAATTTTAACCCACCAGGCAAGGTTTAAGCCGTGGATCCCTTACTGGAAAAACACCCTTAGAAAAAACGGAAGCTATAAATGGAATACTTTTAAAAAGGATTCTTCAGCCAGGTTTCCTGTGAAGGTAGCCGATGATATGTGGTTGCATCGCAATTACAAGAAGAAGATTTTTAAGGCCATCAGGAAATCCCCGCTGGAAGAGGAGGCAAAATATAAGTATTCCGGTTTGGCCTTTTATCTGCTGCCATCTATAGTTGAAGAAATTACAGGCGAAGATTTCAGAAAGTTTATAGATGAGAATTTTTATGATAGGTTGGGTGCAACAACTTTAACTTATAAACCTTCAGAGAAATTTCCGGTGGAAAGGATTGTCCCTACAGAAAGTGATTTTTTGTTTCGGCATGTTTCAATTCATGGCAGCGTGCATGATGAAGGTGCGATTATGATGGGCGGAATTTCTGCTAATGCCGGACTTTTTGCCAACGCCAATGACCTGGCAAAACTGATGCAGATGTATTTAAACCGCGGTGTTTATGGCGGGGAGCGTTTTATTGAAGCCTCTACTTTAAATGAATTCTCCAGAACGCAGTTTCCTGATAATGACAATCGCCGTGCCATAGGTTTTGACAAACCTTCCCTGGAATATAAGGGAGAAGATAGCAACACAGCCAAAGATGCCAGCAAGGATAGTTTTGGCCATACCGGGTTTACCGGCATTTATGCATGGGTAGATCCTCAGGAAAACCTGCTCTACCTTTTTCTTTCTAACCGGGTGCTGCCTACCAGGGAAAACACCAGGCTGTATGCCTTGAATACCCGTACAAAAATTCAACAGGCTCTTTATGAGGCTATCATGAATTAAATTTTTATTTCTTTTTTCAAAAGCAGGTATTTTCAGAATTTCCTCTTAGGAATAGAGATTTCTCCACTATTATTGAAATATCTTTCACAGATTATCAATAATGCAAAATAACCTCTATTTCCGCAATATCGATTGAATAAAAGAATAGAAGTAATAAAAAATTCAACGTTTATTCAGGAAATATTATATTTGTTTGAATTTTATGAAATAAGAAGCCAGCTTTTATGTTCAAAAAACGTGTTGCCCCACTGTTTACCCTACTCCTTTTTATATTTAATCAAACTTATTCCCAGAGCGAGGTGAAAGGTGAACTGGTAAGCAATGATGAGCCGGTTGCATTTGCCAATGTTATCTTATTGGATGCTGAAGATTCTACCTCTGTCTATAAGGGTGCGGTTTCTGATGAAAATGGAGTTTATCTTTTAAACGGTATAGAAGATAACAGCTACTTAATGAAAGTTAGTTTTGTGGGCTATCAGGAATACCTGCAAACTATTGAGGTAAATGGAAATACCAGTTTAGAAACAATTGAGCTGGAAGAGGTCTCGTCTAATCTTGATGAAATAACGGTAAATGCCAGGAGGCCAAAAGTAACCCGTAGTATTGACCGCCTTACCTTTAATGTGGAAAATTCTACCTTATCCACAGGAAACACCTATGATATCCTAAAAAGAACCCCGGGCGTAATAATTAGTCAGGGAGAACTTTTGGTTAGGAACCGTCCTGCCACCGTCTATATTAATGACCGCAAGGTTTATCTTACCAGCCAGGAACTGCAACAATTGCTGGAAGGGTTTTCTGGCGACAATGTAAAGTCCGTAGAGGTTATTACTAACCCCCCGGCCAGATATGATGCCGAGGGTGGTGCTATTCTGAATATAAAAACCAGTAAAAACTTATCTATTGGCTATAAAGGAAGTGTAAATGCTTCAAATACTATTGCTATTGTTCCAAAATATAATGTTGGTACCAGCCAGTATTATAAGAATGACTGGCTGAATGCTTTTGCCAGTTACAATTTCAATTCCAGGTACGATTATAAAAATGATGAAAGCCGTATAGTTTTCTATGAGCTTGATGGCGAAGTAGACTCCCGCTGGTACAACGATTTTGAAAGAAATACCAGGACAATTTCCCACAGCCTTAATACCATTCTGGATTTCACCTTAAGTGATATTAGCTCCCTTAGCCTTAGCGCAAATATCCAGCTTACTCCAAAAACTGATTCTGATATAGACGGGCGTACAGAAATATATAATCCCCAAAATCAGCTGGACTCCCTTTACACTACGGACAGTAAGGTGGAAAATGATCAGGATAATATATTATTAAGTTCTACTTACACTACTTCTGTTGGTGAAAAAGGAGCTTCCCTTTCGGCCGTGGCCAATTATATACTTTATGATGATGACCAGGCGCAGGATCTTTTGACGCGGTATATTTCCGCAGAAGGAAATTTACTGAACGATAATTCTTTTAATACAATTTCCGGCCAAAAAAGTCATATTTACACAGGAAGAATAGATTTAAGCTCGCCCTGGGGAAGCACAAATGTGGAGACCGGATTAAAATATTCCGGAATTACATCAGATAGCGGACTCGATTTTTTCAATACCGATTCCGGAGCAGGACAATTTGTAGAAAATCTTTCCGATGAATTTAATTATGATGAAAATATTTATGCCGCTTATGCCAGTATTTCTAAAGATTGGGAACAATGGAGCATTAAAGGAGGCTTACGCGGAGAGTATACCGATATTGAAGGGATTTCAAATAATCTTGGGGCTGTTAATACCCAGGAATATTTTCAATTATTTCCAACCTTTTATTTGATGTATAATCAAAATGAAAATAATTCTTTCAGCATAGATTATAGCCGAAGGATTGTAAGGCCGCGTTTTGAAAGCCTTAATCCTTATTTGTACTTCTTAAATGAGAATATTTTTAACGAGGGAAATCCTAATTTAAGACCGGCTATTTCTAATAAAATTAACTTCAATTATACCTATAAAAATCAATTATCTTTCGATTTGTACTGGGACAGGGCAGATAATGCTACGGCCGTTCTTCCTTTTCAGAACAACGAGGAGCATCTCCTAAGGTCTGTAAATGCAAATATGAATTACGAGCAGCAGTTTAGCCTGGATGTAATGTACTACGGGTATCCTAAGGACTGGTGGTATATGTATTTTTACGGTTCTCTCTACTATATGGAAAATGAATTTATCGCGTATGAAAGCGGTAATATGGAAGTGACCAATGATGTAACAAGTACGTATCTACAAATGTTCAACCAGTTTACTTTATCTAAAAACGGTACCTTTATAGGAGAGCTTAGTGCCAGCTACAATCCTGATTTTATTGCCGGATCTTACAACTTTGAAGAGCCGCAATTTGGTATTGATATTGGTCTTAGGAAAAGCTTCTTTAATAACAGGTTGGTAGCAACCATAAATGCCGAAGATATTCTCAACACCATGAATATTCCACTCTCTTCAAAATATTTAAATCAGAATTATTCCTTTTTCGCCAAGCCGGAATCCAGGAAGATCAGGTTTGGTGTAATTTATAAGTTCGGGAACTTTAAACTGCGAGACAATAGCCGTTCTATTGATGCCGAAGAAAGTGTTCGTCTGGAGGAAGCGAGCGCTCTTTAATTTCTAATTGCCTGGAAACTTTAAAGTCGTTTTTAGATTCATAACTCGTAGTCGTAGCCCGTTGGATCTTTCTTCGGAAGATTAAGATCAGGTTTATTTGATTTTAGACAATTTTTTCAGTTTAGCGGGTTAAATGGTTTTTCTTAATTTAGCACTTTAAAAGAAAATTGTTGTGGCAAAAATTGGAGATATAGAAGTAGGAGAATTTCCGTTGTTGTTAGCGCCGATGGAAGATGTAAGCGATCCACCGTTTCGTGCACTTTGCAAAGAGCAGGGTGCAGATGTGGTTTATACCGAATTTATTTCTTCTGAAGGCCTTATTCGCGACGCGGCAAAGAGTGTGATGAAGCTTGATATTTATGAAAAAGAACGGCCTGTGGGAATTCAGATTTTTGGGGCCAATCTTGAGTCTATGCTGCAATCTGTTGAAATTGTGGAAAAATCCGGCCCTGATATTATTGATATTAACTTTGGTTGTCCCGTAAAGAAAGTGGTTTCCAAAGGTGCCGGAGCCGGTATTTTAAAAAATATAGACCTGATGGTTTCCCTGACTGAAGCCATGGTAAAACACACCAAGCTTCCGGTTACTGTAAAGACCCGGCTCGGCTGGGACAACGACTCCATTAAAATTGTAGAGGTGGCTGAAAGGCTTCAGGATGTAGGTTGCAAGGCTATTTCCATTCATGGCCGCACCAGGGTACAAATGTATAAAGGTGAAGCAGACTGGAATCCTATTGCTGAGGTAAAAAATAATCCGCGGATGCATATTCCTGTTTTTGGGAATGGCGATGTTGATTCCCCCGAAAAAGCAGTGGAAATGCGTGATAAATTTGGCCTGGATGGCGCTATGATAGGCCGCGCAAGCATAGGCTACCCATGGTTTTTTAGAGAAGTAAAACATTATTTTCAAACCGGTGAACATCTGGCACCGCCAACCTTACAGGAGCGTGTGGATGCGGCGAGAAGACATTTGCAAATGGCAATCGACTGGAAAGGAGATAAATTAGGTGTTTTTGAAACGCGCCGCCACTACACAAACTATTTTAAGGGAATCCCGCATTTTAAGGAATACCGTATGAAAATGGTGACCAGTGATGATGCAGCTGATGTTTTTACCGCTTTTGATGAGGTGGAAAAAGAATTTGCGGGTTACCAATTTGCTTAACGCGCCAGCGCTTTTTTGCTTCGGCCCGCTGCAATATAAGAGGCAATAAGGCCTAAAATTCCTATAGTTACAATCACAATCAGGATGTTTTCCGCAGTAATTGTTACCGGGTAGGGCAGGGTAGGAGTAATCATCACCAGATCATATTGCAGCTGAAGATAAATAAGCAGCAAAGAACATCCCAGGCCTATTATTCCGCCTATAAAGCACATCAGCATTCCCTGCAAAAAGAAAATGTTCTTAATCTGGTTTGGTGTGGCCCCAAGGCTAAACAGCGTTTTTACATTTTCCCGCTTATCCAGAATTACCATTATTATAGAACCTACCACGTTAAAAAGTGCAATAATAAGTACCAGGGTAAAAATAAGGTATACCGCCAGGTTCTCGGTATTCAGCATTTTATAAAGCACCTCATTAAGCTGTGCCCGGTTCTTTATTATAATTTCTTCAGAAAATACCTGCTTTATTCTCTCTGAAACAGCATCAGGTTCGGATCCCGGAGTTAACCGGAATTCCATCGCTGTATAAGTGCTGTCACTTAAATTCAATAAATTTTGAGCAAAACTGATGTTTGAAAATACATATTTGCTGTCCAACTCTTCATTTACGCTGTAAATTCCGCTTATAATCACCTGTTGCCGGTTAAAGGCATCGGTAGGATTAGTAATCTGGCCTTTACCTGGTTTGGGTACCAAAATATGCAGTAGTTCATTATAATTAAAAACACTTAGGCCCAGCAACCTGCTTATTTCCGCACCAACTACCACCTGGGGTTCACCTTTGGATAGCCAGGTACCATCATAAATTGCATTTTGAATGTTATTAACCTGCTGGTAATTCTCATCAACCCCTTTAATAAAGGCAGTATGATTTTTTGAGCGGTAATCCAGGAATATCCTTTCCTCTATTACTTTAGAAAACTGAGCCACACCTTCAATTTGGGCAATTTCGGCAGCCCGTTCTTCAGAAATTTGAATGGTTTTTCCATTGGCGGGGAGGACTTTTAGGTCGGGATCGAATTCATTGGTAAAAGAAAGGCTGAAATCCCGCAGGCCTGAAAATCCCGAGAGAACTATAAAAAGAGAAAAAGCACCGGCAAACACTCCAATCGCGGCGATAATGGTAATAATATTGATCGCGTTATTGCTGCTTTTGGTAAAAAGGTACCGCTTTGCGATGTAGAATGAAAATTTCAAATTAAGACTTTTTCCTTCTGTCCAGCAGGTCGGGATTGGAAATAGGATCTTCGTTTCCTTTCATAGAATCTTCAATTCCTTCTATATATTCCAGGGAATCATCAATATAAAAATTTAAATCGGGCATTTTACGCAGCTGATTTTTGGTACGCTGTGCCATTTCATGCTTAATTTTTGGCTTTACCGCCTCAATTTCTTTTAATATGTCGTTGGCGTTTTTCGACGGAAAAATACTTATGTAAGCCTTGGCAATGGAAAGATCTGTAGTGACCTTTACTTTGGAGACAGATATCAAAATCCCTGTTTTACCTGCCTCCCTTAGGTTGTTCTGAAGAATATCAGCTAAATCTCTCTGCAGTACGCCTCCTATTTTCTTTTGTCTGTTTGTTTCTTCCATAGTACAAAAATAGCATATTTAAAGATTATAGTATTTTTATCTATTTAAAATTGTAATACAGAAGCACAAAATGAAAAAGATTGAACATATAGGGATAGCCGTTAAAGACCTGGAAGAAGCTAATACAACATATGCCGCCCTGCTGGGAGCCGAAAATTATAAAACTGAAACCGTGGAAAGTGAAGGTGTTTCAACTTCATTTTTTAAAATTGGAGAGAGTAAAATCGAATTAGTGGCAGCTACAAATGAAAACAGTCCGGTCGCGAAATTTATCGCAAAAAGGGGGGAAGGTATTCATCACATGGCTTTTGCCGTAGACGATATTGAAGCTGAAATTAAACGACTGGAAGCTAAAGGCTTTCAATTGATTAGCAAAGAACCCAAAAAGGGCGCCGATAACAAACTGGTTGCTTTTTTACACCCGAAATCTTCGAATGGAGTATTGGTAGAATTATGCCAGGAAGCTCCAGCCCGGCCCTCTTAAGAGATAAAGGAGGTTTGATCTTACGTCATCCTGAACCTGTTTCAGGATCTCATGTTCAGAGGAGATATACTATTTTAAGAGACAGGGAAACTGGGACGAAAAATATATAAAGAAATTGTTTGTGAGGTAATATTCAATTATCTAAATTTGCGCTCCTATAATTCCTTCGGGAACGGGTCCTATAGCTCAGCTGGTTAGAGCACTTGACTCATAATCAAGGGGTCCCTGGTTCGAGCCCAGGTGGGACCACCAGCAAAATCAAGCCTTACAGAAATGTAAGGCTTTTTTGTTTCTTCTTGGGTACAACATATATACAACATTTAGCTAATTATTTTCTACCTATAGATTGATCCATTTATTTTGCACAATTAATTAAAGCGGCCTTTATAATAACAACTGATTTTTCTTCCTCTGGTTCAGTTCATCCTTCCCTTTTGCATAATGATCTTCAGGGGTCTTGGTAGCCTCGGCAAGGCTATCTTAGGTACACGAGGTAAAATTGAATAATCCGGCCATAGTTAAAAGT